>SHLT01000016.1 GCA_004282875.1 Chromatiales bacterium | reverse complement strand
GGCTTTGGCCGGGCACCAGCCAACCGAACTCAGAAGTCCGGGTCAGGGCAGTTGATCATCGGGGGAGTAACGACCACTGAGCCATCGATGTCGATGCTCGATTCCTTGTCGCGGCACTCGATCTGCACGCTATCACCTGCCGTGTTGTACTCAACACGCGTGCCGTCCCCGGCAAACAATGCGGCGTCGGATTCGACAACAATGCCATGGGCCGCGTTGTTGTCGACGCTGACACCACTGAGGCTGAGGGTCGAATGCGATCTCGCATAGGCGCCATAGAGGCCATTCCATGAAATACCGCCGCCGTTGAACTCCAGTGCGGAGTTAGTCTCCAGCAAAATTCCGATCTCGGCGTTGGCATTCGCGTAGGAATTATCGGTAATCCCCGTCGATCCCAGGCTCAGGCCGATCCCGACAGGATTGCTGACACCGATATGGGTGTCGCTCAGGTCAATCGACGAGCTGTTCGAGGCGCGAATTCCGAATCCGTTTTCGTGGTAGTTGATCCCGCCGCCGGCGAAGTTCAATGCTGCATTGTTTGTCACCACAATTCCGTCAGCGCCGTTGTTCGTAACCTGCGTATTGCGAATGCGAGTCGATGCATTATTGAGCACTATGCCGGCTCCGCTGTTGTGCTCGACGAAGCAGCCGGTGAGGTTGATCGTTCCGTTCTGGGTAACGAGTATGCCGTCGCCGATGTTGCCCGATATATGGGATCTGATTAACCGAATCCTGCCGTCAACAATTCTCAGGCCGTCACCGGGTCCCGTGAAATTGACGTCCTCAAACCAGACGCCCTTGGCACTAAAGAAGCGGGCAGTACCCACAATGGTCGTGTTGCCGTCGCCGTAGATCCTGACATCGTCACGGCTGAACCTAAGATCTTCGTAGCACGTACCGTAAACATTGATCTCGATCAGCTTTGCAGAGCCTGCGGCTTTGCCCAGCGCGTCCTGCAATAGATCGCCCTCGTCGCAGTTGACGACGTAGGGATTAGCAAACGCACCGGCCGCGGACAGGGTCAAACAAGCGGCAGTAGCCGCCATGAATCTTGATGGTGAAATTTTCATCGCCTTCTCCTTTGCGGATAGGTTGTACTCCGCTCAACGCGGCAACCCGGCGATCTTGGGTCCTTCGTGAAGCTGCCTGATACATCTCGGAGGAAGCGAGGACCCGTGGCTTTGCGTCTTCGACTTTCATCGAATTTGCCTTTGTCGCGGTACGTAGTTTGCGCTCCTGGCAGACGCAGTCAATTCTGGGAATTACTTAAGTTGACGTGAACGATAAGCACTTTACCGAATTGACAGTTGCACACCCTCGGGCATACTAAGGTCGCGAAAGGGCAAATCTGGCAAAAGCCAGTGACGCAAAGCCACGGGTCCTCGCTTCCTCCGCGACGCTTTCTGCAACGCCACGAAGGACCCAAGATCGCCGGGCTGCCGACATGGTCTATAGCCAAACCACAGGAGGGCGTAATGTTCTTCACCTACAAAATCCCGGTATCTGTTGTCCTGCTGGCAATGCTTGTTGTCTTCTTCTTTGCGACAGGTCAGCTGCCCTAGGAAACTAGCGGTCGTTTTCGCATCCAACGAGATTGAACGTGGTTTCGTAAATATCCGTCTCGTCTTGCGTGATTCGCACTTTGATAGTGCCGTCCAGCCGATGTTTCTGTTTTAGCCCCATGGTTCCGGCCGTGACGAAGCTCTGGCGACGCGGATAGACTCGGCTTCGCGAGTAGAAGATGCGATCGTCGTCCGGGTAAGCGGAGTGAGTCCAATAGTATTGAATGAGCGCTCGGCCGGTTCGGTTCGCCCAGGCCAGTTCGCTGGCGTAGTCTGATTTTGGCAACGTGTGCACGACATCCACTATCACGCCGAGGCGCTCGATTTCATGGCAGGCAACCTGCACCGGGACCTGCGATGGCTGTGGAGCGTGAAATAGGGTATCGGATTGCGACTTCGGGTCCAGGACCGATTCCCGGATTTGCCTGTAGTAGTGCAGATTCGGGTCCGTGGTAACAATGCGCGCCCGCGGAAAGATTGCGGTTCGAGGACGTGCCGACGCCCTGATAAATCGCCCGATCTCTTTTCTGACGGTGCTGGGGCGCCTGGTAACGATGCCATCAACGTCCAGCTGCAGGTAATGTTCAATTCGAGCGCCGAAATTTATTGTCCAGACGTGGACCTCCAGGCCCTTGAGTTTGAGGGTTTTGATGAACTCGGCATCCAGCAAGAGCCTGCCTTTCAGGCTGACGCGGTCGATCTCGTTCGCGGCCAGTAAGCCGGCCAGTTCGGACGGGGATGCCGGGGCTACGAACGGTAAGATGCCGTGCGTTGTGGATGCGTAAGACCGCGTGACTTCCGGCCATAGCTCCCTGACCGCCGCCAGCACATCGATGTCGTCACTCTGAAGGACAATTTGCTCGGTTGGGATCTGGCTCAGCCGGATTGCGGCAACTGCGAAGCCGACGCGTTCCATGTCTGAAATACGGAGGTCGAAAACAAAGTAACCGGAATGTGGCGCGTCACGCAGTAGCGCGGCCAGCGTCGGAAGGTCGTAGGTGTAGGTTTCGAGAATTTCGCTGTACGTTCGATCGTCCAGCCCCGGTGTCTCGAGCAGGCCATCGTAGAACACGTAGACGGTACCGTCCGTTGAAACGCGTACATCTATCTCGACGCCATCCGCGCCGTTGGCCCAGGCCGCGGCAATGCCACCCTGTCTCTTCGCGAAGTTCGAATACGCAACAACGTCCGTCGCCTGCGCTGTACAGCAGGTCAGCAATAACAGGATGCGGAGGGCGTTGATCAATTCCAGTGCAGGATGACTTTACCGGATTGTCCGGATTCCATGAGTTCGAACGCCGGCTGAAACTCATCGATGTCGAAGTGATGCGTGATAATCGGCTCCATGTTGAGGCCGCTTTGCAGCATGCTGGACATCTTGTACCAGGTCTCGAACATCTCGCGGCCGTAGACGCCCTTCAGGATCAGGCCCTTGAAGATGACGTCGTTCCAGTCGACGGCCATGTCGCCGGGCGGGATTCCCAGAATCGCAACCTTCCCGCCATGGTGCATCGTACGGAGCATGTCGCGAAACGCCTGCGGGTTACCCGACATTTCCATGCCTACGTCGAAGCCCTCGACCATGCCGAGTTCTTTCATGGTCTCATCGATCGACGTTGAGGTGACGTTAATCGCGCGCGTCGCTCCCATCGTGCGGGCAAGGTCCAGGCGATAGTCGTTGACGTCGGTGATGACCACGTGGCGCGCACCAGCGTAGCGTGCGATCGCAACGGCCATGATGCCGATAGGACCAGCGCCTGTAATCAGCACGTCTTCGCCGACGAGGTCGAACGACAAGGCAGTGTGCGTTGCATTGCCGAGCGGATCGAGAATCGACGCCATCTCATCCGTGATGGCGTCGGGAAGCTTGAAAGCGTTGAAGGCAGGAACTGACAGATATTCCGCAAAAGCGCCGGGGCGGTTCACGCCAACGCCGACGGTATTCATGCACAGGTGGCGACGTCCGGCCCGGCAGTTGCGGCAGTAACCGCAGGTGATGTGTCCTTCGGCGGAGACCCGATCGCCAATCTCGAAGCCCTTTACCTCGATCCCCATATCAACGATTTCGCCACTGAATTCGTGACCCACGGCCATCGGCACCGGGATCGTCGCCTGAGCCCAGTCGTCCCACTTGAAGATGTGAATGTCCGTGCCGCAAATTGCGGTGCGCTTGACCTTGATCAGGACATCGTTGTGACCGACGTGCGGCTTGTCGATGTCTTCCATCCAGATGCCGCGTTCCGCTTTCGCCTTGACGAGTGCTTTCATGAGATAACCCCAAGTTCGCGACCGACCTCAGTGAACGCGGCAATCGCCTTGTCGAGTTGTTTACGAGTCAGGCCGGCCGACATTTGCGTGCGAATCCGTGCCTGGCCTTTCGGTACGACCGGGAACGAGAATCCGATGACATAGATGCCACGCTCCAATAGTTTGTCGGCCATGGTCGTCGCGAGTTTCGCGTCACCCAGCATCACCGGGATGATCGGGTGTTCGCCAGGCTTCAGGTCGAAACCACGTGCGGTCATCTGCTCGCGGAAATAGGCAGCATTTTCGTGCAGCTGCTGCTGCAGGGTGTTGTCTTGCTCGAGCAGGTCGAGTACAGCAATGGAGGAGGCCGCGATCATCGGCGCTACCGAGTTTGAAAAGAGGTAGGGTCGCGAGCGCTGGCGCAACCAGCCTACGATTTCCTTGCGTCCCGACGTGTAACCGCCCGATGCGCCACCGAGTGCTTTGCCAAGTGTCCCGGTGATGATGTCGATGCGTCCCATGACGTCGTGATACTCATGCGTACCCTTGCCGTGTTTGCCCATGAACCCGGCTGCGTGACAATCATCAATCATGACCAGCGCGTCATACTCGTCGGCGAGATCGCAAATGCCTTCGAGGTTGGCGATGGTGCCGTCCATGGAAAATACGCCGTCGGTCACGATCAGGCGAACGTTGGCCTGTTTGCTTGCTTCGAGCTGTGCCCGCAGATCGGCCATGTCGTTGTTCGCATATCGAAACCGGCTCGCCTTGCACAGCCGGATGCCGTCGATGATGCTGGCGTGGTTCAGGACATCGCTGATTACGGCATCCTCGGGTCCGAGCAGCGTTTCGAACAGGCCTCCGTTGGCATCAAAGCACGACGGGTACAGGATCGTATCCTCGGTACCCAGAAAGCTGCTGATACGGTCTTCGAGCGCCTTGTGAATCGTCTGCGTACCGCAGATAAAGCGCACCGACGCCATTCCGTAGCCGTATTCGTCCAGCGCCTTGTGCGCAGCGGCGATGACGTCGGGGTGGTTCGCGAGTCCAAGGTAGTTATTCGCGCAGAGGTTCAACACTTCGGCGGTATCGCCGTTTGACTGCACCTTAATCGCGGCTTGTTGGGGACCGGCGATCAGTCGTTCTTGTTTGAACAGGCCTTCGTTGCGAAGGGCTTCGGTTTGTTCCGCGAGGGTGGCAAGGAATTCGGCAGGCACTGGGTTTGCTCTCAGGGTTCGAAGGAAGCAAAGTATATCAGTACGAAGACGGAGATCGATTGTGGCAGACCGCAGCCTGAGGCTGGACCGCTGGCTATTTTTCACGCGCTTTTACAAGACGCGGTCGGCTGCGAGCGCGGCGGTGCAGGGCGGGCACGTGCGCCTCAACGGCGAGCGTGCCCGCAGCTCGGCGAAGGTTGCGATTGGAGACCGTATTCGATTGGTCAGGAATCAGCTGACCTATGAAATGATGGTCGAGGACATACCTGTGCGGCGCGGCCCGGCGTCCGAGGCGCAGGCCTGCTACACCGAATCCGAGGACAGCGTCGCGGCGCGCAAGAGCCACGTGGCCGACCTGCGCAGCGATCGTCTGCAGTTGGCGACGACACCAGGCCGGCCCGACAAACATACGCGCCGCAGGCTGCGGGACAGGAACCGCGGGAAAGGCTGAAAATCCGGATCAATACGAGTGCCTGTCTCGTTATTAATACCCTATAATCGCCCGCCACGGGCCCTTTCACAGGGCGCTAACGCGAATCCACTGGAAGTGGACGTACGGAGTTTTTCATGAGCTTCATCGATCAGCCAGCTGCGCGCGAAAGCAGCATTCCTTACATCAACGACAACTACCTTGCCGATGAGCAGGCCATCGTACGGGCGCTGGCCGCCGAGGCGGATCCCGGTGAAGCGGCACGCGAGAATATCCTGAACACGGCGGCGCAGCTGGTGCGCGCCGTGCGCAAGAATACGAAGAATGACGGTGGCATCGAGGCGTTCCTCAAGACATACGACCTCTCCTCGGACGAGGGCGTACTGCTCATGTGTATCGCCGAGGCGCTGCTGCGTATCCCGGATGCTGATACAGCCGACCGCCTGATCGCGGACAAGATAACGTCTGCCAAGTGGCAGGACCATGTCGGGTCGAGCGATTCGCTATTCGTCAATGCGTCGACCTGGGGCCTTATGCTGACGGGCAAGATCCTGACCCTCGATGATATCGAGAAAGGAAATCCGGCCAGGCTGCTTGGCAAACTCGTGAGCCGGGCGGGCGAGCCGGTTGTCCGCACGGCAATGCGCCAGGCAATGAAGATCATGGGCCACCAGTTCGTCATGGGGCGCAATATCGGCGAGGCGCTCAGGCGAGCAATGAAAAGCACCGACCTGCCGTATCGGTATTCCTTCGACATGCTTGGTGAATCGGCCCTGACCGCAACGGATGCGCAGCGCTACCTGGACAACTACCACGACGGTATCAAGAGCATCGCGGAAGGGCCCCAGATCGACGCGCCCGACGTGTTCGCAGCGCCCGGTATCTCGGTCAAGCTATCGGCGTTGCATCCCCGCTATGAGTATTCCCAGGAAGAACGCGTCATGGCCGAACTCGTGCCGGCCGTGCTCGAGCTTGCGAAGCACGCAAAGGACGTGGGCATCGGGCTGACCATTGACTCTGAAGAGGCCCATCGCCTGGAAATGTGGCTTGGAATTTTTGAGCGCGTTTATCGTGACCCGGCATTGTCCGGCTGGGAGGGATTCGGCGTTGCGCTGCAGACTTACCAGCGACGCGGCCGCGATTGCATGCGGTTCCTGATCGACCTTGCCGGCGAAGTAGGGCGACGTATTCCGGTGCGCCTGGTCAAGGGCGCCTACTGGGACAGCGAAGTGAAATGGGCTCAGGAGCTGGGCCTTCAGAGCTACCCGGTCTATACGCGTAAATCCCATTCCGACGTGTCCTACCTCGCTGCTGCGCGAGCTGCACTCGATGCGGGCGACAAGATCTATGCGCAGTTCGCAACGCACAACGCACACACGCTGGCCAGTGTGCTGCACTATGCGGGTTCGAGGCGGGATTATGAATTCCAGCGCCTGCACGGTATGGGCGAAGAGCTCTACGCTGAAGTGGTCGATCCGGAGAAACACGATCGACCGTGCCGCGTGTATGCCCCGGTCGGAAACCACGAAGACCTCCTGCCGTACCTGGTGCGCCGTCTGCTGGAGAATGGCTCGAACACGTCGTTCGTGAACAAGATTGCGGACGAGTCGATCGACGTCCAGGACATCGTGGCAGATCCGCTGGTAACAGCCGCCGCCCACAACTACGCAGCGCACGACCGGATTCCGGCGCCGGCCGATATCTTTCAGCCCGAGCGTAATAACTCGCGCGGCGTTAATCTTCCCGACCGCAGTGTCAGCAGGCAACTGCTCGCTGAACTGGAGGCGGCGAGCAAGAAGACGATTACAGCGAAGCCGATTGTTGGCGGTAAAGAGGTTGACGGTCGCGAGGAGCCGTCGGTCAACCCGTCGAATACGTCCGAGGTTGTTGGTGTATGCCACCAGGCGACGGAAGAGCACGTCGATAAGGCGATAGAGCTGTCGGTTGCTGCACAGCCGGCCTGGGACCGGCTTGGCGGCAATGAGCGGGCGGACATTCTGGACCGTGCGGCAGATTTGTACGAGAAACACAGTGACGAACTCCTGAGACTCTGTGTCACGGAGGGCGGTCGCAGTATTCCGGACTCAATCTCCGAGCTGCGCGAAGCGGTGGACTTCATGCGCTACTACGGAGCCCAGGCGAGGAAGCACTTCGGTGAGCCGATCGTGTTGCCGGGGCCGACCGGTGAACGGAACACTTACAGCATGCGCGGTCGTGGCGTGTTTATTGCAATCAGCCCGTGGAATTTCCCGCTGGCCATTTTCACCGGGCAGGTGACGGCTGCGCTGGCGGCCGGTAACGCGGTGCTGGCCAAGCCGGCCGCACCAACGCCACTCGTCGCCTACCGGGCGATACAGTTGCTGCACGAGGCCGGGGTGCCGACCGAGGTGCTGCATTTCACGCCCGGCAGCGGCCGGCTGATTGGTAGCCGTGCCGTCGCCGATCCGCGCGTAGCCGGCGTGGTGTTCACCGGTTCGACCGAGGTCGCCCAGACGATCAACCAGACCCTGGCGCACAGGGATGGCCCGATCGGCGTGCTGATCGCCGAAACCGGCGGCCAGAACGCCATGTTCGTCGACAGTTCCGCGCTGCCCGAGCAGGTCGTGCACGACAGCATTTTCTCGGCCTTCAACAGCGCCGGCCAGCGGTGTTCGGCGCTGCGTCTCCTGTGCGTACAGGAGGACATCGAGCCGCGCACGCTGGACCTGCTTAAGGGCTATATGGAAGAGCTGACGATTGGCGATCCGCGGCACCTTTCGACGGACGTCGGACCGTGCATTGATGACCCATCAAGGCAGATCCTGGGTGCGCACGTCGCGCGCATGAAGAAGGAACAGAACGTCGTTTATCGCTGTCCGTTGCCGGATGCAACGCAGCGCGGTACCTACTTTGCGCCGACCCTGGTTGAGATTGACGATATCGGGGCCCTGACCGAAGAGCAGTTCGGCCCGATTCTGCACGTCGTAAAGTTCAAGGGACGCGATCTGGACAAGACCGTGGCAGCCGTCAATGGCACGGGCTTCGGCCTCACCATGGGTCTGCACAGTCGTATCGATTCCCGGGTAGCGGGCCTCGCCGCCGATTGCGGCGCAGGCAACCTCTACGTCAACCGCAACATGATTGGTGCGGTCGTCGGTGTGCAGCCATTTGGAGGCAGGGGGCTCTCCGGAACCGGGCCCAAGGCGGGTGGTCCTCACTACGTGCAGCGCTTCGGCACGGAGTTCACGCTAAGCAACAACATCTCGGCGGTGGGCGGTAACGCCAGCCTGCTGACGCTCGGCTCCGATTGATGGCGGCGGTCAGTGTCTTCGACATCTTCAAGATAGGCGTCGGCCCGTCCAGCTCTCATACGGTCGGGCCGATGAAAGCCGCTCGCGCGTTCGCCGAGGATGTGAGTCAGCTGGACGTCGCGTCCTATGACGTGACCTTGTACGGATCGCTGGCTTGGACCGGCAAGGGGCATGGCACCGACTCGGCGATTCTGCTCGGCCTGTCCGGTGAGAAGCCGGAAACGGTCGACCCGGATGCCGTCGCCGGCATCCTCGAGGCCGTGCGCGCCGAGGGCCGTATCAATATCGATTTCAACTACGAGCAGCAGCTGGATCGTCACACCAACGGTATGCGCTTCGCGGCGCTTGACGGGCAAGGCACCGAGCTGCGCAGCGATGACTATTTCTCGCTCGGCGGCGGGTTCATCGCGCGTAATGACGAACCTGAAGCCGCAGCGAATGACCAGGAACCGCCTCTGCCCTATTCGACGAGTGAGTCGCTGCTCGCACTTGCGGCTGAGCACGGCCTGAGCATTGCCGAATTGGTCCGCAGGAACGAGCAGACCTGGCGTGACGCGGCGTCGCTGGACGCAGGCATTGACGGAATCTGGGAAGCGATGAACGCTTGTATCGAGCGGGGCATGCGGACAGAGGGGGTCCTCCCGGGCCAGATGTCGGTGTTGCGGCGTGCCGCGAAGGTTGCCAGGAGCCTCAAGCAGCGCGGGACACCGCAGACGCTGGACGCCATGGAATGGGTGAACGTTTACGCCATCGCCGTGAACGAGGAAAACGCCGCCGGCGGCCGGGTGGTGACGTCACCGACAAACGGCGCGGCAGGGATCATTCCTGCCGTTCTGCGTTTCTACGTCGATTTCGTGCCGGAGGCGGATAAGGACGGCATTCGCAAGTTTCTGCTGACCGCCGGGGCCATTGGCATTCTCTACAAGGTCAATGCGTCGATCTCGGGTGCGGAGATGGGGTGCCAGGGCGAAGTCGGTGTTGCCTGCTCCATGGCGGCCGGCGGACTCGCCGCGGCCCTGGGCGGCTCCAACGACCACGTCGAGGAGGCCGCGGAAATCGGGATGGAGCACAACCTCGGCCTGACCTGCGACCCGATTGGCGGACTCGTGCAAATCCCGTGTATCGAGCGCAACGCGATGGGAGCCGTCAAGGCGATCAATGCAGCGAAGCTTGCCATGCATGGTGACGGCACGCACAAGGTCACACTGGATCAGGTAATAGAGACGATGCGCCAGACCGGCGAGGACATGTCCTCGCACTACAAGGAAACTTCGCAGGGTGGTCTGGCCGTAAACGTTCCGGAGTGCTAGCAACAAACCACTCGATCGCCGTCCGGGCTGGCTGACTCCTTGCAATAGCTGCTCCATTGCAGCCAACATCATGCCGTATGGAAGAATCTCACACCCTGGTCATGAACTGGCGCAGCGCCATGCTGGCAATCATCATGCTGTGCGCCATGATTCCCCTCGGGTATCTCTATTCGCGAAAGATCGAGCGACGCGCCGTCGCGTGGCTGGGTGCCCTCGTCATGGCCGCCGTTGTGTCCGGAATCCCCGTCGTGGCCGGTTTCGCGGGAGCGTTCGACGTATGGCCCGGACTGACCTTCTTGCCGGTCCAGATGACGCTGCTACTGGGTCCGCTGGTATTTTTTCATGCCCGGGCTCTGATGCTCGGCCAACCGAACGGGCACTATTGGTGGCTGCTCCTGCCCGGTGCCGTGTACTGGATTTATCAGCTATGGGCATTCCTGTTTCTTGGCGATCACACCGCAAAATGGGCGTTCAATGAAGCGGTGCACTACCCCTATGTTCTACCAGCGGTGTTTTATGCCGGCCTCGGGCTCATGGCGTGGGCGCTGTTCGCAATCTGGCGCATGCGGACACGCTATCTCGCCTGGCTGCAAGACCACTACTCGGATGACGATGCCTTCGATCCGGCCTGGCTGATGCACCTGATCGCCATCGGTGTGCCGTTGGTCGTAGTCTGGGCGCTTGAGAACTTTCTTGGCAGGATAATCGGTCTCAATTACGCCGAGCGTTTCTGGGCGGAATTCTCTGTGTTTGTTCTACTGTTCTTCGTCTCGCTAGAGGCATTGGCCCGAATTCAGCGGCCGTATCCAAAGATGGCCGAACCCCGTGGACCTGCAGCGACCAGGAGCCGGGACCGCAGCGAACGCGATTGGTCTGCAGAAGGGCTGCGGCTGCAGGCGGCTGTCCTCGAAAACGGCTGGCACCTCCAGCCGGGTCTTTCACTGCAGGAGCTCGCGCGTCGTTTCGGCATGAACCAGGCCTACGTGTCGCGCGCCCTCAACCAGGGCTTCAGACTCAGTTTCAGCAGTTTCATCAATGGACTACGCGTCGAACATGCCAAGGTCCTGCTGGATGAGGGGCGCATGAGCCTGCTGGACGTTGCCATGGCATCCGGTTTCGGCTCGAAGGCCAGTTTCAACCGCGCCTTCAAGCTGTTCAGCGGGCTGACACCGAGCGCCTACAGGCGCGCCCAGACGTCTCAATTCCCATAAAACTGCGGCTATTTAGTAGATTGCGACGACACGCCTGGCTGCTCGCCCGATACTCCCAGGAAAATCGGAGGAGTTCATGAGACTGCATACCAAGATGCTGGCGATTGCCCTTTCCGCGGCATTTTTCGCTGCGGCGACCGCGCAGGAGAAGGACAACGACTGGCTGACCCCGGCCCAGGTTCGCGCGGACATCAAACTCGCCGAATCGGCCTATGCCCGTGTCCATCCGGGCTACACTCGTTACGCGTCGAAGGACGAAATGCGTGCTGCCTGGCAGCAGATCATCGATCAGGCCGAGGCCGGCGATGGCCTGTCGCTGGGCGACTTTTACCTCGCTGTCGAACGCGCTCTGGTAGTAATCCGTTGTGACCATACCAAGGCAGAGCTTCCCAGGACGTTGCGGATCAGGCGTGAGGTTGAGCCGGTATACCTGCCATTTCGCTGGCAGCTTATCGAGGGACGCGGCATTGTATCCTTCCCGGGCGAGACTTCGGGCCTGTCTTTCGGCGATGAAATCCTCGCAATCGACGGTCGCTCGCTAAGCACTGTTGTTGCCGCGGTGTCGCCATACATTCCCGTTGATGGCTATACAGATTGGTCACGCCGCGGCGGTGTGTCCGAATCGCTGGAATTCATGGGCGGTGCTGTCGACCATTTCGGTGCGCTGTTGTGGCCGGTAGGGCCTATGGCCGAACTGGACATTCGGACGGTAGACGGCGAACGGCGCACACTGGCTGTCGGGCGTCTCACCTTCGACGCCTGGACTGCGCTAGGCGACCAGTCTGGCACCAGGAGAAACTTCAAAGACGCCGTATCTTTCGAAAGGATCGGCGACAAAAGTGCCTACTTGAGCGTCGATACGTTCGTGAATTATCGCAGTCCGGTCGATCCGGATACTATCTACGGCCCGATTTTTGAGACGATCAGGGAAGAAGGTCGCGACTCGCTGATTCTCGACCTGCGCAAGAACGGGGGCGGCTCAACTGACGCGAGTCAGCGGCTTGTTGCGCATCTCATTGGTCGCAAGCTGCAGATCAAGACAGACATGCGCGCCGCCACCCTCGATCTCAACGGCCTGAGACCCCATCTGGACACGTGGGACAAGCGTGCGTTGAACCCGTCCCGTTTTGCGTTTCGTGCGAACCCGGACGGGACTTATTCGCTGCGGCGCTTCTTCACCGATGACCTGGATACGGTGCGGCCGGACCATTCTGCATTCGAGGGAGAACTGGTTATTCTCACGAGTTCCGGCAATTCGTCGGGCAGCACCAACCTGATTGCGGTACTCAATGGATTGGGGCGCGCGACGCTCGTAGGCGAAAAGACCGGTGGCAGCGCTGAGGGGCCGACCGCCGGACTCCTGTTTACGCTGACCTTACCGGAGAGCGGCGTCAGGGCACGACTGCCGTTCTTTCGCATCTACAACAACACCACGGCGATTGAACCCGGGCTTGGTGTTACGCCCGACATTGAAGCCCCGCTAACGGTTGCGGCATTCCGTGCCGGCCGCGACCCGGCGCTGGAAGCCGCGCTTAACCTGATTGGAGAGCAAGCCGAATGAGTCCCTGCGTGGTACTAGGCAGCCGTTTTCTTTGGCCAGTCGTGGACAACGAGCTTTGCTGCCGGTCGCTCATACAGTGACCAGTTGTCCTGGTCGATCTGGACGCTGACGACGCCCGCGGTCGGCAGGTTGTTGGTCAGGCCGGGAACCAGGAAGTTGGTGAAGTCGGTGAGGCCGGGGCTGATCCTGTCTATCGCGCCCTGTGATCCGGGCTTCGCTGCACGTCTATGTACTAGCCAGAATTGACGCGCGTTTCCCGCGGTTCATAATTACTCAGGCAAAGGCAAACCTGACCAAAGTCAGTGACGCAAAGCCACGGGTCCTCGCTTCCTCCGCGACGCATTCTGCTACGCCACGAAGGACCCCAAGACAGCCGGGCTGCCGGCCTTGCCCAACAGGGTTGATCCGAGTGAGAAGGAGGTATGCCATGAAAGCGCTGCAAGTCACGTTTCTTCTGATCTTCGGCTGTTTGTTAAGCACACAGGCCATTCGTCACGTGCACGTTTATTCCATTGGTATCGAGGAATCGATCGTGGAGCCCGGGACAGCCTTCTATGCCGTGCAAGAGCAAGTACGAATGGAAGAATCTACCGAGGAGCTCCTCGCAGAGTACGAGGCGACGAGCGCGAAGATCGAGGAAATACGCAAGTCCGACCCTCCCGAGGACCAGTTCACGATGCGGCAGAGACACATGGACCTTTTTGCACGCCATGATGCGCTTGCATCAGAGCTTCGGCAGCGAGAAAACGTCACACGAGAAATCAGGGATATCTGGATTTTCTCGGTCGCGGGACTGATTCTGATCGGTGTCGGATCGGTTCTCTACATGCGAGGAATTGAGTGGGCCGGAATGTCACTGATTCTGCCGGGTTTCGTCGAACTCAGCTGGTGGTCGGCGCCATCATTTACGTTGGGCGGGGCTGTCCGTGAGTACGATATCCTGCTGATGAACAAGATCATCCTGACGATTGTTTCGTTCGTCTTGCTCTATGCGCTCTGGTTCTTCGCGCAGCGCAGGAGAAAAAGGCAGCAGGCCGCGAGGGCCTGATTGAGTACAGGAGGGCCGCCTACGGCGCAGACTTCTTCGGCCAATCGTGCACCAGCAGCTCGGTCGCGGGCCGTTCATACAGTGACCAGTTGTCCTGGTCGATCTGGACGCTGACGACGCCCGCGGTCGGCAGGTTGTTGGTCAGGCCGGGAACCAGGAAGTTGGTGAAGTCGGTGAGGCCGGGATTGTGCCCGACCACCATGAGATTGTTGAAACCGTTGTCTTGGGCAACGACGACATCGAGAATATCGTCGAGCGATGCGAGGTAAAGGCGGTCTTCCTTCTGCAGGAACTCGCGGGGATAGTTGATGGCTTCGGCGACGACCTTGGCTGTCGTCCAGGCTCGATTCGCGGGGCTGGAGACGATGAGCGAGGGTCGAATGCCGTGTTCCTGAATGCGCCTGCCCATTTCCGGCGCGTCGCGTTCACCGCGACGATTCAGCGGTCGCTTGTCATCCGGCAGGCTGGAGTCTTTCCAACTGGACTTAGCGTGTCTTACGATTGTTAGTATTTTCAACGATGTAAGGCCTTTATCTAGAAATTACATCAGCCCTGTTTGCAGCCGGGCCTCGTCCGTCATCATGCCGACATTCCACGGCGGATCAAATACGAGTTCCACCGTGACGTCGGCAACGGTCGGAATGACCGCAATCTTTTCGCGCGCGTCCTGCACCAGCACGTCACCCATGCCGCAGCCAGGTGCCGTGAGCGTCATGTCGACGCTCACAGAGCGCTGGCCGTTGCCGAGCGGTGTGACGTCGCATCGGTAAACCAGGCCGAGATTGACGATATCGACGGGAATCTCCGGATCATAACAGGTCTTCAATTGCTCCCAGATCACGCTCTCGATGTCTTTATCTGTCGCGTTTTCAGGAATAGCCGGTGGCGGGACGGGTTCCTTGCCCAGCGCATCCGCATCGGTGCCTGAAATCCGAAACAGGTTGCCTTCGACGTATACGGTGAAGCTGCCACCCAGGGCCTGGGTGATAAACCCCTCGGTTCCTTCGCGTAAGGTAACCACTTCTCCCACGGGGATGATGATCGCGCTGACGTCACGTACCAGGTTTACGGGTTCATTAGTGTGACCGAACATTGGCAATCTACTCCGTGGTAGCCGGTTTCATATCATTGCTGAGCGCCGCATGCAGGGCATGCCAGGCGAGCGTTGCGCATTTGACGCGTGACGGGTAGGCGCGCACCCCGTCGAGCGCCTTGAGGTTCTCAAGGCGCGCGTCGAGATCTGCGTAGGGCATAGCGGTCGTCAGACGGGAGGTTACCGTGGATGAGCAGTGCTTCGCGTCGTCGACCTCGAGCCCGGTGACCGCTTCTGTCAGCAGCGACGCCGAGGCGATGGAAATGGCGCAACCAGAACCCTCGAAGCTCGAAGATTCTATTCTGCCGCCTGCGCCAACGCGGAAATAGAGTCTGAGCTTGTCGCCACACAGAGGATTGATGCCGTCCGCAGTGTGGGTAGCGTTTTCAAGGCGCCCGAAATGCCGGGGGTTGCGCGAATGATCGATGACCAATTCACGGTACAGGTCCTGCATATCGCGCGCCGCGTCGTTCATGCAAAAAGCTCTCTGGCCTTTTCGAGCGCGGCGACCAGCTGCTCGATATCGTCGCGATTGTTGTAGAACGCGAGCGACGCCCGGCACGTTCCTGGCACCCCGAAGAACTGCATGACCGGCATGGCGCAGTGATGGCCGGTGCGGATCGCGACGCCCTGGTGGTCGAGAATAGTGCCCAGGTCATGCGAATGAATATCGTCCAGCAGGAAAGACTGCACACTGGCCTTGTGGCGTGCTTCCCCAATCAGGCGCATGCCGTCGACGTTCTTGAGCCTGGCAACCATGTGGTCGTGCAATTCCTGTTCGTAACGAGCGATCGTCGGCATGCCGATGGACTGCAGATAGTCGACGGCCGCACCAAGACCAACGACACCGGAGATATTCGGCGTCCCGGCTTCGAACTTGTACGGCAGTTCGTTGTAGATCGTCTTGTCAAAACTGACTTCGAGAATCATGTCGCCGCCGCCTTGCCACGGTGGCATGGCGTCCAGGATTGCCTCGCGGCCATACAGGACACCCGTACCGGTCGGCCCGAACATCTTGTGGCCGGAGAACGCGTAGAAATCACAATCCAGAGCCTGTACGTCGACGTCAAGATGCGGGACACCCTGCGCGCCATCGATCAGGACCGGAATGCCGCGCTGCCGCGCATGTTCAATGACCTTTTCGACGGGGCAGACCGTGCCCAGGGCGTTGGCCACATGGGCCATGCCGATAAGGAAGACCCTGTCATCGATCAAGTCCAGCAGGGAATCGAGTTCGACTTCGCCACGCTCATTGATGGGCGCCACTATCAGCTCGGCGCCGGTCTGTTCGCAAACCAGTTGCCAGGGGACGATGTTGGCATGGTGCTCAAGATGGGTAATCAGGATCTTGTCGCCTGGTTGCAGGCGTGGGCGGCAGAAGCTTTGTGCCACGAGGTTGATCGACTCGGTCGTGCCGCTGGTCAGGACGATCTCGCTACGGGACTTCGCGTTGATGAATCCCCGAATCTTGTCGCGGGCGCCTTCATACGCTTCAGTTGCACGATGGCTGAGCGTGTGTACGCCGCGATGGACGTTGGCATGATCCTCGCGCTGGTAGCGCGCTACCGCATCAATTACGGCGGCGGGCTGCTGTGCCGACGCCGCGCTGTCGAGGTAGATGAGCGCTTGCCCGTGGACCGACTGGTCAAGCGCCGGAAAGTCAGCGCGCCAATCGGTAGCGGTTACGGTCTTGGCGACTGCGCCCATTAGGAAAAATCCTCGTCCGAATGGATGATGTCGCGCAGGCGCGCCTCGACCAGCTCGCTGACGATGTTCCTGGCTGATTCGACCGGAACTCGAGAAACGAGGCCCGCTGCGAAGGCATGCGTTAGTACCTGTTTTGCGTGCTGTCGGTCCAGTCCCCGGGTGCGCAGGTAGAACAGGGAGGTCTCGTCCAGCTGCCCAACGGTCGTTCCGTGGCTGCACTTTACGTCGTCGGTGTAGATTTCGAGTTCAGGTTTTGCATCGATCTCAGCTCGCTCGGAAAGCAGCAGGTTGTGATTAGCCTGGTCGGCGTCGGTACCGTCAGCGCCCGTGTGCACAATGGCTTTGCCATTCCAGACGCAGCGGCATCGCCCGTTCAGAATACCGCGATATTCTTGCCGCGATGTCGCGGGTCCGACGCGGTGATCGACACGCGTGTGGTTGTCAATGTGCTGGCCCTCGCCAGCCAGGTAAAGACCATCGAACGAAATCTCGGCACCAGGGCTCGAGATACCGATGACGAGGTCGTTGCGCACGAGCCCGCCGCCGAGGTCGAAGCCGGCGGACCTAAAGCGCGCGTCGCGTCCGGTATTGACGGTGGTATGCGTCGTTTGCACATGCCGCAGGTCACGTGACTGGATGCGAAGATGCGCCGCGTTGGCGTTGTCGCCAACGGTGATCGCGACGATAGTGTTCGAGTAGTGGTCCTGCGCGCCCTGGGACGCGTGGTACTCCACGACCTCACCACTGGCCCCTGCCGCAAATTCGATCTCGACACGTGCCTGTGACGTCGCCGCATCGGCCGCGCCGTCAATAAAGAGCAGGCCGACCGGTTTGTCGGGGGCGCCGTCGATGCGAACCCGAAGGCCGTCGACCAGCAGCGCCGAGTTGAGTTCTGCGAGTGCGCTGGCGGCGGCGGGCACGTCGTCCAGCCGCTCGGCGCTGATACCCGACGCAGCGTCCGGCAGCCGCAGTTCGCCATTGGCGATCACAAACCAGGTTGCATCGATCGAGCCGCTAATGCGTTCGATCTCCTCGTCGATGTCCGCCGCCACGGTCTCAGCGCCGGCATCGAGCCAGCGCGATGTGATGTCCCGCGCACGCGAAAGATCGGTGTACTTCCAATCTTCATCGCGCGTCGTCGGCAGGCGCCCAACGATCTCGCGCAGTTCCTCTTGTGACTGCCGGGTCATCCGGTTGCCGCCTCGCGAACCCAGTCATAGCCTTTTTCTTCGAGCTCGTGGGCCAGCGTCTTGTCGCCCGACTTGATGATCTGTCCCTGCGACAGCACGTGTACGAAGTCGGGTTCGATGTAATCGAGCAGTCGCTGGTAATGGGTAACCAGGATGATGGCCCGCTCGGGTCCCCGCAGTGAATTGACGCCCTGGGCAACCGCCTTGAGCGCATCAATGTCGAGACCGGAGTCGGTTTCATCGAGAATCGCCAGCTCGGGTTCCAGCATCGCCATTTGCAGGATCTCGTTGCGCTTCTTTTCGCCGCCGGAGAAGCCTTCATTGACACCGCGATTCAGGAATTTCGGATCCATGCCGAGCGTCGCCATTTTTTCTTTAGCGAGCTTCAGGAATTCAAATGCATCGATCTCGTCGAGTCCGTGGTGTTTGCGTTTCGCGTTGAGCGCGGCCTTGAGGAGGTAGGCATTGTTAACGCCCGGAATTTCGACCGGGTACTGGAAGCCCAGGAAGATGCCGTTGCGAGCGCGTTCTTCGGGTTCGAGTTCCAGCAGGTCCTGACCCTTGAAGGTCACGGAACCGCCCGTGACTTCGTAGTCCTCGTGGCCTGCAACCACCTGCGCCAACGTGCTCTTGCCGGAGCCGTTGGGGCCCATGATGGCATGCACTTCGCCGGCGTTGACCGACAGGGACAGGCCGCGGAGGATTTCACTGTCGCCGATGCGACTCTTGAGGTTCTTGATTTCGAGCATGTCTTTTCCTAGCCGACGGCGCCTTCGAGGCTGACGTTGAGCAACGCCTGGGCCTCTACGGCAAATTCCATCGGGAGTTCCTTGAAGACTTCCTTGCAGAAGCCGTTAACAATCATATTCACCGCATCCTCTTCCGAGATGCCGCGCTGGCGGCAGTAGAACAGCTGGTCTGCCGAGATCTTGGATGTTGTTGCCTCGTGTTCGATTTTCGCCGACGGGTGCTTGATCTCCATGTAGGGGAACGTGTGCGCCCCGCAGTCTTTACCGATCAGCAACGAGTCGCACTGCGTATGATTGCGGGCGCCGGCCGCCTGCGGCATGACGCGTACCAGGCCGCGGTAAGACTGCTGCGCCTTGCCGGCAGAAATGCCTTTCGAGACGATCGTCGAGCGCGTATTGCGCCCGATATGGATCATCTTGGTGCCGGTATCGGCCTGCTGCCGGTTGTTGGTCACGGCCACCGAATAAAATTCGCCGACCGAATTTTCGCCGCGTAGCAGGCAGCTCGGGTATTTCCAGGTAATCGCGGAACCGGTCTCGACCTGCGTCCAGGAAATCTTGGAGTTCCTGCCGCGGCAGTCGCCGCGCTTGGTCACGAAGTTATAAATGCCCCCAACCCCGTTCTCGTCGCCCGGATACCAGTTCTGGACCGTGGAATACTTGATTTCGGCGTCATCGAGCGCCACGAGTTCGACGATGGCGGCGTGCAGCTGGTTCTCATCACGCATGGGCGCCGTGCAGCCTTCCAGGTAACTGACGTAGCTGCCTTCATCCGCCACGATCAAGGTGCGCTCGAACTGACCGGTGTTGGCGGCGTTGATGCGGAAATACGTGGACAACTCCATGGGGCAGCGCACGCCCTTCGGAATATATACAAACGAGCCATCACTAAAGACGGCTGAATTCAGCGCCGCAAAATAGTTGTCGCGTCGGGGTACGACGGACCCGAGGTACTGCTTCACGAGTTCGGGGTGTTCGATGACGGCTTCGGAGAAGGAGCAGAAAATGACGCCGGCATCGGCCAGCTTGTCCTTGAACGTCGTTGCGACTGACACACTGTCGAATACCGCATCCACAGCGACGCCGGCAAGGCGCGCCCTTTCATGCAGGGGAATGCCGAGCTTGTCGTAGGTTTCCAGCAGCTTCGGGTCGACCTCATCGAGGCTCTTGGGCCGATCTTCGTCGGACTTCGGGGCTGCATAGTACGAGATCTGGTCGTACTCGATTTTCGGGTAATGCAGGTGCGCCCACTCGGGCTCTTTCATTTCCAGCCATTGACGATAGGCCTGCAGCCGCCACTCGAGCAGCCATTCGGGCTCGTTCTTGCGTGCCGAGATGGCGCGCACGACGTTCTCGTCGAGGCCCGGTGGGAGGCTCTCGGTCTCGATGTCGGTTACGAAGCCGTGCTCGTAGCGTCGATTGACCAGGCCCTCAAGATTTTCTGATTCAGTTGCCATTGTTTTCCACGTTGATTGGCAGGCCGGCAAAACGAAATGTCGGTACCGGGCTGTTGCTGCGTACAAGGTCATTGAGCGTCACGTCCTGCAGGGCGCGACGAATGGCCACATTGATGCGTTGCCAGGCGCCCCCGACGCTGCAGACGCCCTCATGCTCGCAATCGCCGTCACTGGCGCTGCACTCCGTTATGGACACAGGGCCTTCCAGGGCGTCGATGACGTCGGCGGCAGTAATATGCTGTGGCGGTCGCGCCAGCCGGTAGCCGCCATTGGCTCCCCGCATCGAAGTGACCAGCCCGGCGCGCGCCAGCGATTTCAGCAGCTTGCTGACCGTGGGCACGGCAATGCCGGTCGCCTGGGCGACATCGGCAGCACTGCGGACGCTCGCCTGGTTCACCGCAAGGTGCGCAAGCAGGACGGTTCCGTAGTCGGTTAATTTGCTGATTCTAAGCACGAGTCTGGCAGCGTTTACTCAATAAGGGACTATTTTAGTCCTATTTGCCCCGGCGTACCAACCCCTGAGGGGAATTGATGGGCGTTTTCGCGGTCTTTTTTGTTATCCTACGCCGCGACAGACGGACCTGACTGGAATACCTTGGGCGATTACTCCGAAAACCTGATTGAGATACACGATCTCAAGTACTCTCGCGGCCATCGCGCGATATTTGACGGACTGAACCTGACCATCAAGCGCGGTGAGATTACGGCGCTGATGGGCCCCAGTGGCACCGGTAAGACAACGCTTCTGCGCCTCATTACGCGGCAGCTGATTCCCCAACAGGGCGCAATTTTCGTGGACGGCCTCGATATTTCGACGCTGAGCCAGTCGGAGCTGTACCAGCTGCGGCAACGATTCGGCATGCTCTTCCAGAACGGCGCGTTGCTCACTGATTTGAGCGTCTTCGAAAACGTCGCATTTCCGCTGCGCGAGCATACGAAGCTCAGCAATCGCCTGATTCGCCATATTGTTCTGACCAAACTGCATGCCGTTGGGCTACGTGGTGCGGCCGACATGATGCCGGCACAGCTCTCTGGCGGTATGGCGCGGCGTGTCGCCCTGGCGCGCGCCATGGTCATGGATCCCGAAATTCTGATTTACGACGAACCGTTTGTCGGTCTCGATCCGATTTCACTGGGTGTTATCGTGCGCCTCGTGCGCCGGCTCAACGACGCGCTCGGGATCACGAGCATTGTCGTCAGTCACGATGTTGAGGAAATTGCCACGGTGGCCGATCGCAGCTTCCTGCTGTCTGACGGCAAGGTTGCGGCATCCGGCAGCCCGGACGAACTGCGTACGGCCAATTCGGAACTCGTACGGCAGTTTATGCATGGCATGGCCGACGGTCCGGTAGCGTTCCACTTCGACGCGCCGGGGTATGAGGAACAATTGCTCGGACGGGATACCGAGTGACCCGGGTTCTCAGGGACATCCGCAACAATCTTGTTGAATTCGTCCGCACGTTCGGCGCGTTCCAGCTGTTCTTTCTGCGCCTGCTTCGGCATTCGCCGGCCATTCTCGGCACGCGTTTCGGCCTCGTTATCAAGCAGGTGTACAACACCGGGGCCCTGTCACTGGTTATCATCATGGTGTGCGGTCTGTTCGTCGGCGGAGTGCTCGCACTGCAGGCCTACTCGAACATGGCCGTTTTCAACGCCGAGGACTGGACGGGCGTTGCTGCCCACCAGGTGCTGGTCAAGGAGCTGGGACCGGTTATGACGGCCATTCTGTTCGCCGCGAGGGCCGGCACGGCGCTCACCTCGGAGATCGGCCTGATGAAGGCCACGGACCAGTTGTCGGCCATGGAGATGATGGCGGTCAACCCGGTGCGCCGCGAACTGGTGCCGCGTTTTCTCGGCGGCGTCATTGCCATGCCGTTTCTCGCGGCCATCTTCAGCGCGGTCGGTTTGTTCGGCGCACATGTTGTCGGCGTCGAGTTGTTCCAGGTGGACGTCGGGTCGTTCTGGCAGCAGATTCAGCTCATTGCCGAATCTGAGGACGTCAATGAAGGCATCATCAAAAGCGTCGTGTTCGGCTTTGCGGCGAGCGTGATCGCCGTCTGGGAAGGTTATAATGCAATGCCGACGGCAGAAGGCGTCGGGCGTGCAACCACTCGAACTGTTGTCATCACGGCGATATCGATTCTCGTTTTTGACTTCATGATTACAGCAGCGTTGATCTGAGGAAATAGTATGCGGCAAACGCGTTCAGTTGAAATTGGCACGGGTCTTTTTGTGTTGCTCGGGATGAGCTCCCTGTTCTTCCTGACGACGCAGACGACCGGTGGTGACGACTTCAAGGCCGAGTCCGTGTACACGGTCGAGGCACGATTTGAGAATATCGGCAGCCTGCGCACACGTGCGCCGGTGACGATATCGGGCGTGACGATCGGGCGTGTGACGGAGGTGTCGTTCGATCCCGTCTCGCTCGAAGCCGTGGTGCACTTTGTTGTCGATTCAAAATATGATCAGATTCCCGACGATACGGACGCCAGTATTCTTACGTCCGGCATTCTCGGCAGTCAGTACATCGGTCTGCAGGCGGGTGGTTCGGACATGTACCTGGAAGACGGGAGTGAGATCCTCTTTACCCAGTCTGCCATCGTGCTCGAGAACCTGATTGGCAAGTTCCTCGTCAACGCCGGTTCTGGCGACAAGGAGTCCGACTAATGCGTAAATGGTCTCTACTGCTCGTATGGCTGACGATGGGCTTTGGCGCGGCGTACGCTGAAGACTCGCCCAACGCGGTCATTGAAAGCTCGGTGAAACTGCTCGCCGAGGAACTCGACGGCCGCAAGGAGGAACTGGCTGAAAATCGTCAGGAACTCTACGACATTATCGATGGCATTCTGATGCCCCGATTCGATCGCCGCTTCGCCGCGCAGGTGGTGCTGGCGAAGCACTGGCGGACGGCCAGTGAGGAGCAGCAGGCACGCTTTATCGAGGCATTCTACCGGGCACTGTTGCGCAAGTATTCGGACGGCATCCTCGAATTCGATCCGGATATGATTACCGTACTGCCGTTTCGCGGCGACGAGACGAAGAAGCGAACGCGGGTACGCAGCACGGTGGCTCTCGATGATGGAAGCACGGTTTCCGTCGATTACGAACTGGTCAAGCGCAAGGCGGGCTGGCTTGTTTTCAACGTCGTCATTGAGGGTGTGTCGTACGTTCGAAATTTCCGCGCGGAGCTCGATTCGGAAATTCGGGCCTCGAGCCTGGAGGCGGTGATTCAGCGACTCGAAGGTGAGGCCGGAATTGGCCCCGCCCAGCCGGCCGGATGAGCGAGTTCACTATTGAGGATCATGGCGATGGGCGCTTTGCCGTAAGCGGCGAATTGACGTTCGATACCGCAGAGAAGATTCTCAGAGCCAGCGAGGAATATTTTGAGGACCATACGCAGATCGAGGTCGATTTGTCCGAAATCACGGCGAGCGATTCAGCGGGCCTCGCGCTGTTGCTGGAGTGGGTGACCTGGGCCAATCACAGCGTTCGTGAGATTCGCTTTGCAGGCATGCCTGAGAAAATCCTCGCCATTGCCAGGACGACGGAAGTTGAAGCCCTGTTAACGCGCGGTGAGCGCTGGTCCGGCTTTATCGAGGCGCCTGACGAAGAGTAAGCCCCTCGCGCGCAGGCCTAGTAGTCCTCTTCCTCGAGGAATTCGTCATACAACTCGTCGTCTGCCTCGTCGAGCGGCGGGTCGCCGTCGTAAATCTCGAACTCACGATTTTGCAGGTAGGATTCACGCAGGGACACGTACGGGTCCTTGGAGTCCTTCAATAAATCCTCGAGGGAGAGCACCCGGTACCGCACATCAATGCTGCGCAAGGCCCACAGGCGATCCCGGACGGATGAATCATCGACATGATGCAAAATGTCGAGCTCGATATTAGCCGGTATGAGAACCGCATCCCGCAGCGTCTGCGGACCCAGGAATGGAATCATGAGGTAGGGCCCCGAGGGCACGCCCCAGACGGCGGCCGTCTGTCCAAACCCCTCCGGATGCGGCTCAAGCCCACCCGGCGTAGCAACGTCGAAGATACCGCCGATGCCGAACGTGGTATTCACCATGAAACGAAGAAATTCCTCGACGCCATGCCGGGGCTTGCCCTGCAGGAGATTGTTCACGATGTTTCGTGGCGCACCCAGGTTGCGGCTGAAATTGGTGACGCCCTTGCGGACGGGCTCCGGTACGATTTTTCGGTAGCCCTTGGCGATGGGTTTCAGAGTCGCCTTGTCGACGGCCTCGTTGAAGCGAAACAGGTGGCGGTTCGACTTCTCCCAGGGATCGTAGGCGACGGGTTCACCGGGCGGGAGCGTCGCACAGCCCCCAAGCAGGCCACCCACGCAGAGAACTGCAAGTATCCGCTTCATGGACGCCCGTCGCTCCAGCTCAGTCCCACCTGCCGCGCCGAGCGCAACTGCCTGAGCTGATCCTCTGTCATGAATTCCTGGATGAAGTCGATTCTCGCTTCGAAGCGGGCGCGCTGGATCTCCTGCAGATCCGGCAGGCGCAGCGCCTGCTGCAGATAACTGATGCCGCCGGTCAGGTCGCCGATCATCAGGCGGTATTCCGACAGGTAATAATAGGCCTCAGCCTCTTCGCCGGCGAGACTGGCGGCGCGCGCGATCAGCCGCACCTGCTCGGGCGTCGGTGGGACGTTGTTCAGCAGGTCCAGCAGCAGGGCGTGCGCCTTTTGCGGCTGGCGCATTTCGAGGAGGCGCTCACCGTATTCGACGACCAGCGGCACGTTGCGTGGGAATAGCTCGAGGGCGCGTTCAAAGACCTTGATGGCATCGCTGGTCTGGTCCAGGGCGACCAGCGTCTGACCGAGGCCAATATGGTAGGCGATGACCGATTTGTCCTTGTCCAGGAGATCCTCAAAGATATCGAGGGCCGCGTAGTAGTTCTCATCCCGTTGGTAGGCGACGGCCCTGCCGTAGCGTTCAATATCCGTCTGCTTATCGTAGTCCCGCGCCTCGAAATACGCGACAGCCTCCTTGGGTGTGTCGAAGCGGGCGACGATGATGCGAGTGCGTGCAATACCGTAGCTGATCGAATCGTCGCTATTGACTGCGGGATAATCGCGAGCGCGGCTGCGTGCTTCGGCAATGCGCGCCGTCGTTACCGGGTGGGTGCGCATGAACTCGGGTGCCCGCATTTCCGGGCTCGTTGTCTGTTGCCGAGACATGACTTCGAAGAACGAGGCCATCCCGTACGGGTCGAAACCCGCGTCGGCCAGCGCGGCAATGCCGACTCGGTCGGCTTCGTACTCGTTGGTCCGCGTGAAGTTGATCTGTTGCTGAACCGCGGTTCCCTGCGCCACGGCCATGGCGCCTTGTACTGCGTCCGAGCTGCCGCCAGCAGCCGCAACGATGATTGCGCCGAGCATCATCGCCGTCGTCAGCAGGCTCTGTCGCGAATTGGCATGAATCGCGCGGGCGATATGTCGCTGCGTTACGTGAGCAACTTCGTGGGCAACTACGCCAGCCAGTTCGTCCTCGTTGCGGCTCGACTCGATGAGTCCGGTATGCACCCCGATGTAACCGCCGGGCAGGGCGAACGCGTTGATCCGCTCGTCCTGAACCGCAAAGAACGTGAAGTTATGGTCGCCCTTGTTGGTCTGCGCCGCGATGCGATTGCCGATATCGTTGAGGTACTCGGTGACCAGCGGATCCTCGACCACCTGGCCGCTGCGGCGAATGTCGCGCATGATCATCCGGCCGATCTGGGACTCCTGGGTGTTGTTCAGGATGGCATCGGCCGGGCTGCCCATATCGGGCAACTGGATGTCGTCAGCACCGGCGCCCGCCGCAAACACCAGTGTGGCGAGCGTGGTAACAACGAGCAGGCGTTTGAATAGGCTGGTGATCATTGGTGGCTCAATATAAGGGCTGCTGTTCCTTCCGACTGGCAGACACGGCCCGTGTTCCCGGCAATTACAGGGATTTCGCGGCCTCCAGCACCTCCTCGGCATGCCCGGCGACCTTTACCTTACGCCATTCCTGGCGCAGTTTGCCGTCTGCATCGATGAGGAATGTGCTGCGCACGACTCCCATGAACTTGCGCCCGTAGAGGGTTTTTTCGTGAATAACGTCAAATTTCTTGCAGAGTTTCTCGTCTGGATCCGATATCAGGTCGAACTTGAAGCCCTGTTTTTCCTTGAATTTTTCATGTGACGCAATACTGTCGCGGGAAATTCCGAAAATCACCGTGTTGGCGCGCTTGAAGCGGGTGTGGAGGGCGCTGAAGTCCCGCCCTTCCGTGGTGCAGCCCGGCGTGCTGTCCTTGGGATAGAAATAGATGACGACGTTCTTGCCGCGCAGTTCCTTAAGGCGGATTTTCTGGTTGCCGGTGGTTTCGGCCGTAAAATCGGCCACAACGCGGTTCATTCGGGGTGCGCTCAATGCTCTCTCCAGTATTCGAGGTATGTCAGGCTTTAACGGGTTCGAGGATCGCGTCGAGATTGAGACGATCGCAAAGTTCCAGGAATTCGTCCCGCAACTGTGCAACGTGCACGGATGACGGTACGTTGACTGCCATCTGCACGGCGAACATCGGCGCGCCCGTGTGTGCGGCCGCATAGCTGCGAGTCGCGACGTCGGCAATTTCGATGTCTCGTGATGCAAAGAAATTGGCGAGGTTGAAGACGATACCCTGCTGATCGAGCGCCACCACGTCGACGGCGTAGGGCATCCGGTTCTCGGCAATGGGCTTGTCATCGGTCTTCTTGATGGAGACCTGCAGATCCCCCTTATCGCAGAGCTTGTCGAGGTCCTGCTCAAGGCGGCTGAGGGTGTGCCAGTTCCCGGATACCAGGAGCAGCATGGCAAATTCAGCGCCGAGCGTGGTCATGCGGCTTTCCTCGATGTTGCCGCCACACGCCAGCACCACTTTGGTCAGGTCCTGGACTACGCCTGTTCTATCCGTACCAATCGCAGAAATAACAATAAGTTGTGACATTTATCTAGAATTTTCCTTGTTTTTGGCGCAGTGTCGCCAGCGCGTATTCCTGGGTCTTCTCGTGCCGCGGGGAGCGCCCTCCGTCAGTCCTTGCCAGCACCGCATATGAACAGTAACATCGCCGCCTCATTTGTGGCGAGGAAAGTCTTTTGTTTTACGGTAGCTTGGTCGCCCTCGTGACGCCGTTTGACGGCAATAATCGGGTCGATTATGGCAGTCTCAAGCGACTGATTGATTTTCACGTCGAGCAGGGTTCGAACGGGCTGGTCGTCGCTGGTACATCGGGCGAGTCCCCGACGCTCCGGCGATCCGAGCATATCGAACTGATCGGCCGCGCGATCGAGATTGCGGCGGGGCGTATTCCGGTCATTGCCGGGACGGGGTCGAATTCGACCGATCAGTCGATCGAACTGTCAAGGGCCGTTGCCGATCCGAGGCTGTCTGCCTACATGGCTGTGGTGCCGTATTACAACAAGCCCACCCAGGAAGGCATATTTCGGCACTACACGGCGATTGCTGACGGTATCGACAAACCGCTGCTGATGTACAACGTGCCCGGCCGCACGGTTGCCGACATGCTGCCCGAAACGGTGGCGAGACTTTCGCGACACGAGAACATATTCGGGATTAAGGAAGCCACCGGTGACATGGATCGCCTGCAACAGATCCAGGCGCTGGTGGACGACGATTTCATGCTTTACAGCGGCGATGACTTCACTTTGCGGCCTTTCATAGAACAGGGCGGTCACGGCGTAGTGACGGTAAGCGGCAACGTAGTGCCGGATCAGGTCGCGGCGCTGTGCGAGCTGGCGGCGGCTGGCAAGACCAGCGAGGCCAAGGCGCTGGACGACAGGCTGCAGCCCCTGAACAAGGCGCTGTTCGTCGAGTCAAACCCGATACCGGTCAAATGGGCAGTCAGCCAGTTGGGGCTGATCGAGCCGCATGTTCGATTACCATTGACCCCGTATTCAGAGCAGTACCATGATCAAATGCGATCGGCGATGCGCCAGGCAGCCGCCGATCTGGAGGACAACGCATGACAAACGGCCAGCTTATTGCTGTAATTTTCCTGGGAGCGTCGCTGGCGGCCTGCGGTGGCAACGATTCGATTCCGCTGGATTGCGACGATCAATTGCAGTACCAGAATCGTACGGCGGGCAAGCGGGTTGTTGTACCCGAAGGTCTTGATCCTCTCAACGAGTTCGCTGAGATGCCGATTCCCAAAGCCGATCCGGATGCACCCAATCCCGATCCCGGAAAATGTGTGGATATGCCGCCGCCAGTAGGGTAGAAAGGCGCGCGATACACGATAAACAACCCGGAGAGATGGCTGAGTGGTTTAAGGTGCTCGCCTGGAAAGCGAGTGTACGGTGATACCGTACCGAGGGTTCGAATCCCTCTCTCTCCGCCAGACAAAAAGAAAGGGCCCATGCGGGCCCTTTCTTTTTGTCTGTTGGCAGAGAAGATGGAGATGAGAGCCCTTGTTCGACTCAGGCAGCGGCGCAGCCGCAAGTGAGGGCGCGCAGCGCCCATCCCTCTCTCTACGCCCAAGCCCACTATTTCTTCGGCGGCTTCCACTTATCCGCATACTCAATCGTCGGCGCCGCAGCCTGTGACACCACCCGGTCACCGCGACTGGGCGACTGTGCCAGCGTTACCCACTGGGCAATCGAGAACTTCTCGGCAACCTGGATCACCTCGACATCGCCCAGCGTGCTATCGCTGCTGCCGAGGCTGATACCGGTTTCCGGATCGATAAGCTCTTCTCCCTTCGACATCACGGTGAGGCGGTCCCCCATATTGACACCGTCTTCACCGATGTTCAGCCACACGCGCTTGCCCTCGGCTTTGATGATTGAGCCTTCCGCCGGGCGCGCGCCGATCTCCTTAATGACGTCGTACACGCCCTTGTTGATGCCTGCAATCACGGCCTGGCCGATAGGGGTCTTGGCATAGTTGCTGATGAAGCCGCCGAGCAGGGCATCACCGGTCCAACCCGCGCCGGCAATCGTCAGCCCCGATTCCTTGATAATGGACTCGACCTGCTTCGTATACAGCACCTCGCTCGTGGTTGCATCGATGAGCCGGAAGTTAAGGCCCACGCGTCCCTTGCCACTCTTGACGCCGACGCCACCAACCAGTGGGACCTTCCGGAGCAGCCCGCCAACGCCGCCGCTGGTGCTCGAAGTGTTCTCCTCGTAGTCGGTAACAACAACCTGCATCAATAATTCGGCGCCAAGCACCTGGCCTGTTGCGGCCGCCGAAGGCTGCGCGACACGACCGGACGTTGCCAGGTCCTGCTCACCGAGTACGTCACCCAGCGCGGCACGCTCGACCAGGCGGAAGCGGCCGGTACGGTTCATGGTATCGGTGACGATTGCCTCGATACCATTGACCGGCACCGTCCCGCCCCCGGGGTTCCATTCCGATTCGTAGGTGTTGCCGGCCGAATCGGTCACCTTGTAGGAGCTGGCCGAGGAATTGTTGTCGACCTGCAGTACGCCAACGCGGGTCTTCTTGCCCGCAAATTCTCCCCACTCGATGTTGAGCAGGTGTTTGGCGTCGATTTCGTCAATCCGCTCAGGTAATGGCGAGCGGCCCTTTTCGCTTGTGGAATAGGCCAGGTAATCGGCGGACGCGAAGCTGAACGTTAGAAGCAGAAAACCAGCAAGTAACAGGCGCATTTGGATCCCCTTCAAGTTATTTTTTTGTCGTTATATGGTCCAAGGATACTACTGCGCCCGCGCACGGTGGTGCAACCTGAGCCCGGCGGCCGTGTTGAACACGACGAACTCGCTCAGATCTAGGCTGGCGCAGGCGCCGAATATAAACCCAGTACCAACGCGATATGTGCTGCTGAATGCGCCAATATGACAATCCATAAATTGCGACCGCATAGCAGGTAGGCTGCGCCCCAGATCAATCCCATCACCGATGTCATCACGACTCCACCGAGGCCCCACTGGAAGTGCACCGAGCCGAATATCAGCGCCTGCGACCCAACTGCGAGCACCGCGGCCGCCGGGGCCTCACCATAGAGACGCTCGAACTGCCCGATCAGAAAGCCGCGGTATACGATTTCTTCGGGTATTGCCGCGGTCAGCGGCAGCAATAGCGCCATTGCCACGGCCGCCTGTGCATTGCCGCGAATGAAGTCGTAGCGCGACATGTCCGGTGGCGGGAGGTCAAAATACGGCGCGAGCAGCTGAGGGACCAGCGCTTGCGCAGTGCCGAACGTCACGAGTATGCCGAACACCCAGAAGGGGACGGTCCACCAACGCTTGGGCCTGGTCATTCCGAGGCCAGCGAAAGTACCGGCCTGCCTCACCGTCAACCATATCGCCGTGATCGCACCTGCCAGGACCGCGATGACGCCTCGTGCCTCCTCGCCCCAGGGGAGGCTGCCGGCCAAGGCGAGCTCGCCGCCGAAAGCAACGGCCGATACGACAATAACAATGCCAATGGCGGTTAACGGATGTGGCCGCTGGTCCCGGACGTTCACTGAGGTTTCGGTCATCGAAATTGCCCTCGATTCCAAAAGTTGAAACGGCGCGAAGCATTTCGCGTCGGGAGAGCCAATGTGGCGGCAGCTTGGCTCGACTTGCAGTAGGATTCAATAATCTGGAGTCACTACAGTCTATGTGAATACCCGTCCCACATCGACAATGGAGGAAGTACCTTGCAACGAGTTTCCGCTTTGCTATGTCGCTTGATGGGTTGCGCCGTCTTGGGCGCCTTTTCATGCGGTGCTTCGACGGCTGCGTTCGCACAGGCGCCCATCGTACAGCCGGGTGCACCCGGAGAGCCTTCGCGTGAGCTGAGTGCCGACGCCGCCGTCGAGATAGCCGACACCAGCTACTCCCCCGATGACGCCCAGTTCATGCGGGATATGATTCCGCACCACCACCAGGCCATCGAGATGGCGGAACTGGTTGCCGACCGCACCAACCGGCCGGAACTCATCGATGTCGCCGGACGCATCAACGCGTCTCAGGGAGACGAGATTGCATTCATGCAGCAGTGGCTGCGTGAGCGCGGCGAGCCGGTGCCTGACCCCACCCTGCATCACGCCATGCACACATCCCATACGATGGCCGGTATGGCGACGCCCGAGCAGATGGCGGAGCTTGCGGCGTCGACTGGTACCGCCTTTGACCGGCTGTTCCTGCAGTTGATGATCACCCACCATGAAGGCGCGGTGAAGATGGTGGAAGAGCTGCTCGAGCAGCCTGGCGCGGCCTACGACCCGATTCTGTTCGAGTTTACCGGCGACATCGCTAACGACCAGGCAGTCGAGATCGAGCGGATGAACGGGCTACTGGTCTCTCTGTCTGACGATCCGCGTGCGGGGCTCAAGGCCGGACTGCTGGACGCCGGTGAGGCGATCAGGAATCTTGAACGCCTGGCCTCGCTGTCGAAGCCGCCCGGTTTTGTCGATCCTGAGAACCCGGCAGAGGTGCCGGTCGCGCCCGGCGGCGATGACGCGAAAACAGGCGAGGAGGAAGCGAAGCCCACTGAGGACGGCGGCGATAAGCGCTCGCCAATGCTCAGTTTTTCCAACACCGACATGGCCTTTGCGGACGACGTGCTCGTGGCCGGCAATTACCACGGCTTCAATATCTACCGCCTGCAGGAAGATGGCCTGCCGAAGCTGATCACGTCGGTGGTCTGTCCTGGCGGGCAGGGGGATGTGTCCATCGTGGGCGACCTGTTGCTAATGTCGGCGCAGGAAACGCGGGGGCGCCTCGATTGCGGGCTCGGCGGTGTGAGCGAGGACGTTAGCGCCGAACGGTTCCGTGGGCTCCGGATTTTTGATATCAGTGACCTGTCGCGGCCTGTGCAGGTTGGGGCTGTGCAGACCTGCCGCGGCTCGCATACCCATTCGGTGGTTGCAGGGCCTGGCGATGGCGGAAAAATCGTCGTCTACAACTCCGGCACGTCGGCAGTGCGCGAGCAGGACGAAATGACGAGTTGCTTCGACGAATTGCCTGGCGATGACCGCACGGCGCTGTTCCGCATCGACGTCATCGAGATTCCAGTCGATGATCCCGGGAATGCGCGCATCGTTCATAGTCCTGCAGTCTTCGCGGATCCCGAGACGGGTGCGCTGGCCGGGCTGTGGCGCGGCGGCGACCATGGCGATGAAACCCAGGAAACCAGCCAGACGGACCAATGTCATGACATCACCGTGTTTCCTGATCTGAATATCGCGGCAGGTGCGTGCTCGGGCAACGGCATTCTTTTCGATATTTCGGACCCTCTGGATCCGCAGCGCATGGACGTGGTTGTCGACTCGGGCTTTGCCTACTGGCATTCGGCCACATTTAATAATGACGGCACGAAGGTCCTGTTTACCGATGAATGGGGAGGTGGCAGCCGGCCTCGGTGCCGCGCCTACGATCCTCTGGACTGGGGTGCGGACGCCATTTACGACATCGTCGACGGCAAGCTCGAATTCCGTGCTTACTTCAAGATGCCCGCGCCGCAGGTTGAGCAGGAAAACTGCGTGGCACACAACGGTTCCATCATCCCGGTTCCAGGGCGCGACATCTTTGTTCAGGCCTGGTACCAGGGCGGTATCTCGGTCATCGATTTCACGGACTCAGCCAACCCCGTGGAGATCGCGTTCTTCGATCGCGGTCCGATTGATGATGAAGACCTCGTTACGGGCGGTTTCTGGTCGACGTACTGGTACAGCGGAAAAATTTACGGCACCGAAATCGTGCGGGGTCTGGATGTGTTTGGTCTTGTGCCGAGCGAGCACCTGTCCGAGCACGAGATTGCCGCCGCCAACATGGCCGATCAGGGTGACGTGTTCAATCCGCAGCAGCAGTTCCGGGTAAGCTGGCCCGCAGAGCCGGCGGTGGCAATGGCGTATCTCGATCAACTCAAACGCGACGGCGCATTGCCGACGTCACTGGCCACCGATATGGCTGCAGCACTGGAAGGTGCCGAGCGATTCCTGGAAGACGGCGCCCAGAGCGCTGACCTGGCGGCCAGTCTGAAAGCCCTGGCGCAGAAAGTTCACGCAGACGGTGGCGACCTGGAAAGCCAAAGGCAGCTCGCGCTGGCGGCGTCATTACGTGACATCGCCGCAAGAATTCACTAGGGTCATCCCGCGCAATTATGCGCCCCACCTGTCAAGCGCTTCAGGAGCTGTGAATGCCCACCAAAATCGAGCAGCAGTTGCAGGCCGGCATCGAGCATCATCGTGCCGGGCGGCTTCGCGACGCTGAAAATGTCTATCGTTCGATTCTTGCAGATGATCCGGGGCAGGCCGACGCGCTGAATCTCCTGGGTATCGTCGCCCTGCAATCGGGCAATGCGCAGGACGCCACGCGACTGTTCGAGGCAGCCGTGAGCAGCCGTCCTGAAAACCCCGAATTTCACAACATGCTGGGTGAGGCGCTACGGATGTCGGGGAAAAGTGAGTCGGCGGAATCGAGCTACAAACGCGCGCTCGAGCTCCACCCCGATTTTGCCGGGGCTCACAATAACCTGGCCAACCTGTATTTGCAGATGGCCCGCCTGGACGAGGCCATCGGCCACTACCGCGCGGCAATCGATGCGAATCCGGGTTTTCCCATGTCCTACAACAACCTGGGTTCGGCCTTACGCCGTGCCGGCAGGCTCGATGAGGCGCAGGATGCGTTCCGGAAGGCGATCGAGTTGGTGCCAAATTATGCTGAGGCCCACACGGGCCTGGGTCTCGTGTACGAGGCGCTGGGGCAACAGGATGAGGCCATTCAGAGTCACCGCCAGGCGATCACGCTCAATCCGTCGCTGGCCGAAGCTCACGGCAATCTGGGCAACGCACTGCGGGCCGCCGGACAATTGACAGAGGCACGCGTTCACTATGCCAAGAGCGTCGAGCTGAATCCTGCTGATGCGCTGGCACATTACAACCTTGGCATCGCACTCGACGAATCCGGTCAGCCAACCGACGCCATCGCAAGTTACGAGCAGGCGCTGGCGCTGGATGCAGGACATGCCGAAGCGCACAACAATCTTGGCAATGCGCTCGACCAGGTCGGACGCCACGACGAGGCGATCGCGCACTACGAGACGGCCGTGAAACTGAAGCCGAACTACGCGGAGGCGCACCGTAACCTGACACGACTGCGACCCGACGACTCGCAATTGGCGGCGCTTCAAAAGCTGCTTGACGATGGCGTGGTAGACGGCGAAGACGCGGTTCATTGTCACTATGCGTTCGGCAACATACATCACCGTGCTAGGCGTTACGACGATGCTTTTCAACACTACCAAAAGGCCAATAATCTCAAGCGAGCGCGCATCCAGCACAGTTCCAAAGGGTATTCAGAGTTTGTTGATCGTTTGACCACCGCCTACTCGAGCGAGCGGTTTCGCGACGTCGGTGCGGCGGGTTCGACCAGCGAGGCGCCGGTATTTGTCCTTGGCATGCCGAGATCCGGGACGACGCTGGTCGAGCAGATACTCTCCAGCCATGGCGACGTGCACGGTGCCGGGGAGCTGGCGACCCTGGGTGATATCGAACTCGACCTCACAATGCGATACCAAGAACAGGGTGGTTACCCGGACTGCGTTGCGGCGCTATCTAAGGCCGATCTGGAAGAGGCGGCGTCGCGATACCTGCAGGTGCTGACGGCACGCTCGGGAGAGGCCAGGCGCGTCACTGACAAGATGCCGTCGAACTTTGCGCGTATCGGATTGATCAAGTTGCTCATGCCGCAAGCGCGAATTATCCACTGCACGCGCGAACCGCTGGACACATGCCTGTCGAACTATTTGCACTATTTCGCGGTTGGCAACGAATTTGCGTGCCGCTTCGAAGAGCTGGCTGCCTACTATGCGGACTATCGGCGCCTGATGGCGCACTGGAAAAGCGTATTCCCGGGCGAGATTATCGACGTCGCTTATGAGGATGTCGTGTCGGACCAGGAAGCGACGAGCCGCCGCCTGGTCGATGCCATTGGACTGGACTGGGATCCCAACTGCCTGCGCTTCCACGAAAACAAGCGGGCTGTGAACACGTTTAACAGCATGCAGGTACGGCAGCCGATCTACACACGGGCCGTCGGCCGCTGGCAGGAATACGAGGCGCATCTCGTGCCGTTGATCAAGGCGCTTGAGGCAGCCGGAATTACAGACGCCGCGCAACGCAGCAGGCTGCCGCAATAGCAGGGGACCGCGGCAGATCCGAGACGAGGCACCGCGACCGTCGGAAAACACGTGACCGGCACTTTCACCCCACGGGACGCGACCGCGTGCAAGCGCCGGCCGAGTTACATTCCTTCGTGGCGCCGCAGCCGCCGCATTTCATCGACCGTCGCTCCGCGTCTGGATCGTGTTTAAACAGCCAGGTCTGGAAAATAGCCCAGAATGCGCACAGCGCCACGACGGCCAGGAGTGGAAGAACATGTGTTGTCAGCATCTCGGCAAACACTCCTCAGGTCGAACTGAACAGCCCGGCAAAGCCCATGAATGCCATCGACAGTATACCGGCAATGATGAGGTTCATGGCGGTGCCCTGAATCAACTTCGGAATACTGGACAGCTCGGCTTCCTCACGCAGACCCGCGAGCAGGACCAACGCCAGCGTGAATCCGATACCAGCGCCGAGCGCGTAGACGATGCCTTCCCAGAAGCCATAACCGCGATTGGTGGCAAAGATCGCAAGGCCGAGGATCGCGCAGTTTGTGGTTATCAACGGCAGGAAGATTCCCATCGCACGAAACAGTGCCGGACTCAGTTTCTTGATCAGCATCTCGATGAACTGCACGGTGCTGGCGATAACGACAATGAAGCAGATCAGCCGCAGGTAGGGAGCGTGAATCAGGACATACGTGTTGAGAACCCAGGCACAGACGGCCGTCACCAGCATCACGAAGGTTGTAGCGAGGCCGAGGCGGGCCGAGGTTTCCAGCGAATTGGAGACGCCGAGGAACGGACATAAGCCAAGAAAATAGGTCAGGACAAAATTGTTGACCAGCAGTGCACTGATGAAGATCCAGGGGAGGTTGTCCATTAGTGGCCGCTCCTCTCAGCTTCCGCGACGTCTTCCAGGAACTCGTCTTTCTTGAACTTGAACCAGTTAAAGAACAGCAGGATCACGCCGAGCGTCAGGAAGCCACCCGGCGGCAGGATCATGATGACCCACGGCTCGAAGTTTGCACTGAAAAGTTTGACGCCGAATAGCGCGCCGTCGCCCAGGATCTCGCGCACGGCGCCGAGAGAGAAAAGCGCCAGCAGGAAGCCCGTGGCCATGCCGATGGCGTCCATGACGGCGAGACGCGTCGGGTAGCGCGATGCGAACGCTTCCTGCCGACCCAGGATGAGGCAGTTCGCAACGATGAGTGGAATAAAGGCACCGAGTTCCTTGTGCACTTTGGGCACGAGCGCAAGGAGCGTGTAATCGGCGATCGTGACGAAGGTGGCAATGATGATAATGAAGCAGGAAATGCGAACCTGCTTGGGGATCCAGTTGCGAAAGCTCGACACCAGGAAACTCGAGCCGACCAGTACAAAAAACGTCGCCATTCCCATGGCAACCGCGTTGACTGCTGAATTGGTGACCGCCAGCATCGGGCACATTCCGAGTACCTGCGCGAATACCGGGTTGTCGCGCCAGACTCCCTTGATGAATTCTTCGTAGGACTGGTTGTTCTTCATTGTCCCGCCTCGGTGCTGGTGGTTTCCGGCGCTTCGATCGACGGTTCGGATCCCGGGGCAGGCAGTTTGCCGGACCACGCGGTATGGGCTTCATTGATGATTCGAACGACGGCTTTCGAGGAAATGGTTGCTCCGGTTATCGCGTCAATCTCATTGGCACGGCTCTTCGTGCCTTTCTTCACGGCGGCGATTTCGGGATCTATGGACAGGGCGCTGAAGCCGCCGACCCACTCGGCATCCTTGTAGATCTTGTCACCGAGCCCCGGGGTCTCCCTGCTCTCGAGAACTTCCATGCCGACGACCAGTGTTTGTGCGGGCTGGTAGCCGTACAAAATGGCGATCGTGTCCTGGAAGCCGGGGCCGGCCGCCGGCACGGCATACCCCACGAATGCCTGGCTGTCGTCGTAGCCTCCGTAAACAACGGGTTCGTCCTTGTCGGGTTCCGCCACGACGACCAGCTGGCCGTCCCGGTATACCAGCGCCTGCATCTGGCTGACGCCGGGGAGAAC
>SHLT01000015.1 GCA_004282875.1 Chromatiales bacterium | reverse complement strand
CAGGCGAAGCTCGTTGCCAGATTGGACATTGCAGCACTCCCATTGGGTTCAGGGGTGCCAAAGTCGCAGGCCCCACCGTTGACGCGTAATACCTGCGGGATAATGTACCGCGCCGTCCTGCGTTTCGCCAAACGATGCAGACCGGCGTATTTCAGAGTCCGATGAAGCTGATCGCGGCACCGCACACAGCGACCGACGCGCCGGCAACGGCGTGCGCATAGCGGCCTGATGCAGGAAGCCTGAGTTTTTCCAGGCCAATGGTCGTCAGAGTGACGCAGGCCAGCATGGTCAACAAGGTCACGAGGCCAAAGACGACGGCCACCGATACGACCAGGCCTGAGCTCTGCTGGGCCGCCGGGTACATGAAGAGGGGAATCAGCGCCTCGCAGGGACCCAGCACGAAAATGATGAACATTGCCCAGGGCGTGATTGAATTTCCTGCCTTCTCGTCGTGTACGTGCGAGTGATCGGCGTGATGATTGTGCTCGTGGTCGTGCACGACGTCATCGTGGACGTGCAGATGAGAATGCCGCTGCGAACGCCCTGCCTGCTTGAGACCCCAGGCGAAATACATCAGGCCGAAAGCCAGCAATGCCCAACCGGCAAGATTGCCGCGCACACTCTCGATCTCGACCATTGACGCAAGCTGCGCGCCCAGCATGATGCCGACAATGCCGATGATGACCGAACCCAGTACGTGCCCGATCCCGCAGATCAGGGTGACACGCAGCGTCTTGTTCAGGCTCCATGAACGAGCCTTGCCCATCGCCGTGAAGACGAGGTAGTGATCCGGACCCAGAATCGTATGCAGGAACGCAATCGATGCTGCTGTCACCAACAGGATCTGAGCATCATTCATTACCCGAGCTTACGCCCGGCACTCATCCTGCGACGATAGGTATTTACCCTGCCCGCTAGTCCATAGCATTGGCCAGGCCGGATTCGATCCAGCCCGCCGTAATCGGGTGATAGGCATCTCGAGCTCGCGCAAACATCTCGCGTGCGAGTTCGAGATCTTCCCCGTTTGCGGCCAGCGCGCGATACACCGGCGCGATCAGGCGCCCTCGCCCGAAGCGATTCAGGTGTGCTTCCATCGCTTCGTAGGCATCCGTGTAACGACGTGATGCCACCTGGATAAACCAGGTACGCCCGATTTCCGCATTGCGTGTTTCGCTCAATCCGAGCCCCGCATCGAGCTCGGCCAGTTTTGCGAACGACAGGTCCGCCGGCAGGCTGTTGATGAAGTGGATTGTCGCTTGCGGACTGTAGTCGGCGAAGGGGATGTCCTCGAGTTCGACGTCGCCGTCAGCCCAGGCATCTGCCATTGCCGCCGCCGCATCGAGATTCTCGGACTGTGGAATAGCGACACCTTCGGGCAAGCCCGGCTGGTAGGTCCATTGCTCGGCCTGCTCGCGGTTGACGGGCGAATCCTCCTGGCTGAGTAGATTCAGCTCCAGGTAGTCGAGAAAGCGCTCGGTCGTGATCGTGCCGTACGCGAACTCCTTGAAATACGATGCGAGAAACTGGTCGAAGGCTTCGCGCCCGAACGCATTCTCGAGGTACTCGAGGAACAACTGCCCCTTGCTGTAATGAATGGTCCCCTGGAAGTCTTCGGACGTCGTGTCATCCAGTCGTGGCGCCAGCGCCTGCATGTGCTCGGGCACGGATTCGAGGTCGAGTAGCAACTCGCGATACATCAGCACGCGTTCCTCATCAACGCGCTTGACGTCGTAAATAACTTCCATTAGGCGCGACTCGATGTAGCTGGTCATACCTTCGTTGAGCCAGCCGTCGCGCCACGTCGCGTTGGTCACCAGATTGCCCGACCACGAGTGCGCGAGTTCATGTGCAATAACCGACACCAGGCTGCGATCGCCCGCAAGCAGGCTCGGCGTGATGAACGACAGGCGCGGGTTTTCCATGCCGCCGTAAGGAAAACTCGGCGGCAGCACGAGGAGGTCGTAACGGCCCCAGTCGTAGGGCCCGAACATCGCCTCGGCCTGCTCGAGCATGGCCTGCGTGTCGGCGAACTCAAAAACGGAGGCATCGAGCAACTCGGGCTCGGTGTACACGCCGGTATCCTCGCCCAGCGGGGCAAAATAGATATTGCCCACGGCGATCGCCAGCAAATACGAGGGAATCGGCTGCGGCATCTCAAAATGATACTCGCCGGTACGCGGCGTCAGGGGATCGTTGTTGGCACTCATGACCGCGAGCAGTGCTGCCGGCGTACGCACCGTGGCTTCATAGGTAATGCGAATCGCCGGCGTATCCTGGAGCGGCACCCAGCTGCGGGCATGCACGGCCTGCGATTGCGAGAACATCAACGGATGTTTGCCGCCGGCGGTGAGTTCCGGTGGCAGCCATTGCAACGCCGTCGACTGCGGGCTCGTGTGGTACTCGATCATCAGGTCGAATTGCTCACCTGTCGCTTCGGGCACTGCAATGTAGAGCGGCGTGCCGAGCGTATCGTCCGTGTCGCCGAATCGATACTCGGCCGGCGCTGTGTTGCCGTCCTGCAGAACCACCACGCTGGCAATCGTCAGGTCGCGTGTATCCAGCACGATTTCGGTTGCTGCAGGCTCGAGGCGCCGCATCGACAGCATGGCAAAGCCGCGCAATTCCTGCGCCTCGAAATCCACGTTGAGGTCAAGGGCGAGATGGTCCGTCGCAAACTGCCCTGTATTCGAGAACGTAAAATAATCGCGGGCAGGATCGTAGTTGTCGACCTCCTCCACCTCCTTCGAACAGGCGGAAAATACCAGGAGAGCGATAACGACCGGGACGAACTTGCGATACATAGTGACCTCAGTGGGTGGAACGCGGCGGAGCCGGGATTCTAATACAGGCCGAGCGACAATGTGACGGCCAATGTAGACTGTCGCCAACTAAGGAGGCAATGCATGCGCGCAGTGATCTGCAGGGAATACGGAGCACCGGATACGATGAGCGTCGGGGAGTGGGACGAACCGGTTCCCGGCGACGATGAAGTCGCGTTCGACGTCAAGGCTGCCGGGCTGAATTTCGCCGATGTCCTGATGATTGCCGGCCAGTACCAGGTAAAGACCCCGCCCCCATTTATCCCGGGCAATGAGGCCGCCGGCATCGTTACGGCGGTGGGTAAAAACGTCACGCGTTTTAAGGCCGGCGACAAGATCATTGGGGCACTTCGCGGTGGTGCGTTTGCCGAACAGTCCGTCGTCGCCGAAGACTTCGCGATTCCACTGCCGGACGCGCTCGGATTCGAACAGGGTGCGGGCTACCCCGTCGCTTACGGCACGAGCTATCACGGGCTCAAGCAGGGTGCCGCATTGATGCCCGGGCAGACCGTGCTCGTCCTCGGGGCCGCCGGTGGCGTCGGCTACACGGCAGTCGAGATTGCAAAAGCGATGGGCGCGACGGTCATCGCTGCCGCGAGCAGCGACGCCAAGCTTGCTTTTGCCAGGGAAGCCGGCGCCGATATGACGATCAACTATGCAGACGCGTCATTGAAAGACAGCGTCAAGGCGCTGACGAACGGTCGCGGTGTCGATGTCGTCTACGATCCGGTCGGCGGCGAACTCGCGAACCAGGCGCTGCGTGCCACCGGCTGGCACGGCCGTTACCTGGTGGTCGGTTTTGCAAGCGGCGACATTCCGAAATTTCCGGCGAACCTCGCACTGCTCAAGGAGGCGAGCATCGTGGGCGTCTGGTGGGGAACCTGGGCCGCCCGGCACACCGCGGATATGCTGCAAAACATGCAGGAGCTCGACGAGATGGTGCAGGACGGGCGGCTGCGGCCAAGATTCAGCGAGTCGTTCGCGCTGGATGACTTTGCGGATGCCTTTCGCGTGATAACGGAGCGCCGCGTGCTCGGCAAGGTCGTTCTGACGATCTAGGTCGCATTTCGAACTTATTACATCACTCCTGTCAGAATCCCGGCATGCACTACAGACTCGCCATTACGTTGCTGCTCCTGCTCGCAGCCGGACTCGTTCTCGGCCACCCCGAAGACGAGCTCTGCGTGCCCGGACAGGACGGCATGGACCCGGCCCTCTGCGCTGCACTCGCCGAGATGAACAGTTCTGAAGGCGAACTTAAGCAGTCAGAACTCGCACCGATCCTGGATGAGTCGGGCAACGAACGAAGCTTCATGTCCACGGCCGGCTTGTACATCACGATCGGCATCGGCCATATCCTGCCCGACGGTGCTGACCACATCCTCTTCGTCCTGGCGATCTTTCTCGCGTCCGTCCGGCTCAAGGCGTTGATCTGGCAAATCTCTGCGTTCACCGTCGCCCACACCGCAACACTGGCCCTCGCCGCCAGCGGCGTCATCACGCCGTCGTCGGCCGTGGTCGAACCACTGATCGCGTTCACGATCGCGTTTGTCGCGATTGAGAATCTGGTCTTTAAGGAAATGACCAAATGGCGGCCGGTTGTCGTCTTCGGCTTCGGCCTGATCCACGGACTGGGTTTCGCGGGCTTCTTCGGCGAACTCGGATTGCCGCCCGGACAGTTCTGGAGTGCGCTCATCGGCTTCAACGTGGGCGTCGAAATCGGTCAGCTCTCGGTCATTCTGGTCGCCGCGATTCTAGGCATGCTGCTACGCAAGTGGTTGCAGGACCCGGACGGCCTGCAGCGTTATCGTAGCTTGATCGCGCGTCCCGGCTCCCTGCTCATCGGGCTCACAGGCCTGTGGTGGGGCATCACCCGGCTGTTGGCCTGAATAATCAAAAACGCCGGCTTGCGCCGGCGTTCCTGAGTCTTGCAAAACGGAGGGTCTAGTTGCCGCCCGCCTCTTCAACCGCGAAGCCGCGACCTTCGAGCAGCGGCTCGATGCTCGGGTCGGAACCGCGGAAGTTACGATACAGCTCATCCGCCGGCCGTAAACCGCCCGCCTCGTACACCCATTTCTTAAGGCGCGCTGCCGTCGCCGGGTCGAAGATGTTCTCGGCCTGCTTGAAGGCATCAAAGCCATCGGCATCGAGAATCTCGGACCACAAATACGCGTAGTAGCCGGACGAATAACCCGTGGAGCTCGAGAAGATGTGCGCGAAGTAGTTGCTGCGGTAGCGCGGCTCGATCTCGGGGATCAGCCCGTAGCCCTCAAGCACTTCTTTTTCGAACGCGCGCGCATCCGTAATCTGCGCAGCCTCTTCCGAGCTCAGCATGTGCCAGCGCAGGTCGAGCAGCGATGCGGCGACGTACTCCGTCGTTGCGAAGCCCTGGTTGTGATTGCCGGCTGCCAGCATGCGCTCGACCAGGTCGGCCGGAATCACTTCGCCCGTGTCGTAGTGGCGGGCATACAACTCCAGCATCTCGGGCTGCGAGGTCCAGTGCTCGAGAATCTGCGCCGGGAATTCCGTGTAGTCTCGCGGACCGTCCACACCCGAGAACGTCGGGTAATCGATCTTGGTCATGAGTCCGTGCAGGCCATGGCCGAATTCGTGGAACAATGTCTCGACATCCGAAAATCGCATGAGCGTCGGATCACCTTCCGGTGGCGTCGGCAGATTAAGATTATTCGTAATCAGCGGACGAATGTTATCGCCGTCGATGTTGGATGTGCCGCGGTAGGAATTCATCCATGCGCCGCCGCGCTTGGAATCGCGGGCATACATATCGGTCATGAACAGACCAAGGTGCTCACCATTCTCATCCTTGACGTCAAACGAGACGACGACCGGGTTCCAGCCCTCGACATCGATCTCCTCGAACGTGATGCCGAACAGCCGGTTCGCCATCTCGAAGGCGCCCGTGCGGACGTTTTCCAGTTTGAAATACGGCTTGGTCTCGTTCTCGTCGAGATCGAAGCGCGCTTTGCGCACTTTCTCGGCGTAGTGCCACCAGTCATGCGCGGCGAACGTGAATTCGTCGCCGATCATGGCCTGCATATCGGCACGTTCTTCCTTGGCGCGTTCGAGGCCCGGACGCCAGACGCGCAGCAGGAAGTCCTCGGCACCTTTCGGTGTCTTCGCCATGTTGTACTCGAGGATGTAGTCCGCGTGCGAGGCGTAGCCCATGAGCTCGGCGCGCTTGGCCCGCAGCTGCGCGATCTTGATCGCCAGCGGACCGTTGTCGCGTTCACCGGCAGTGGCGCGCAGGCGATAGCCGTTGAACAGCTTTTCGCGCAGCTCGCGATTCTCGGACTGCACCATGAACGTCTCATAGGACGAGCGGTTGAGGCCTACCACCCAGGCCGCCTTCTCTTCATCCCAGATAGCCGCCTTGAAGTCATCGCTCAAGCCGGCAATCTCGTCATCTTCGGTGAGCTCCAGCGTGAACGCCTTCGTCTCCAGCAGCAGGTTCTGCGAGAATTTCGTGGTCAATGCCGACATCTCGGCGTTAATTTCCGCTATTTGCTCCTTCACTTCGGGGGTGAACGCGGCGCCGGCCCTGACGAAAGAACGATGCCGGAGCTCGAGCAAGCGAGCATCCTGTTCGTCCAGGCCGAGGCTGTCGCGCTGCTCGTACACGGCCTGCACGCGCGCCCAGAGATCAGGGTTCAGCGTGATAGCGTCGAATTCGCGCGTGAGCATCGGGTAAATTTCGGACTCCAGCGCGCGCAGCTCGTCATCGGTGTCGGTGCCCGTAATATTGCCAAACGTGCTGGCCACGTCACCCAGCAAATCGCCGGCAAGCTCCAGCGCCACTATCGTGTTCTCGAACGTAGGCGCCTCGGCATTGTTCACGATCGCATCGATCTCCGCACGCAGCTCCAGAATGCCCTTCTTGATGGCCGGCATATAGTGCGCGTTCTCGATGTCAGAGAAAGGCGGCACGCCGTAGGGCGTGTCCCATTCTTCCATGAACGGATTGCCCGCAAGCTCCGCGTCGCTGACGCTAATCTCGTCAGCTGCGGACGCGGACGCGTCGTCGGCCACGTCTTCCTGGTCTGAGCCGCCGCAGGCGCCAAGCATGAGTGCGATCAGGCCAAGGCCCATCAACCTGTTGAATTTCATAATTTTTTTATCCAAATATTGAGAGTTTTTCGGATGCCGCCCTGTAGGACACAAATCCGGCAAAGCGAGCTATTGTACAGCGTCTCGAACTGCGAAATCTTCCCCCCCGCAGTCCTCGGAAAGCGCGTATGTATATAGAGTCTTATTCCGGTATAAAAGGTTCACAACAAAAACCGCCCGGCCGCACTCAGCCGGCCAGTGACGCGTACGGTTCTGATCAGCGACCAATCTTATGCACATTAAAATCAAGAAAGGCCTCAATATTCCTTTGCCCGGAGCCCCCGAACAGAGCGTCTCCGCCGGCCACGAAGTCTCGTCGGTCGCCCTGCTCGGACCCGACACCAATGACCTGAAGCCCAGGATGCTGGTGCGTGAAGGCGACCGGGTGAAGCTCGGACAGGCTATTTACACCGACAAATCGAATCCCGGCGTCTATTTCACATCGCCGGGCAGCGGCACGGTCGCCGCCGTGAATCGCGGTGAACGGCGGGTCCTGCAATCCGTCGTCATCAAGCTCGATGGTAACGACGAAGTTGAGTTCGCCAGCTACTCCGCCGAGCAGCTGACCAAGCTCGACGGCGAGGCCGTGCGCAAAAACCTCCTGGAGTCGGGTCTCTGGACGGCACTACGAACACGCCCCTTCAGCAAGATTCCGGCGCCTGACGCACAAGCCCGCGCGCTGTTCGTAACGGCCATCGATACGAACCCGCTCGCGGCCGATCCCACCGTGGTTATCAAGCGCGATCCCGAGGCCTTCGCCAATGGCCTGGTGGTCCTGTCGAAACTGACGGACGGGCCGGTCTACGTCTGCACGGCTGTCAACTCCGGCATCGCTGCGCCCGACGGTGAAACCTTCCGGCACGCCGAATTCTCCGGACCGCATCCGGCCGGCCTTGCTGGCACCCATATTCACTTCCTGGAACCTGTCAACGAACAGAAAATCGTCTGGCACATTGGCTACCAGGACGTCATCGCCGTCGGCAAGCTGTTCACGAGCGGCCGACTGCCGGTCGATCTCGTCGTGTCAATCGGCGGACCCAAGGTAAAGAACCCCCGCCTGATCGAGACCAGGCTTGGTGCAAATACCAGCGAACTGATTAGCGGTGAACTCGAGCCAGGCGATGTTCGTGTTGTATCCGGCTCGGTTCTCAATGGGCACCGCGCCGCAGGCTGGGCCGCCTACCTCGGTCGCTACGACGACCAGATTACGATCTTGCAGGAAGGCAATGAACGCGAGTTCCTGAGTTTTCTGCGACCCGGCTTCGGCAAGTTCTCGGCGGCGCGCGCATTTGCGGGCCGGCTGTTCGGCAAGAAACTCAGAATGACGACGTCACAGAACGGCAGTCCTCGCGCAATGGTCTCTATCGGGAGTTTCGAGCAGGTCATGCCGCTCGACATCCTGCCGACGCCCCTGCTCAAGGCCATTCTTGTGCGTGACACCGACGGTGCGCGCGCGCTCGGATGCCTGGAACTGGACGAGGAAGACCTCGCCCTGTGCTCTTTTGTTTGCAACGGCAAGTATGAATATGGGCCCCACCTGCGAAACACCTTGCATGAAATCGAGGTAAACGGCTGATGAAAAGACTACGCTCGTTTCTCGATACCCTCGAACCCCTGTTCTTGCAGGGCGGTCGCTTTCATCGCTTTCATGCACTGTGGGAGGCTGTCGACACATTCCTGTATTCGCCTGGCGACCTGAGCCGCGGTTCCCCGCACATACGTGACGCGCTTGACCTGAAGCGCGTCATGATTATCGTCGTGATTGCGGCAGCGCCTGCGGCGCTGGTCGGCATGTGGAACACGGGATACCAGGCCAACATGGCCATGCAGGGCCTCGGTGTTGCAGGGCTTGAAGGCTGGCGCGGCGCGGTCATCGCGATGCTCGGCGCCGGCTACGATCCGGCCAGCATCTGGGATTGCACGCTGCAGGGCGCGCTCTACTTCGTCCCGATTTACATCGTGACCATGGTCGTGGGCCTCGGCTGGGAAATCCTGTTTGCCGGCATCCGCAATCATGAAGTCAACGAGGGCTTTTTCGTCACGGGCTGGCTGTTCGCGCTGATCGTGCCCGCAACGATACCCCTGTGGCAGGTTGCGGTCGGCATCAGCTTTGGCGTCATCATCGGCAAGGAAGTGTTCGGCGGCACCGGCAAGAACTTCCTGAACCCGGCGCTCGTCGCCCGCGCATTCCTGTACTTCGCGTATCCGGCGCAGATTTCCGGCGACGCAGTGTGGACCCCGGTCGATGGCTTCAGTGGCGCAACGGCCCTTGGCATCAGCGCCATAGAGGGCTTCGAGGGAGTGATCGATTCAGGCCTGACCTGGACGCAAGCCTTCATTGGCCAGATGCAGGGCTCGATCGGTGAAGTATCGGCAGCAGCCTGCCTGCTCGGTGCCGTGATTCTCATCTACACGGGCATTGCTTCCTGGCGCATTATCGTGGCCGTCTGCGCAGGCCTCATCATCCCGACACTGCTGTTCGGCAACCTCGAGAGCAGCAACCCGATGATTTCCATGCCATGGGAGTGGCACATGGTGCTCGGTGGCTTTGCGTTCGGCGCGGTCTTCATGGCGACCGACCCCGTGAGCGCTGCCCAGACGAACACCGGCAAATGGGTGTTCGGCTTCCTGATTGGATTTATGACCTGGCTCATTCGGGTCATCAACCCGGCATTCCCGGAAGGCATCATGCTCGCGATCCTGTTTGCCAACGTGTTCGCGCCCGTCATCGACCACTTCGTGGTGCAAGCCAACGTCAAGCGGAGGCTGAAACGCAATGTCTGACAAGAAAGAATTCGACCGCGACAGCATCTCGAATACGCTGATCGTAGCGATCGGGCTCAGTCTCGTCTGCTCGATCATCGTCTCCAGCGCGGCCATCGTTCTGAAGCCGGTGCAGGCAAGGAACGAGGACCTGTTCCGCAAGCAGATCATCCTCGATGTCGCGGGGCTCATGGAGCCCGGCGCCGATGTCGACGCGCTGTTCGCCTCGATTGATACGCGGACCGTCGACCTCGCGTCCGGCACCTATGCGGACGGCGCGGACATGGAGGCGACCGTCGCCATCCCTGACGACCTGGACAGCGCAGGGATCGCACAGCGAGCCGCCAGTATCGACGTGTACCTCGTCACGGAAAACGGACGCGTCAACCAGGTCATCCTGCCGGTTTACGGCAAAGGCCTTTGGTCAACGATGCTCGGCTACCTGTCGGTTGCCCCGGACGGCAATACGATCAAGGGACTGCGCTTCTACTCACATGCCGAAACGCCTGGCCTCGGTGACCAGATGGACAAGGAATCCTGGCGCGCGCAGGTGGACGGCAAAAAAATCTACGGTGACGAGGGCGAGCCAGTGATCCGCGTCATCAAGGGGCTGGTCCCGCAAGGTGTGACCGGCACTGAACACATGCTCGACGGCCTGGCGGGCGCAACGCTGACAGGCAATGGCATTACCGGGCTGGTGCAGTACTGGACCGGGTCGCACGGCTTCGGCCCCTATCTGGCCAATTTCCGCGAGGGCAATACAGATGAGTGAAGCAAGAACAGTCCTGATCGACCCTCTTGTCGACAACAACCCGGTAACGCTGCAGATGCTCGGTATCTGCTCGGCGCTCGCCGTAACGACCTCGCTGTTGCCGGCACTGCTCATGTGCGTCGCGCTGACCAGCGTTGCCGCGCTCGCCGGTGCCGCAATCAGTGCCCTGCGCCACAGGATTCCGAACAACATCCGCATCATCGTCCACATGACGATCATTGCGTCGCTCGTGATCCTCGTCGATCAGCTCCTCAAGGCTTATGCCTTCGAAACCAGCAAACAGCTGTCGGTCTTCGTCGGCCTGATTATCACCAACTGCATCGTCCTCGGCCGCGCCGAAGCCTTCGCGATGAAGAACGGTGTCGTCATGAGCTTCATCGACGGTCTTGGCAACGGCCTTGGCTACAGCATCATCCTCATCGCCGTCGCAACCCTGCGCGAACTGTTCGGCGCGGGCACGCTGCTCGGTTACCCGGTGTTCGAACTCACATCGAACGGTGGCTGGTACGTGGCTAACGGCCTGATGCTGTTACCGCCGAGCGCGTTCTTCATCATCGGACTTTTGATCTGGGGCATCCGTACCTGGCGCAAGCAGCAGGTCGAGAAGCCGGAATATCAGATCCATGAAGTCCACCGCACGGAGGTGTTCTGATGGAAGCCTATGCCAGCCTCTTTGTTCAGGCCGCGTTCGTCGAAAACCTCGCCCTCGCTTTCTTCCTTGGCATGTGCACGTTCCTGGCTGTCTCGAAGCGCGTAGAGACGGCTATCGGGCTGGGCCTTGCGGTCATCGTCATCCAGGTCATCACGGTTCCCGTGAACCACCTCATCTTCAAGTACCTGCTCGCCGATGGTGCGCTCGCCTGGGCCGGATTACCGAATGTCGACCTGAGCTTCCTGGGACTGGTCAGCTACATCGGCGTCATCGCGGCGCTCGTGCAAATACTCGAAATGACGCTCGATCGCTTTGTGCCGAAGCTCTACAACGCCCTCGGTATCTTCCTGCCGCTCATCACCGTGAACTGCGCCATCCTCGGCGGCACGTTGTTCATGGTCGAACGCCAGTACAACCTGCCTGAATCCGTCGTCTACGGTATAGGTAGCGGCGCCGGCTGGGCGATTGCGTTGATCGCACTGGCGGGCATTCGCGAGAAACTCAAGTACTCCGACGTTCCGGATGGTCTCCAGGGACTGGGTATCGCATTCATCATCGTTGGCCTCATGTCGCTTAGCTTCATGGGCTTCTCGGGAATATAACAGTGAACATCGACTCTGCCGTACTTCAGGAAGTACTGCTTGGCGTCGGCCTCTTTACCGCCGTCGTCCTGATTCTCGTATTCGTCATTCTTCTGGCACGCTCCAAGCTGGTTGCAACCGGCAATGTCAAAGTCATCGTCAACGACGAACTTGAACTGGCAATCCCGGTCGGGGGCAAGCTCATGCAGAGCCTCGCTGACAACGAGCTGTTTGTGCCCTCCGCCTGTGGCGGCGGCGGCACCTGCGCCCAATGCCGCGTGCGGGTCCTCTCGGGCGGTGGCGCCATCTTGCCTACCGAAACCTCGGTCATTAACAAGCGCGATGCCGCGGACCACTATCGACTCGCCTGCCAGGTTGCCGTTAAACAGGACATGAGAGTCCAGGTCCCGGAGGAGGTGTTCGGGGTCAAACGCTATGACTGTACCGTGGTCTCAAACCGGAATGTATCGAGTTTCATCAAGGAACTCGTCGTCGCCCTTCCGGAGGGTGACGAACTCGAGTTCAGGGCCGGCGGTTACATCCAGATCGAATGCCCGCCCCATGACCTGAAGTACAGCGAATTCGATATCGACGAGCGCTTCCGCGACGAATGGGACAAGTACAACCTGTGGCAGTACGAATCCCATGTGAAACACCCGGAGATGCGGGCCTATTCGATGGCCAGTTACCCCGAAGAGAAAACGGTCATCAAGCTCAACGTCCGCATAGCAACGCCGCCTCCAGGCGCCGACGCGTCAATTCCGCCGGGCATCATGTCGTCGTACATTTTCAACCTGAAACCCGGTGACCACACGACGATTTCCGGCCCCTACGGCGAGTTCTTTGCCAAGGATACGGACAACGAAATGGTCTTCATCGGCGGCGGCGCCGGCATGGCACCGATGCGCGCCCACATCTTCGACCAGCTGAAACGCAAACACAGTACCCGCAAGATGTCCTTCTGGTACGGCGCGCGCAGTCTCAAGGAAATGTTCTACGCCGGGGAATTCGATGAGCTGGCCGAGAAGAACGACAACTTCGAGTGGCACCTCGCCTTGTCAGAACCGCAGCCCGAGGATAACTGGGACGGACTCACGGGCTTCATTCACCAGGTCCTGTATGACGAGTACCTGTCGAAACACCCGGCGCCCGAGGACTGTGAATTCTACCTCTGTGGCCCCCCCATGATGAACACGGCCGTCATCAAGATGCTGGACAGCCTGGGCGTTCCGAAAGAGAACATCCTGCTGGATGATTTCGGCGGCTAGCCTGATCGTGCTGCGCTCGTTCATCCTCTGTCTTGCACTGCTGGCCCTCTGCGCATGCGACCACGCATCGCCACAAACGGATCTCCAGGGCAGTGCAATGGGTACGTCGTTCGTCGTTTCCGTGGTCGATTTTCCCGCGGAACTGGACGCCGACGTCCTGCGACAGGACATACTCGACGCGTTGGGCTCCCTCGATAAGCTTGCCTCCACCTGGCGCGACGATTCGGAGCTCAGTGCATTGAATATGGCCTTGTCGGTCGACTGGGTCGCGGTATCCGCGCCGTTCTGCGACCTGCTCGAGCGCTCACTCGAAATCAGCAGGATCACCAAGGGCGCTTTCGACCCGACCGTGGGCCCGCTCGTCAACCTGTGGGGATTCGGCCCCGCCGGGGCGATCACCGAACCGCCAACGGACGGCGATATTGTGGCCGCGCAACACCGGGTCGGCTTCGATCTGTTGGAGGTGGACTGCAACGAGCAACTCGTGCGCAAGGACGTGCCGGATCTGTACGTGGATCTCTCGGGCTGGGCCAAGGGCCATGCAGTGGACCTGGTTGCGGGACTCCTCGAGTCCCGCGGCATTGACAACTACATGGCGGAGATTGGCGGTGAGTTGCGCATCCGCGGCCACAATCGAAACGGCCGCAAATGGGCGATCGGCATCGAGGCGCCGTCAACATCGGAGCGCGTGCCGCACGCGGTCGTGCATGTGACCGATACCAGCGTCGCCACGTCCGGCGATTACCGTAACTATTTTGAACACGATGGCCAGCGCTATTCGCACACTATCGACCCACGGACCGGCCGACCGGTGACGCACAAGCTTGCAGCTGTTACCGTGGTAAACGCGTCGGCAGCCTTCGCAGATGCAATGGCCACCGCGCTGCTGGTGCTCGGACCTGACGATGGCCCTGAGCTTGCCCGGGAGCTGGGCCTTGCCGCTTACTTCCTGGTACGCGATGCGAGCGGCATTCAAGAAATTACGACGCCCGATTTCGATACACTGAGTACACAATGAATACGATCATCACAACCCTGCTGTTCAGCTTTGTCATTATTCTGCTCGTCATCACGGGCATGAGCGTTGGCGTGATCAACGGTCGCAAGGCAATCAGCGGAAGCTGCGGCGGCCTGAACGGCGGCGGCTGTGAGCTATGCAGCGGCAAAGGTCAATGCCGCAAGAAGCGCAAGCGCGCGGACGGAGAAGCAACATGAACATCAAGTCCTGTCTCGTAAAAGACTATATGGCGCGAACGCTCGTGACGTTCAAGCCCGACACACCGGTCCTCGATGCCGTGCACGTGCTGGTAAAGAATCGCATCGCCGGTGCCCCTGTTGTTGACGACGAAGGCAATCTTGTCGGCATGTTGTCTGAACTCGACTGCATGAAAGTCGCACTGCAGGCCGGTTATCATGGCGAGTACGGCGGTCCGGTTCGCGATTACATGTCAGATGGCGTGCAGACGGTTAATGCCGAAATGAGTATCGTCGACCTCGCCGAAGTATTCATCGACAAGCGCTATCGGCGCTTCCCGGTTACGGACAAGAACAGGCTGGTCGGACAGATCAGTCGCCGCGATGTCCTGCGGGCGCTGGAAGTGATCTCGGCCGGCTAGCGACTTTATGCGACCGCTGATTATTCTCTTACTGGGCTTGTTCTGCCTGCAGGCCGGCGCAGCCGATATCGTCGTCGGTGAGCGCACGATTAGTGTCCCGCTCCCGGATGGATACGTCGAGCTCACTCCGGATATGTCCCCTTACTACGAGTCGATGTGGGCGTATGTTGCGGCGAGCAACCATCGTTACCTGACGCTCATTCACGAATCCACGGCCGCAGCCATTCTGCGTGGGGACGCTGTCGAGGTCGGTCGCTATATGAATATCGAGGCGGAGAAGAGCATTAGCCGGATGTCCATCTCTGCGACTCAGTTTGGCGAATTCCAGGACATCATTCGCAATCAGCTCTTCGAATTGACCGCCAGGGTGCAGGAGCATTTACCCGAAATCACGAGCGCCGGAAACGCGGCCCTGAGCGAGCAGTTCGATGCCGATCTCGCCGTCGACCTCGGAGGCGTCGTACCCCTGCCGGTGCATCACGATACCGACAATGCCATCGCCAGCTCCATGTACATGACCGTCTCGGCAACGGTGAACGGCGAGGATATGGGCAGCGAGATCCTGTCGGCAACGATGCTCAGCCTGCACGTCGGTGACAAGGTACTGTTTCTGTATGTTTACGGGCCGCAGTCAGACCTCTTGTGGACACGCGAAACGGCGAACGCATGGGCTGACAGTATCGTTGCAGGAAACCCCTTCCCCGCCGACTAGAAGCGCTATCGCAAGCGACGTGGCGGTCGGTCAAAGCAGCAGATCAACACGATTCTTATCGATCAGCATCGCTAGCGTCAGTCACCGGGTTCGTCAGGAAAACCAGTTCCTCGTCTGCGACGCGTAGCAACTCGGTAATAATCTCCGTCCGATTCGGTTGGATGTGCTGACCGTCCGTGTACCGAAGGCGACGCGGCTCTCCTGCCGCTTTGAATAACAGCTCGGTCTGTCCTTCCGGCATGCGTTCGTCTTCCCTCGCGCCAATGATGAGGACCGGGCGAGGCGCAACCCTGGCAATGTGTTCACGTGTATCGAGAACCGGGCCATAGGCCAGCCAGTGAAGCACAGTGGCCACCGGATAATGCAGCATCTCGGTTTCGATCCGACGCTCAACCTGGGTCTGCAGCCATAGCCGATTGTCGGCTGCGCCGTGCACGAGTATCAGACCGGCTATGCGCGGGTCTCGGCCGGCAGCCGTGGTGGCGAATGGCACGCCCAGGCTCGCGCCGATCAGGATGATGCGCTCCTGGTCTACCCAGGGCTGTTCGACCAGCCAATCGATGACCAGTGACACAGCAGGTACCGTGTCCAGGAACGCCTGCCGGGCCTTTGGAATGGTCTTGGCAATCGGCAACGCCCCTTTGACTCTTTGCGGCCCGTCGTAGGGGTAGTCCACGCCGACGACAGCATGCGGCCCGACGTCGCCGAACAGCTCCACGGCGTCACTGCCCGTCCGATGCCCACCGAGCACGACAAGCACCGGCTTTGGTGTTGCCGATGCCCCGTTGCGTAACACGCGAAAGAAAACCTCCAGACCCGAGACGGATGAGAGCCGCACCGACACCGATTGCTGCCCATGTACGGTCGCCGATGCTTCCGTGGCGACAGTCTCGATACGGCCATGCCGTTCGGCCCACCATTCCTCTCTCGGGCGACTGGACTCCCAACGCAGCCATGCGAGTGAGAGTGAGATCGACAGGACGACGATCAGCACAAAGTACTTAAGTATCGACCGTATCCGTGTGCTGCGCTTCATTTTCTGAACTCGAACCAGGCTCCCGTTTCAGCAGAGGTGCGACCAACAACAGCGCGGTACCCACAAATGCGAGGGCAACGAACAACGTCGCCGGCTGACCATGCGGGAAATCTTCGACAAACAGTTTGATTCCCACCAGGATCAGAACAGGATAGACCAGCCAGCGTGCCTCTGGCCATCTCCAATGGCCGCTGGAGATCGCGAGCGTCACCGAAGCGACAGATAGAATCGCCGTCCGAATCGCAGCCAGGATCGCGAGATTCGGTTCGCCACCTGCCGTGCCGGCAAGTAGCTGGGCGATCGCCGCAATGGCCAGCCCACCAACGCCCCAGACGGAAAGCGCCAGGACAACGAGTTGGGGCAATCCAGCAAGCGTACCCCATCGATCAGAATGCTGAGCTACGGGGATGAAAAGGCACGCCACGGTCGCCACGGCAACCATGATGTGGGTTGGTTCGAGAACAGCCCAGCCATTGGAGGGATCACCTACCAAAGCTTCCAGCCCGGACGATAACAACCCGGAACCGGTGCTCGCGGCGAGCAGGAGAAACGTACATTGCAGGCTCAGGCTAACCCAGCCCATGCGGCCACTGAACGTGGCCATCACGATAGCCAGTAGCGCCCAGATTACCGCCGCCCAGACCAGCGGTATGAGCAAGCCGGTGCCCACCAGGAGGAACACGAGTCCGAACGACGAATAGTAGAAGAAGTTGATGTACCGAAGGTCCCGTGTGTGTCTGGCAATCGCGAGTGCATACCCGCCGACCCCAAGAATGACACCCATAATTCCAACAGTCGCAATTGCGAGGTTACCGTCCTGCACGGCGATGATGGCGGAACCAAGCACTATGCCTCCGGCGACCAGGGCCTGCATGACCTCGAACCAGCCCACCAGCAGACCACGAACATGTGAATGAAAAGTAAAACTCAGCAAATAGGTGCTCAATAGCCCAACAGCAAACACAAAGGGCAGCCGTGGGTCGATTGGCCAGCGGTCGTTGGCCGCCAGCACCACGAGCGCGATGACACCCAGGTTGGCGCCGATAGCCCCAAGCCAGCGCAATCCCAGCCATTCACGCCAGTAAACGGCCCAAAGTGAACCAAGTCCGAGCAGTAACAGGAAGACCGATACCGGGACGGCCGCGTGATTGGCGACCAGCGACGCAACCGCCGCTGCAATACCACCCGCCGTGACGAGCCAGGCCAGCGTTCTCAGGTTGCGCACGGCCGCGACGAGCAGGGCTACTCCACAATAGACACCAAGTGCGAGAACGCCTTCCGTGCCGGACAGCAAGGCAAAACGTGTTGTCGCCTCATGCAGAAGTGGCAGCGTAAGGACCACCGAGGTACCACCAAAGAACGCGGCGTTCGTGTGCTGCAATTCCAGCCCGCCCTTGCGGTAAGCCATGAACAGCCAGAACACCGCGTAGATGGCGCCTAATGACAGACCGATAGCGGTCGGCAGGAACTGGAACTCGGTTATAGCTCGAAGCAGGTAAGCGCCACCGAAAATCAGAAGCACCCGACCGATGTGCGTTGAAGCGTTCGCTGCGTATCCCATACCCAGGGTTGGTGCAGCCGCTTCGGCGTCGTAATCAGGCTCCGCCGGCACCGTGCCTTCCAGTTTCGCCAGCCGTTTCTCAACTCGGATAAGCCGGGCCTCAAGCTCCGCAACGCTCGCTGTCACTATGTCTCCCCTATATTCCTCCGCAAGGACGGCACGAATTTGTTGATAAACCAGAACAGCAGGAATGGCGTCGCAATGACCGTCACCGCGCCGAACAGGCCTTCCTTAAACGTCTCCAAGCTGTGCGGGATGATGGGTATGTGGTAATGCATGTAACCAGAGAAGGACAAGGAGAATGCCTGCCCGCCGATAACGACGTTCCAGCGCATCATGAACACGCCAAACAGGACAAGTAACAACGCAAGTACGGTGCGCTTGATTGTCCGACCCGGCAACAGCAGAAGCACGAATGGTACGAGATTGCCAAGCGTGTACTGCAAGACGAAGATGTTGACAAAGTCTTTGCCGTACATGACCGATCGGAGGATATCCCAGGACTTCATCGCCGTATAACCGCGGAAGATCAGATCCAGTAGTTCGAGACTGATGGCCGCCACGAGGAAGCCCAGCAGGTAGCGTGTCGCCTTCGAAATAATATCGATCTCTGCACCTTTTGTTTCGCCTGCCTCCATCGCACCGCCCTTGCGCCGCAGTCGAAACGCCTGGTATTCCATGATCACGATATACGTCAGCATGCAGAGTGCGATGCCAGAAACAACCGCCGACATGATAAAAATCACGGGCATCAGCGGTGACATCCACAGCGCATTAGCCTTGACGGACCCAAAGATGAATCCGGCATAGCCATGCAAAAAACAGGCAACAGGAATTCCGACACCTGCCAGTATCTTTGCCGCCTTGTGATCGACTCTAACGGCATCGTCACTGACGTCTTTCGCACCCAGAGTCAGTATCCTGTAGACAATGCGGCGCTGCGCGTTCCAAAATCCCGGCGCTCCCTTCAGGGCTTCGCATTGATGCACGAAGTACACGCGATAGACGAACCAGATTTCGCTGACAACAATCAGTCCGTAGACGGTAAACACCATACCGAAAGCGGCAATCGCCGAAGTAAAGTGAGGCGTCAGCAGGGGCTCCATCGCTCTTAAGGGCTGCTGCAGATGTAAGAGCAGAGGCAGCGCCGCTACGGGCAATAATGCGAGGGAAAACACCAACGAGAACTGTGCGATCTCCTTGAGGTCCTTCTGCCCGAATACGTGGTAAAGGGACGACAGAACAAAGGCACCGGCGACCAGTCCGGTCATGTACGGATACATGACGATCTGGATACTCCAGTAAATAAACTCATTGGGGTAGACGAATAGCTCTTTGATCGTCCATTCGGCGCCATGAACAATGAGGTCTTCATTCATCAGATCACCTCACGTTGTTGTCTAGGCCGAGGTAGAACACATGTGGCTTGGTACCGTACTCATCTTTGAGCACCGCCACCCTCTCAGTCTTGATGATTCTGGTTACAGGATCGTCCGGATCCCTGAGATTTGCCAACCGACGTGCGCCGAAGGCACAACTCTCTACGCAAGCCGGCATCATGCCCTTGGTGATGCGGTGGTAGCAGAAGTTACATTTGTCGGCGACCTTGTGATCCGGGTGGAAGAAGCGGACGCCGTACGGGCAGGCCATGATGCAGTAGCCGCAACCAATACACCAATCCCTGTCGACCAGCACGACACCGTCTTCGGTCTGGTAGGTTGCGCCGACCGGACAGACCTGGACACAGGCCGGGTTTTCACACTGATTGCAAAGCTTCGGTACGAAGAAGGCCTTGTCAATCGTGTCCGGATCGATTTCTTCTTCACGGATGTTGCCGCTGGTGAAGCCATCGCGTCCACCGTTCGGTGAGTCGACATGTGTTTGACCGTCCTTTGTAACGACATAACGTTCAACCCACGTTCGCGTCACAGGTGCGTCGTACGGTATCTCGTTTTCGTTCTTACACGCCTTGACGCACATTCCACAGCCAGTGCACTTGGTCGTATCCACGAGATATCCCCATCGCACCGTTGATTCGGCAACCGCCGCTATGGCCTCTTCTGTCGTTAGAACGACAAATGCACTGAGTGGCAGAGAAGACACAAAGGCTGCGCCAACGGATTCCTTGAGAAAGTCTCGGCGAGAACAGCTCATTCGGCATCCTCCCTCGGGTCATGTGGATCGTGACACGACACACATTCGCGTCTGCGTTTGTGATGGCGGTCAACAATAGCGGGCAGATAGGATCGGGCGGTTGACTCGGGATAGCCAAGGTCTGCGTGGCACCTGAGACACATGGCGCGTTCTTTATTGAGAGGGAGATACTCGACATCGTCCGGGTGATTGCCGGCCGGACCGTGGCAGTTTTCGCATTGCACCCGTTTGTGCGGAGAACGACGATGCGTTTTCGCATTGTCTTCGTGGCATTCGAGGCAGGTATCGGTGCCCTGGTACTTTACGGGGAAGTTCTTCCATTCCTCGATATTTCCCAGGCGATAGTAGCTGTAAGTAAAACTCTCGCCATGGACGCCGAAGTCATCCGGCACCAGCAACAGCCTGGCGAAAAGGATGAGTCCAACTACCCCTATTGCGACCCATAACGGGTGCAAGACGTGCCGCTTCATATCTACCTCTCCCCGTGTCTTGTCGCACTTGAAAGGTCGATCAGGCGTTGATTGTGCGCTACTGCCTATTGGCTGGCAGTACCTGAACTGCGCTCGGTATTCCCCTCCGTCTAATACAACAGGAGGCACGAGCGCGAGAGAATACGTAAAAGCCGTAGGAAATTACGGCCGGATCAGGTCACTACCAAAGGTTTGTCGAAAGAACGCTGGAAAAGATGCCGCCGTTGCCGGCCATGTCACACGGCCCTGTCGGACTTGGCAACAAAGCGCGCACCCAGCGTACGACGCCGTAAATACGCATAGACTTCGAGCAGCGGCAGCTCTTTCGGGCACACGTCCTCGCAGGCCATCATGCCGATGCAGGCGAACACACCCTGGTCCCCGGCCACGATGTCGAACCACTCTGCGTCTGAACGACTGTCACGCGGATCCATCATAAAGCGGGCCACACGATTGAGGCCGGCGCCAGCGAGAAATGTGTCGTCCACGTTTGCGAGACCGCACGAGGCGACACAACAACCACACTCGATGCAACGGTCACCCTCGTAGATTGCAGCGGCGACATCGTCGCTCATGCGCTCCTCGGTGGCGTCGGGGTCGAACGGCAGGCGTTCATGGATCCACGCTTCTGTCTTTTCCGCCATCTCCCGAAACCAGGTCCCGGTGTCGACGGACAGGTCGCCAATCAATTTGAAAGTCGGCAGCGGATACAACTGGATACTTTCAGGAAGGTCCGCAGTCAACGTCCGGCAGGCCAATGCCGGCCGGCCATTCACCATCATTGCGCAGGACCCGCAGATGGCTGACCGGCAAGCAAAATCGAACTGCAGACCGGGGTCCTGTTTCTCGCGAATCTGGCTTAGCGCGATGTACAGGGTCATGAACGGCGTCTCTTCCAGTTCGAAAACGTCCGTGTGCGGCACAGAGTCTTCGTCTTCCGGGTTGTAGCGGAAAATCTCAAATCGGAGTCGGCGGGCTGTCGCTGTGTCGCTCATGAATTCCTATCCTGTTGCAGATTTCCAGGCACCACGACGCAATCGGCTGCCCATGTCTTCGGTACTGGCCAGTCGGCCGTGACGTGTCTGCTCCTGCAGCACGTCTTCATTATGTTTCTCGAGTGTTTCAGTCATCTCGATACGCTCGTCGCTGCCATAGCCACGATGCCCGGGCGGCAAGTCAATGATGCCGGTCGGCTCGTAGCTTAGCGTCGGCTCGCTGTCACCGGCGCCCCAGCGAACCAGCGTTCGGCTCAGCCACTCCTTGTCGTTGCGCAGCGGATAGTCTGACCGATAATGCGCGCCGCGACTCTCGGTACGCGCCAGCGCGCCCTTCGCCACGGTCATTGCAAGGCGTAGCATGCCTTTCAGCCGCAGCGCAAAAGCCAGTTCAGGATTGACGCCCGGATCCTTGCAGCGCAGGACGGCGTTGTCGCAGTCATCCAATAATTGACCGAGCTCTGCGATGGCTTCCTGCAGCTCGTCGCCGTTCCGGAAGATGCCGACCTTGTGCATCATCGTTTCGCCCATTGCGTCACGAATCTCGTAGACGTTAGGTCCTGACCCGCTGCGCGCCAGCCAGTTCGCCGCCTTGCGTTCGGCGTCGGCCAATGCCGCAAAAGCCAATCCGGTGTCGGCTCTGAGTGCATGACCGGACGCATACTCGGCGACCCGTCGCCCCACGATCCTGCCGCTGACCAGGGTTTCGGAAAGGCTGTTACCGCCAAGCCGGTTGAAGCCATGCATGTCCCAGCACGATGCCTCGCCGACCGCGAACAGCCCCGCCAGGCCGTACGCCTGGCCATCCTTGTTCACGCGCACACCACCCATCGAATAATGCTGCGTCGGGCGCACGGGAATCAGATCCTTCGCGGGATTTCGGCCGACGAAGTCCCGGCAGATATCCCAGACCTCGAGTAGCTTGGTGCGCATGTGCTCCTCACCAAGATGCCGACAGTCGAGCCAAAGGTGCGGACCGTAAGGCGAGTCGATGCCCAGGCCATCGCGCATACGCTGCTGCATATGGCGGGAAACCACGTCGCGACTGGCGAGTTCCTGCTTCTCGGGCTCGAGCTCGACCATGAAACGGTCGCCATTCTTGTCAAGCAGGTAGGCACCGTCGCCTCGGCATCCTTCTGTGACCAGAATGCCGCTTGGTGACAGGGTGGTCGGATGGAACTGCACGGCCTCCATGTTGCCAAGCGGCACGACGCCGGTATCGAGTGCAATGGCTGCACCCGTACCCTCGTTGATCGTCGCGTTACTGGTGTACTGCCCGTAGATGCGGCCGTAACCGCCAGTCGCAATGACCGTTGCCTTGGCGATGACGGTGAAATGCGAGCCATTGCGCAGGTCGCGAACAACTGCGCCAGTGCACCGGCTGCCGTCATGAATCAGTGCCACGGCCTCGGTCCGGTCGCGCACCGTGATGCCCAGCCGGACGACTTCGCTATCCACCGCGTACAGGGCTGCATGACCCGTACCCGCCGCTGCGTAGCAGGCGCGCCACTTCGCGGTACCGCCAAAGTCGCGCTGACCGATAAGCCCGTCGTTCTCCAGCGATTCATCGATGTCGACTTCTTCACCCTTGATGAAGTAGTGATTCTTGCCGCCGCGTACCCGCGACCACGGCACACCGAAATGCGCAAGCTCGCGAACGGCGATCGGCGCTTCCTCGGCAAAAATAGTCGCAACTTCCTGGTCGGCGCCCCAATCCGAACCGCGCACCGTGTCGAGGAAATGGACCGTGGGATTATCGCCGGCCGCCTTGACACAATTGGCCAGCGATGCCTGCATTCCGCCCTGCGCCGCGCAGCTGTGGCTGCGGCGCGGTGGGACCAATGACAGGATGATCGCCTCGTGCCCTGCGGCGGCTGCCTCGATGGCGCAGCGTTCACCGGCGAGCCCGCCGCCAATGATGAGAACATCCGTTGTAACCAGCCTTCCCGTCACGACGCACCTCCTTCAAGCAGGAATGCGAGCGGAGGATCCACCCAGCCCGCCAGGACGCACAACGTGAGGCCGCCGATCACGAGAATCGTCCAGAAAATAATCTGCTCGATGAGATGCATTGCACTGCGGGACAGCCAGAGATCCGCGCCCCATTTGATCGCGAGCCGATACAGGCCGACGCTCGCATGGAATTCAACACACAGCAGCAGTATCGCGTAGGGCAACCACAGCCCTGCACCGACCCTGGCCATCGACGTTTGCGACTCGATACCGGCGATGTCGCCGAACAACGGTGTGAATACGTCCAGCCCTAGCAGTATCAGGTGGAAACTGCCTAGCACGAGCATGACCATTCCGGTCCGTACCTGCCAGATCCAGAGCATGGATTCGACGTGAGGCCGAAATGGCGAGTGTTCAGTCCGTGTGGCTACCTTTTCTCGGCCGGACCGGCTGAGCCCCTTCGCCAGCGCGATGATTCGTTTGCGTTCTCGCAATTGCGCCGGGACCTTGCGTGCCGCGAATACCGCATGCACCAGAAACAGGGCGAAGATGACTGCAACAGTCGGCTGCGCGATGTAATAGTCCTCGAGAAACGTCGCCATCCAGTCAAAACCGCGTTCCCCGGTCAGGATCGAGCCAACCAGGACCACGTGGCCCCACATGAACAGCGCGAGTACGAGCCCGCTGCCGCCACTGATAATTTCATGCGTCAGCGAATGCGACGCGGGTGTTGCCGCAAGAGTCTTCATTACTCTGGCCTCAAGACCGACATGATGTCGGGGTTCTCTTCTTCCTCCGCGAGCAGGACGTGGCAATTCTCGCAGTCAGTCGAGACCTGCTCCCTGTCCGCTGTTCGCATGCTGCGCCTGTGGCATCGGAAGCAACCATCCGATTGCTCGTGCCCGATGTGATTTGGATAGGTATCCCACCAAACATTCATTCCCGGGAATACGTTGACCGAATAGATATCGCCAAGCACTGTCGCGGCGGCCGCGATGTCCTCTGCCCGCTCGTTTGCGATGTCGGGATAGTTCGCCGCGTAGAACGCCGCGAATTCGCCGTTTATCGCATCGCGCGCCACTTCGTGAGACTCGTACTCCGTCTTGATGATCCGCAGGCTTTCGCGCTTGACGAACGGCAGCGTTCGATCGATCAGGCCGGATACCATGGCCTCGTCGATAGCGGGACCCGGGGACTCATAGATATGCGATGGCCGGTTATGACAGTCGACGCAGTCCATCGAGCGCCAGACGCCGCCGTCCTCGGGAGCCCTACGGTCCGCGTACGTAATCGTCTCGTTCTCGCCATGCGTGAACTCGATCTCGTAAATTTCCTCGCGCGTCTCATCCGAGCGGTAGCGAATATCGACATCTCGATCGACGTGCCAGTGAATCCCGTGTGAATTGTTGGCGCGGGAACCGCCGACCTTTAGCAATAGCGCCGTCGTCAACTCGGTGTTCTCTTCATCCTCTTCGTAGTGCTTGATTACCTTGAGCTTGTCGCCGACGAATTTCGTCGGCCAATGGCACTGCTCGCAGGTTTCTCGTGCCGGGCGCAAATCGTGCAAGGGCGTCGGTACCGGGCGTGGATACAGGTCAAATGCCACGGACACCAGCTGCCAGGCACCATCCAGTTTCGATTTGACGAACCAGTCGGCGCCAGGACCGATGTGGCACTCTGCGCAGGCAACGCGGGAGTGCGGTGAACGGGCATGAGCAGTGTGCTCGGGCTCCATGACCGAATGACAGGCAAGGCCACAAAACTCAACCGTCTCCATGACATGCACGCCCTTGTAGGTTGCGCCGGCCACAATGACAATATTCAACATCGTTGCAGCCGCGAGAATCAGCATCCAGCGTCGCGTGGCCTTCACGTTCAGATCGAATACAGGAAGCAATGGTGTGTCTTCACTGCCATCCATTCGACGTAGCTTACGTCGGTAAAGTACCGCACCAATCGGAATCAGGATCAGCCCGAAGACAAATATCATGGGCAAGATCAAGTACGTCAGGATGCCAATGTACGGGCCGCCTTCGAAGCCCCAAAGCTCCATGGCAAACAGGCTCGCCATCAGCACCAGCATGGCAACGGCGATCGCCGTGCCAATAAAACTGACGCTATTATGGGTTATCGATGCAAGGAAATTCTTAAACATGGTGTTCCTCAGTGTTCGCTGGAACGCTTGTTATTGATGGCTGAGCAACACTCAGATTTAGTATCTCTACCGTAGCGGGAGCAATACTAAACTACGTAGCAGTGGCACGAAAATCCGTATTTCTCGCAGGCTCAGGGTGTTGGGATATTGTTATTGCGGGCCCATAATAGGTACCGGCGTTTCTTAACCAGACCATTCTGCAACAGTGAGTATCGCTGTGCGTACGTTTACTACCGGCATCGCCCTTCTCCTCTTTGCCTGCCTTCCGCTCACCTCGACAGCGGACGATACCGCACAGGCAAATCCTTGCCTCGACTGCCACGAAACGGACCTGGCGCAATTTGAGGCCACTGTACACGGCACGACCGAGTGCCTCGACTGCCACGTTGGCGCTGACGAACGACGGCATAAGCGCGGGCTCGATCCCGTCGACTGCGGATCCTGTCACGACGACGTCGTCGAGGAGCAGTCGACGAGCGCCCACGGCGAGTTGGGTCCGCAGAAATTCCCTGACCCGATTCTGCCGAGCTGCACAGATTGTCACGGCGAAGTCCACACGATGATGCCGTACACAGACGAATCGTCCCCGGTTTCCTCCCTCTCCCAGGGTGAGACCTGCGGGGCTTGTCATGGTGCGGAACCGCCTACGGAACGAAGCGTGTCGACTATTCGCCCGATCGCAGCCTACACGGCCAGCGTGCACGCACAAGCTGTGCACGATCATGACCCGGGACCCGGTTGCAGCGATTGTCATTCAGCCCACTCGCCATTGCCCGCCACCGATCCGGATTCTTCGATTCACCGTCAGAACGTTCCCGACACTTGCGGAGGTTGCCATAGAAAAATCACCAGGCAATTCGATCGCAGCATTCACGGGATGGCGGCAGCTGCCGGCGTCTACGAATCGCCGGTGTGCACAGATTGTCATGGCGAGCATCGGATTCTAGCGATTGCGGCTCCGGGATCGCCTGTTTCGGCCAGCAACGTCCCGATCCAGGTTTGTGGTCCCTGCCACTCAGACCTCAAGCTCAGCGAGAAATACGGCCTGCCCGCGGACCAGGTCCCCTCCTATGGCGAGAGCTTTCATGGACTGGCCGCACGCGGTGGTTCACAACGCGTCGCCAATTGCGCAAGCTGCCACGGCGTGCACAACATTCTGCCGTCGACCGATCCGGACTCGCATACGCATCCGGACAACCTGGCGGAGACCTGCGGACAATGCCATGCCGGAGCGGGAACCCGGTTTACGATCGGTCCCGTGCATGTGATAGCCGACGACACCCCCAACGTCGTCGCCTACTGGATCCGGAAGATCTACATTCCACTGATCTGGGTCACCGTCATCGGCATGCTGCTGCACAATCTGCTCGACCTGGTCAAGAAGACGCGCACCTATTCATTGTGGCGGCGCCGGGCTCCCGAGCAAAGCTCGATCAAGGAACGCATGTCACGACCATTTCGACTTATGCACGCCTTGGCAGCCGTCAGCTTCTTCGTGCTCGTGTACACAGGGTTTGCATTGAAGTACCCGGAAAGCTGGTGGGCCGAGTTGCTGCAGTTCGGGGACAACGAATTTCGCGGCGTGGTCCATCGTATTGCCGCCGTGGGTCTCATGGGAGCCTGCCTGATACATTTCGGCCATCTCGCAATCAGCGCGCGCGCGCGCGGTCAGATGGCAGCTTTCCTGCCGAAGACCGCCGATTTCAGGGAGTTTGTTCACCGGACCGGCTACAACCTGGGGCTGCGTTCCGACCCACCGGCCCCGGTACGCGTCGGCTACGTTGAGAAAGTCGAATATTGGGCCGCACTGTGGGGTACGTTCGTCACGGCGATTACGGGACTAGTGTTGTGGTTCGAGAACCTTACACTGGCATGGCTCCCGGGTTGGGTGCCTGAAGCCGCCACGGTTCTGCATTTCCTCGAGGCAGTCCTGGCGACACTGGCAATCCTTATCTGGCATTTCTACTCGGTTATGCTCGACCCGGCGGTCTACCCGATGGATATGACCTGGCTTACCGGCAAACCGCCTTTCTCGAGGGCCGAGGAACGCGGTGAGGTCGTCTACGGGGAGACTCCCGAGAAAGACACCTAGGTCAGGCGCAGCAAGGCGCCTGGCCTACGTCGGGACGATCCCGATGTAGTGGCTGTTGACCAGAAAATGCACCCAGATACTGAGTGCGAAGCCGGCAGCAATTGCCGGCGTCCACTTGAGATGGGAAAAGAACGTGTATTGTCCACGCGCCTGGCCCATCAGTGCGACGCCCGCCGCGGATCCGATGGAGAGAAGACTGCCGCCAACGCCTGCGGTCAAGGTGACCAGCAACCATTGCGCCACATCCATCTCGGGATACATCTGCAGGACCGCAACCATGACGGGAATGTTGTCGACGATGGCGGACGCAATACCGACCAGTATGTTGGCAACGGTCGCGCCGAGTTCCGTATAGGCGTACAGCGACAAATGATCGAGGTAGCCAATGAACCCCAGGCCGCCGACACACATGATCACGCCAAAAAAGAACAGCAGCGTGTCCCATTCGGCGCGCGCAATCTCTCGAAAGCTGTCGAATGCCGTGACCTCTCCGTGCCTGCCACGGGGCTTCGCGTTGCCGGATTCTGAATCATGCGTGATGCGCAGGTAATAGCCGAAGATCTGAAGGTACGCGAGTCCCGTCATCATGCCGAGGAATGGCGGGAGGTGCAGGAAGTTATGAAACCCAACGGCTGTCGCGATGGTGCAACCGAAGAGAAACATCATCCTCTTGGCGCCACGCTGCATTTCGATAACCTCGCTCTCCGCGTCCGGGGTCGCTCGGGGTACCGCCAACGACATGAGAACAGCCGGCACCAGGTAATTGGCGACGGATGGTATGAAGAGCGCGAAGAACGTCTGGAAATCCAGTACGCCTCTTTGCCAGACCATAAGCGTAGTGATGTCACCAAATGGACTGAAAGCTCCGCCCGCATTTGCAGCCACCACGATGTTGACGCAGCCGATGCTGACGAACTTCTTATTGTCTTTGCCGACCGCCAGCAATACCGCGCACATCACCAGGGCCGTCGTAAGGTTATCGATGATAGGTGACAGGAAGAACGCGAGGATGCCGGTAATCCAGAACAGCTTGCGATAGCTATATTGCCGATTGACGAGCCACGATCGTAGCGCTTCAAAAACACGGCGCTCACTCATGGCGTTGACATACGTCATGGCCGTGAGCAGGAACAGGAACAACTCCGCAAATTCGGTGAGGAAATGCCGAACGGCCTCCTCCGTCTCATGCGTGATACCCGCCGTCGCGTACTGATAGGCGATGATGGCCCAGATCAGTCCCGCTGCCAGGATGACGGGTTTGGATTTCCTGAGGTGCGTAAACTCTTCAACGATTACCAGCAAGTACGCCAGCACGAATAAAACGAGGGCGGTTGCACCAACCCAGTGTCCGGTCAGATCCAATGTGAGTTCTTCCTAAGCGTAAGAAACGATACCCGGCATCATGGCAAAGGATGATGCCGGGGACCAGTTCTTAACGATAGCCGAACAACATCGCGTAGACGATCAGACCCAGTAGCACCAGTCCAAATGTGAGCGCCAGGAATCCGAATATTCTCACGCCCTTGTCTTTGGTCCGCGGGAACGCTCTCACGAGGTTGCCCTCAAGCTCACCGGACTCCACTTGCTTCTCGTATTCGCCCGGCTTGTCATACTTCAGCTCGTCGACGGAAATGCGCCCGGTGAAAATCACAGGATCCATCGGGAACTTGTCGGGCCGGAAGTGCGTGTTGAAGAAGTGAATCGTGAAGATGAAGCCGACTGCGAGCAGCGCTTCGTCACTATGAATGATAGTCGCTACGTTGACGGCCCAGCCCGGAACGATGCGCGTGAAGAGCTCGGGGAACCACAAGACGAGTCCTGTCGAACCGATGATGATAATACCCCAGCCGACCGCGAAGTAATCGAACTTCTCCCAGTAGGTATAGCGACCATAATCCGGGCGCTCACCGAAACCGAAGAACCACTTGACGGACTGTACAAACTCCTTGAGATCACGACCGTTGAAGATGATCGAGTCCGGTCCGGTAATGATCTGCCACATCGTCTGCTTCGTCCGGCGTTTGTAATTAACAATGTCGTAGGCGTGGAGAACAAAGACGATTAGCAGGCCAAACGCGCCAACGCGGTGCTGGAAGCCCATGCTGTCAAAGCCGCCCAGGAAGTCGGAGACAGCCTGTGCCCACGGCATATACGAGAACTTCAGCGCCATGCCGGTCAGGGCAAGCATAAAGAAGCTGAGCATCATGATGATATGCATCGTGCGTTGGAGGCGGCTGAATCGCCGGTAGAATTTCTGTTCTCTACTCTGGCTCAGCGCCTTGTGGGCCTGCCATTCCTTACGATTCAGCATTAGCCGGATTACCCAGGCGAATGAGTGCAGGAAAGCAAAGGACAAGGTGCCAACCAGTAACGCCGTCATACCCCAGAACGACCAGAACAGGTACGGGTACTGCTCGCGATCATGATGCGTCGCGTGTGTCAGGTAGCCCGCAAATTGCCGATGTGATCCCTCGTGGCATTGGCCGCAGGTTTCGACAACATTGTCGCGACCCAGGTGCGAGGCCGGATCGGACGGGCTCAGAATGTCATGGGTACCATGGCAGTCGTAGCACTTCGCGACGCCTTCACCGCCCAGGCGCGAAACCTTGCCGTGGAACGTATCGAAGAAAGTTTCGGTCTCGTCAGTGTGACAACGTCCACACTGCTCCATCATGAGGTCCCGGAACCCGATCTGCTCCGTGCGCATGATCGTGTGCGAGGCATGGCAGTCTTCGCAAGTGGGGTGATCATCCTCGGCGATCGGGTCGCTGGTCCAGTGGACACTCTCGCGGAACTGCTCCTCGATCCCGTGATGGCAGGAACCGCAGGTCCCGGCGATATTCTGTGGATTCGTCGACGCGTTCGGGTCTTCCGGGGGAAGTTCGTTATGTGCCCCATGGCAATCCGCACACGTTGCCGTTACGACAAGGCCGCTCTCGATCAAGCCGCGGCCGTGCACACTGTCTTCATAGCTCCCGACAATGTCTTCGACCTTCGCGTCTATGCGCGTCGCAGCCTGCTCACCGACACGGTGACACTCACCGCAGAGCGTCGGCACATTGAGTGCATAGGTTGGCGACGCCTGCGTTTCCTTGCTCAGCGTCGCGTGCTTGGCGTGACAGTCCTGGCAAGACGGTGCATCCGGGTCGTTCTCAGCGTGCAGCGTTCCGTGCGTACTGCCGTCGTACTCCGTCACCTGCTCGGCATGACAGATGGCGCAGTCGACCTTGGTCTCGATCGTTGAGCAGGCGCGCTCTTCGGCAACAGTGACGTCCGTATGACATTGAGCACACGCCGTATCCGCATGCGCCGAGTTCTCATAAGCGTTCTCATCGACGTACAGACTGACGGTCGCGCCGTCGCGATCCATTGTCAGGTCTTCCTGAGCATGGCAAGTGAGGCAATCCTTGTCAGCCAGGCCATCGGGATAGAAAACATTGCGAATCTTGTGTGGGGCGTGGCAATCGACGCAGGCAGGGATCTTGCCCGGATCTTCGGTCCACAGATTTCCCTCGATTACCTTGCGGTGCACATTTTCAATCTGACTGTGGCATGCGGTGCAAGTCTCTCCGACATTGTCTGCGTGGATGCTCGACTTCGGATCGGTGTGCGGCAGAATGTCATGCGACGTGTGGCAGGAAGTACAGACTGCTGTGACGGTCAGGCCCTGCGAGAACAGGCCCTCTCCGTGCATGCTCATCGAATAATTTTCGAGAATATTGTCCTGCGATATTTCGTGCGTGCGAGATACCGGGGCTCCCTCTCGATGACAGTTGCCACAAAGGACCGGGATATTCATCACTGCGGTCGGCGAGTCGGTATTCGCGGCGGACAGAACATCGTGTTTGCCGTGGCAGTCGGCACAAGTCGGAGCCATCGGGTCGCCTTGCTCCGCCGCAACGCCATGGAGACTTCTACCATGCGCTCTGGCTTCACGCCTGTGGCAATCGTCGCAGACCACGAGCTCGAGCTCTTCGGCATGCCGCCGACGTTTGCTGCCCGCGAGGTCACTGTGGCATTCGACGCACGTTAGCTCGGCGTGGACCGACCCTGCGATCATCTCCGCAGTGACGTGAGCCGATATCTCGGTATCGCCCTTGAGGGCAGTCAGTTCCGGATCGTCATGACACCTGAGACACCGGCTGTCTTCCTGGGCCATTGCCGGGCTGCCGGCAAACCATAGAATCGCGGCAACGACGGCCGCGAACCATTGATTTCCGGGACCCCGAGTCGAGGGCCGGGACAGGAGTGATAGCGCGCGCAAGAAACTGGCAGGCCGATTCGGCTGAGTCATTTTTCTTATTTCCCTGAAGTCTGGCGTCTTAGTAAGCCAATACGGTATTACCCGCCATCAGGGATTTCCGAGAGTGGCCTCTCGCTCAAGCTTGGAGGAAAGTGCTGTGGGCACAGCAGGCCGGTCCAGGAGGCCGGCCGAATGCCGCCGGTGTCGCCACCGGCGGCTGGCTGTTGATATCCTATTGAACGCTGCCGTAATAGTGGACCAGCGCCTCTATGTCATCCGCAGACAATGCGTCGAGCTTCTGTTGCATCTTTCCGGGTTGCTCGCGCGAGCCATCCGCGTAGGCGGCAAACGTGTCACGCAGGTAACCCATCTGTTGTCCGCCAAGCATGCCGGCTTCGTCGTCAGGATTGGTGCCTTCCTCGGTATGGCAGCGATCGCAATCCTTGTCGTGGATTGCCTTGCCAGCAGCAGCCTTGTCCGCATCGAATTCCTGTGTGGCTTTCACGTAGGGCAGCTCGGCATAGGCCATGGCAAGCGCTTCGATGTCGTCCTCACTCAGATCGGCGGCTAGCGCACACATCGTTGTAGCAGCACGGCTCGTGTCGCCCTGGCGGTACTCGGATTCCTTACAGGGGCGCGCTTCGTCCTGGTAAATAAACAGGGCATCAACGTGCACAAACTCGGCGAGGCCCGCAATTGTCGGAATATCGCTCGACTGGCTCACGCCGTTATCACCGTGGCAGCTGTTGCAATCCTGCATCAAGGCGTCGACATCTGCGCTGGCCAGTGCCGGGATTCCAAGCGTAAGTGCTGATAAAACAAAGATAAATTTTCGTTTCATTTGTAGTCTCCTAGAAGCCCGGTTGGGCCCGAGATAATTGTACATAGATCGCACCTGTTGTCGTCCTGCTACATACCGAGAATCCATAGGTAGTTTTCGCGATTCAAGAATCGGTCCAAATTCCCTAGAAAGGACATTACAAAAGACCGTTCCTGAATGCGCCATGAACGGTGACCGACACAACCCGCAAAGTTTCAGGCAAAACTAAGTTCAAGGGGTATGACATGAGACGCTCATTCAGCCGCAATACAGGATTGGTAGGTCTGCTGCTCGCCAGCGCCCTACTCTTCGCATGCGATGGTTCCACCGGTCCCGCCGGCCCCGCCGGGCCTCCGGGTACAGCAGGACCTCCGGGCACGCCCGGAACGCCTGGAACTCCGGGCTCTGCCGGCGCCATCTCCTGGACGGCTGCCGACAAGATCAACGTCGAAGTGCAGAGCGTCACGGTTCCAGCCGGCGGCGGCGCCCCGACGGTGACGCTGAGCCTGACCGACGATGTTGGCTTTGGCCTGAAGGACATGCCGGCCAGCGCCTTGCGATTCACGCTCGCCCAGCTATCCCTCGGGCAAGATGGGTCGTCGAGTGAATGGCAGTCATACATCACGCGCGACAGCGGCGGTATTGCCGATGCACAGGCGAATGCCGAAGGCGCGACCTCAGGCACCTTTACTGATAATGGCGACGGTACCTACACCTATACGTTTGCACAGGCCCTGACCGCATATCCGGCAGGACCCGTATTTGATGCGGCCAAAACTCACCGCCTCGGCCTTGAAATTCGCGGCGGCGCACCAGCCAACAACGCACCTTTCGACTTCGTTCCAACCGGCGGAGCACCCATTGACACGCGCCTGATCGTGAACAATGCGACGTGCAACGCCTGCCACGACAACCTCGGCTTCCATGGCGAAGCGCGATTCGACATCGAATACTGCGTGACCTGCCACAATCCGTACTCGATAGACGGCGACACGGCTGCCGAGCCGTGGGGTGGCACCGTGGACATGAAGGAAATGATCCACAAGATTCACTACGGTGAAAACCTGGACAACGGATACTTTATTATCGGTTTTCGCAGTTCGCTGCACGACTACTCGGACGTCGTTTTCCCGCAGGACGTGCGCAACTGCACGACCTGTCACCAGGAATCCGATACTACGATCCCGCAAGCCAGTAACTGGCGCCAGGTACAGAACCGCGCTTCCTGTGGCTCCTGCCACGACTGGATTGACTGGGATGGATCCGAGAACGATCCGGACCAGCTGCACTTCGGCGGCCTCGTGTTCCTCGATGACATGGACTGCGTTACCTGCCACGGCGAAGACTCAGACCTGAACGGCGGCGCCTGGCGTGTCACGGAAGTACACAGGCAGCCGATTATTGAAGCTCAGTCTGCGTTCGAGTTCGAGATTGTCGATATCCTCGATACGAATGTCGGTGATTTCACGACCGTACATTATCGTGTAAACAATCCGGATACAGGCGTAGCCTGGGATCTCCTGAATGATGCCGAATGGACGACCTGCGGCCCGTCACGACTCGTCGTTGGCGTCGCCTGGGCAACTTCGGACTACCATAACAACGGCGCGAACACGCCTGGTCTGCCCACATCTACGAGCGCGATTCCGTGTTCGGGCGGTACACCACAAGCGGTTGCAGGTCAGGACGGTGTCTACAGCGTCACCATGCCGATAGCGATTCCGGCCAATGCCGGTGGTTCACTGGCGGTCACGATGGATGGCCACCCGGGCGTGGATATCGATGGCGTTGTCGAGCGCATCGCGGTGACCAATGCTGTTGCCTATGCCCCGATCGGCGCGAACACGCTGGTGACTCGCCGCAATGCGGTCGATATCGACAAGTGCGACGACTGCCACAACCAGCTGTCGATGCACGGCAACAACCGCACCGACAACATCGAAGTGTGCGTCACCTGCCACGCGCCTAACGTCACGGACATCAACCGTCGTGCCGGTCAATGCGCGACAGACTTCGGCACGGACGACAACACCGTCGATATGAAGGTTATGATTCACGCGTTGCATGCGTACGACTACACGGACGAAGCCTACGAGGCATGTGGCTTCGCGTTCCCGTCCGGCGGCACACCGCATACGTTTGACTTCGTCTATCCAGGCAAGCTGAATAACTGCGAAGGCTGCCACGTCGAAGATGGTTTCTACCCTGTGGATCCTACTGCGGTACTCGGAACGACGGTCGATGCCAATGACACGTCAACGCCGACAGATGACGTCGTCGTCTCTCCGAACTCGGCCGTCTGCTCCTCCTGCCACGTCAGTGACCTCGCAGCCAACCACATGATCCAGAATGGCGGTGATTTCAATGCGACGAAGGACGCCGACAGCAATCTCGTCTCGTCCGGTGTCGAAACCTGCCAGCTCTGTCATGGACCTGGATCGAGCGCCGATGTCGCCGAGATGCACGGCGTTGGTGACTTCCAGTTCAACTAGACTGGACACATGCAGATGCTCACTAAAATGACAGCAAGATTCGCAGTACTGGCGGTGGCCCTAGCGGCCATCGCCACCCCTGCAATCACCCATGCCCAGGCGACTGACGACGGGGCCGAACTCCCCGACTACAGTCGCAAGGGTGCCGACACGTGTTTCCAGTGTCATGACGACCAGGCGACGCTGGCAGTGTTCCGCACCAAGCATGCGATGCCACAGGACCCGAACTCTCCCTTCGGGCAAGGTCAGCTGCAGTGCGAGGCCTGCCACGGTCCTGCCGGCGATCACGCCGGTCGCGTGCGGCGTGGCCAAGAAAGGCCGGCGATTCCGGCATTCGGTTCGAACTCCACGATGTCGATTACGGACCAAAACGCCTACTGCGCCGCGTGCCATGATGCGGACACGGGTTTCGCCTGGCATGGCAGTTCGCATGACGACAACACGGTTGCCTGCTCCGACTGTCACACGATGCATATCGAGCGCGACCCGGTTCTGGCTACGTCAACACAGGCAGACGTCTGCTTCGATTGCCACCAGCAGCAACGCACCCAGTCAATGAAGCCGTACGCGCATCCTGTGCGCCAGGGCAAGATGGCCTGCACGAGCTGCCATAGCCCGCACGGCGACACTACGGAGCAGCTGCTCGCCGGCAGCACGGTGAACGGCACCTGTTACGACTGCCACGCGGAGCTGCGCGGCCCGTATCTCTGGGAACACGCGCCGGTTACGGAAGACTGCAACAGCTGCCATAACCCACATGGCTCGACGCAGCCGGGCATGCTGAGCATGCGTGCCCCGATGTTGTGCCAAAGCTGTCACTCACAGGACGGCCACCCGAGCGTGCCGCAGGATGCCCGCGGCCTCGCAAACAATATTCCCTCAGCACTGCTGCTGGGACAGTCCTGCCTCAACTGCCATGACCAGGTTCACGGGTCCAATCACCCGTCTGGTTCGAAGCTGATGCGCTAGGAGCCTGGAACGATGTTGAAACGAACAATGAAATCAGGCCGCACACTCGTTGCTCCACTGATTCTCCTGGCGCCGGCCATCAGCCTCGCGCAGGTGGATACGAGCGACTGGGCATGTGAATCCTGCCCCTTTGAGCAGGGCTATCGTGCCGAGATCGATGCGGGCGTCACCAACGTCAGCGACGAAGCGGCACGCTTTGGCAACTACACCGGCTACGACGAAGACGGGGCCTACGGCAACGTTGACGGCCACGGCCGCTATGTCAACGACGGCTACCGGCTCGACTGGTCGGTCGAGGACCTTGGCCTCGATTCCCGCGCCGTCGAGCTCAGTATGGGCCGACAGGGCGTGTACGAATTTCGCGCAGGCTATAGCGAACTGCCTTTCCGTCGCTTCGATACCACCAGCACGATTTTCTCCCGGGCTGCGGACGGCACGCTGACGCTGCCTGCCGGCTGGGTATCGGCGGGCACGACCGACCAGATGACGCAGCTTGCTGCGTCATTGCAACAACGCGTCGTCGGCACCGACCGCCAGATCGTCGATGTCGGCGCAGACTGGACACCTGCAGAGATGTTTCGGCTGTTCGCCGACTTCCGGCGGCAGACTCGCGACGGAATCGACATCTCGAGTGCCGGCAGTTACACGCAGGCTGCGTTCCTGCCGCGCTGGGTCGATCACGAAACGGACCAGGTCGATGCGGGCGTGCAGTACCGGTCCGACGCGGTCAGCCTGACCCTCGCGTACTACGGCTCGTTCTTCACCAATCAGAACCCATCCCTCACGTGGGAAACGCCGTTCCTTACCGTACCGGGGGCCACGACGCTCAGCACGGCCCGCGAACCCGACAACGACTTCTCGCAAATCTCACTGGCCGGCAATTACCGCATGGCCGCCGGCAACACGGTCGTCGCGTTTCTCGTTGCGTCGGGCCGTGGCGAGCAAAATGCGGATTTCCTGCCCTACACGATCAATCCCGACGTCGTGACTTCGGCACTCCCCGCCACGTCGCTGGATGCGCAGGTCGATACCGTGAACTACTCTTTCACGATCACCTCACGACCCATCAGCAAGCTGCGCGTGAAATACGGCTACCGCTACGACGAGCGCGACAACAAGACGCCGATTTCGGATTGGGACCGGGTCATCGTCGATGTCATCAACTCGGGCGAAATCGAACAGAACGTGCCGTACA
>SHLT01000185.1 GCA_004282875.1 Chromatiales bacterium | reverse complement strand
ACATCGCAACGTCGCAGTCGAATGACAACCCGGTGTACTACATCCAGTACGCGCATGCGCGGGTTGCGAGCGTGCTCCGCCAGCTCGAAGAAAAATCGCTGCAATGGGATATGGCGAATGGCCGCACGCAACTGGGCCAGCTGACGGAACCCCAGGAGAAATCATTGATGACATCCCTGAGCCGCTACCCGGAAGTTGTCGAACTCGCGGCGAACAATCGCGCGCCGCAGACGCTTGTGCACTACCTGCGTGACCTCGCGAATGATTTTCACACCTATTACAACGCGCACGCGTTTCTCGTCGACGATGCAGCGCTGCGCGATGCGCGCCTGTACCTGATCGTTGCAACACGCACCGTCATTGCCAACGGTCTCGGCATCCTGGGTGTGTCGGCGCCGGAGAAGATGTAATGGCGAAAAAGAGGCGGCGCCGTTCGACTCGTAAACCGGCGCAGTCGAGCACCTCACCGTTTATAGCCATGCTGTTCGGGCTGGCCGTGGGTTTGTCGGTCGCCGTCGCCGTCTATGTGAAAGACCGGCAGCCAGGACAGGTTGCCGGGCAGCCGGGCGGCCCTGCCGCCGTGGCGGCGGACCCGACGCCGACGCCTGCGAGCATGCAGGATGCGCTCGATGACAACGGCGAGACCGCGGCAGCGGAAGAAGACGAGGAAGAAAAGGAAAAGCGCTTCACGTTCTACGACATTTTGCCGAACTTCGAAGTCGTAACGCCCGATGAAGAGCCGGCGACAGCGATCGGTGCGACACCCCAGGCCGTGGTCGAACCGGGCGTATACGTGTTGCAGGCCGGATCCTTCTCGACCAATGCCGATGCCGACCGGCGGCGCGCTGAACTCGCGCTCCACGGCATCGAATCTCACATACAACGCGTCAAGGTCAACGAGCGCAATTACCACCGCGTATACATTGGCCCCATCGACGACCTCGACGAGCTGAACATGATGCGCAGTCGCCTGCGTGCCGCGAAGATCGATGTGTTCCGCATTCGCCTCAGTGACGACTAACGCGCGCAAGCTTGTATTTCTCCTCGCGCTGCTGTCGCTGCTGGCGGCCTGCGCGACACCGCCTGAACCCGTACCCGAGGCGCCGCCCGAGCCCGAGCCGGTCGCGCCAGCACCGCCTCCACCGCCAACGCCCGAGCCCGACAAGTCCGAATTTCGGATCAGCATTGCGTCGGTCGGCGACATGATGATCGGGACGGACTATCCGAAGAACCACCTGCCCGATGACGACGGCTTGAGTTTTCTCGCGCACGTGACGCCGGTGCTCGCGGCCACTGATATCACCTTCGGCAATCTCGAAGGCGTGCTGATGGATGGCGGGGAGCCGGGCAAGAAGTGCAGCAACCCGAATGCCTGCTACCTGTTCCGTTCGCCGGCACGCTACGCGGAGCACTACCGCAATGCCGGCTTCGACATCATGAGCCTGGCCAACAACCATGCGCGCGACTTTGGAGAGGAAGGCAGGGAGGCAAGCCGCCTGGCGCTGGAGGCACACGGCATTGCCGCGTCGGGCTTCGAAGATACGTATTCGGTCATTCAGCAGAATGGGCTGAGCATTGTCTTCATTAACTACGCCGTGACCAAGAACTCCAACATGCTGCTCGATTACGAGAGGGCGTTTGCCTGGATCGCGGCGTGCGACAAGGAACACGACATTGTTGTGGTGACGTTTCACGGCGGCGCGGAAGGTGTTGACACGACCCATGTGCCGTTTGCCGAAGAAGAATATTACGGTGAGCCGCGCGGCGACGTGGTCTGGTTCGCGCGTGGTGTCGTCGATGCCGGCGCCGACCTCGTGATCGGCCACGGGCCGCACGTCGTGCGCGGCATGGAGCGCTATCGGGATCGTCTGATCGCTTACAGCCTCGGGAACTTCGCGACCTACTACGGCATCAGCGTCGCGGGTATCAAGGGAGTAGCGCCAATCCTGACGACGACGCTGGATGGTGAGGGTCGTTTTATCGAGGGCGACATCGTGTCGACGATTCAGTTGCGCCCTGACGGTCCGAGCATCGACTCAAAGCAACGCGCGCTCAACATGATGCGCGGTCTGTCGCTCGAGGACTTCGGGAACCCCGGCCTGACTTTCCTGCCCGACGGCACGGTACTACCCGCCGACAGACCCGAAGTTCCTCGTCACGAACTTCAGGCAGACGAAGACACCGCGCCGTAACTGAAAGAATGCGGTAGTGCGCGTTACACCGGTAGTGGGTGATCATCACCCGACGTATTTCCGATGGTGCCGTTGCAATCGCGGAAATGTTCCGCGAGTCGTCGCTGACCGTTCGGTTGACCGATGACATCCATGGTCATGACGCTTGCCATAAACTCGAGCGGCCCATAGACCTTCACGGGTGTCAGCCCGCGAAGTGCTCCTACAACCATTGAGATAAGAGGCTTCGGAACGCAGGTGATTTTCTGAGTCTTACCGAGGACGTCGAACGCCAGTTCTGCAATCTCGCGATAAGTGAGCACCTCCGGGCCGCCGACGTCAATCTGGCTCTCCCCGGCTCCCAGGGCGGCCGCACAGACCTCGGCAAGATCGGCGCCGTGTATGGGGTTGATTCGGCTGGAGCCGTCACCGAAAAGATAGACGCGGCCTGAGCCGGCCATCGACAGGAACGCCTCCATGTCCGAGTAAAACCCCGTAGGGCAGATCACGACATGATCGAGCCTTGACCGTTTCAGTTCATCGACGAACGCCTGCTTGGCCTGGATCATCGCAACATGGCGCAGTTTCCCGGCATTCATGACGTGCACGTACATGAACTTCGAAACCGCCGACGCTTCGGCAAGCGCCAGGAGATTCCTGTTCGCCTGGTAGTCGACATCGTTGTATGTCAATCCGTCTCGTTGTCGTGTAATCCCTACCGACGAGAAGACGATGTCGACGCCATCGCAGAGACCGTTGAGAGAATCCAGGTCAGTGACTTCGCCGACGCACAACTCATCCGCATACTCCTCGACGGGAGCGAGCTTTGCTGCGCTCCGACCGAGAGCGCGAACCCAATAGCCGCTCGCCTTTAAGGCCTTCACAACGAACTGACCCAGATAGCCCGTGGCACCGGCAACCAAGACCTTTTGCATGCCAAACACCCCTCTTGGGTTTTCATGACCGCCCCCTAGGTATTTTCGGCTTCCGGCGGAATCCGTCAATTCTGGGTTTTACCTAAAGCCGACCTGGGCCAGCAGGGATCAATCAGGGCGACGAAAAACGCCCAAGGCCCGAACCCAATGTCCAGTCTTCCCAAGAATAGTAAGATCGTAGGGTAGTCATCCGGATTGCGCGAGGTTCAGCAATGAAGAGGTTTGCCAATATTCTGCTTGTTGTCGATGAGAGTACGGACTACTCGGCTGCACTGAAACGTGGCGCCGCATTAGCAAGGCAGAACCAGGCCCGCCTTACCGTGTGCACAATCGTCGACACCGTTCCCAGCGAAGTGCGAATAGGCGCTATCCGGATTACGCCGCGCCAGGTTCTCGATGTTGCCATTTCCAGGAAACGGGAATGGCTGGAAGACAC
>SHLT01000096.1 GCA_004282875.1 Chromatiales bacterium | reverse complement strand
CTGAACGTCGCCGTGGGTGGCATGTGGGGCAGGGCCGGCGGCGGTATCGATGACAGCGTCTTTCCGCAGCGCATGCTGGTTGATTACGTCAGGGTTTACGAATTCGGCCAGGACTAAGCGGACTCTTCGAGTTCCGGGCCGCGGTAGAGCGTTTCGGTGTTCAGGTTTTCAAGCCAATGTTGACAGCGCTGTCAGTCTTACGTATATGTACTGATACAAGCGGTTTTTGACAGTCAACCAGTTTCATGTGAAAGCACTGCGGAAGCCGTAATAAAAAACGAATTACAGAATTTAAAGCTTACCAATCAATCGGTTAGACCTACACAAGCAAGCTTCAGGGGGCTCGAGCATGCAAAGACCTACATTCCGTAAGACACCTTTGGCCACCGGCGTGGCAGTTGCGCTGGGTGCGGCCTTCGCGACGCCTGCGGTGTCTGTTGCGCAAGATGACGAAGTCATCGAGGAAATTGTCACGATCGGTATTCGCGGCAGCCTGAAGCGCTCCATGGACGTCAAACGCGCTGCAACCGGTGTCGTGGACGCAATTTCTGCGGAAGACATCGGTAAGTTCCCTGACCAGAACCTGGCCGAGTCGCTGCAGAGGATCACCGGCGTGTCCATCGACCGTCAGCGCGGCGAGGGCAGCCAGGTGACGGTGCGTGGATTTGGACCGGAATACAACCTGGTTACCGTCAATGGCCGCCAGATGCCAACCCATAACGGCACCACTCGTTCTTTTGACTTCGCTGACCTGGCTTCGGAAGGCGTAGCGGGTGTCCAGGTGTACAAGACGGGACGAGCCGACGTCCCCTCCGGCGGTATCGGTTCCACGATCAATATCCAGACGCCTACGCCGCTTGAAGGCGAACCGACTCTGAGTCTCGCAGCGAAGAGCGTGTACGACATGTCGACGCGCAAGGGCGACGACATCACGCCGGAATTCTCTGGCATCTACCTCGATCGTTTCATGAATGACACGGTCGGTATCGCCATAACAGCGTCGCACCAGGTCAGGAATAGTGGTGTCAACGTTGCGGGCACCGGTGGTTGGTATACCGAGCCCGGTGATGATGTACGGCCGGGTGGTAGCGTCAGGGTCGTCAACGATGAAAACCAGATAAACCGGCCGCAGACAAACGACGAGACGTATTCGATCCCGCAGTCGATGTCCTACCGTATGGAGGAATTTGATACGGAAAGGACCAATGCCCAGATCGTGCTGCAGTGGGCGCCGACGGACAGCATTTCGGCGAAGGTCGACTACATCCGCTCCGAGTTCGACCTGGAACGATCCTACAGCGATCTTTCTGCCTGGTTCTCCAATACGGCAGCGCTTTCCCAGGCCAGTGAATGGACAGATGGCCCAATTGCCAGCCCGATCTACTACACCGAGACCAATGACAACAATGACTTTGCCATGGGTACAGGCGAGGATGGTAGTAACAATCTGAATGAATCAGTCGGCTTCAATCTCGAGTGGTACATCACCGATCAGCTGTCACTCGAGTTTGATTACCACGACTCGTCGGCCGAGAGGGGAGCCAACGGCCCGAACGGCACGAACGCGCTCATCACCATAGCCAGCTTCAACAAGGTTGGCCAGACGATTCTGACCGGCTGGGACATGCCGATCATGATCCTCGACCTGAACTCCGGCGGTGAGGCAAATCGCCCGCTGTACAGGAACGACATGCGGATCACGGGCAGCGTGTTCGGTAACGAGGCCTCCTTCATGGACCTCGAGCAGGCCAAGATTGCGGGTAGCTTCTCGGATTTCTGGGAAGGATCCAGTATCGATTTCGGCGTACAGACGACCGAGGTCAGCAATCGCTCGGTATCCAGCAATGTGCAGCTCGACAACTGGGGCGGCATTACGGACCCCGGGTTCATCTCGGACGTCCTGGTGCGCTCGAGCATCGAAGACCAGTTCGACGAGTTGTCCGGATCAGATCATCCCGATCTGCAGAGGGAGTTCTTCACAGCCAGTCTCGCTGATCTCCAGGCAAGGGGCGAGGCCGCCTACATCGACCAAGGTCTAAGCTATGCCAATGTCGGCGACTGTGGTACCGGCTACTGCGCATCCACTGACTGGACCAGCGACCTTCGCACCACCGAGAAATCCATCGCGACGTATCTCCAGTTCAACTGGTCCGGGGATATCGGTAGCATGCCCGCCAACCTGCACGTGGGCGTACGCTATGAAGAGACGGAAATCTCGTCTCCTTCGAGGACCCTGATCTATGACGGGTCTTCGTGGGTCGGCGCAGGTAATGAGCTGAACATCACCCCAGCCAGGGATGCGGACGGCGAACTGATTTCGCAGGAAACTGATTTTGAAGGCGAATATGACGTAACCTTGCCCAACCTCGATTTCGATATCGAGCCTTGGGAAGACATCGTCCTCCGCGCGTCATTCAGTGAGACCATAACGCGTCCGAACTACAATGACATCAAGGGCGGTTTTGCACCCACTGGCACACAGTTCTTCCCGAATACGAACCCGTCAGCATCGTCCGGTAACCCCGGTCTGGTTCCCATTCAGTCGTTCAATACCGATCTGTCATTTGAGTGGTATTACAATGACAGCAGCTACCTGTCCGCGGGTCTTTTCTGGAAAGATGTAGACAATTTCATCGGCGCCGGACGTAGCACAGGGACGCCATTCAACATTCCCAACATCATCGGTGGCAACCTCTGGAATCGCGCCCTCCAGGAGAGTGGCCTGGATCCGAACAACTACACGGCAGTAGGCCGCTTCATCCTGGACAACTACCAGGATGATCCGGCTGTGGACGGTGAGACGATTGTTAGCGTAGCGGGTGATCCGCCGATCGTCTTCAATTTGAGCCAACCCGTCAATCAGCGAACCGCGAAAGTGGACGGTGTCGAAGTCAACCTTCAGCATACCTTTGGCGATACGCCCTGGGGTTTTGTCATCAACGCAACGATAGTTAATGCAGATGTTGCTTACGATCTCTCCAGGCCATGGGACACCCAGTTCCCGCTGGTTGGCCTGAGTGACTCGGCCAACCTGATTGCGTTTTACGACACCGAGGACCTGCAGGTTCGTCTTGCCTATAACTGGCGCGACGACTTCCTCAATGGAACCGGCCAGGACCAGGGCAACAACACCAGCCCTCAGTTCACAGAAGCCTACGGGCAGTGGGACCTGAATGTGACCTATTACTGGAACGACAATCTTACGTTGTACTTCTCCGGGTTGAACCTCACCAACGAGACGAGGCACGTGTACGGCCTTTCGAAGTTGCAGGTGTTGCAGGCTGTTCAGCTCGCCCCGCGATACGACTTCGGGATCCGCTATGACTTCGACATGTGACGGAAGCGGGTAAGCACCGAGCACACAGTAATAGATTCGACTTGACCTTAATAAGGCAAAAATAGACAGATTTTGGGGGACGTAATGCAACGGCTAATTTTCAACTCAGACCGAGGACCACTTGGCACCTTCGCCAGTCGCGTTGTCGCAATCCTGGCCATGTCCGGTCTGTTGCTGCTGTCCGCATGCGACGGCAAAGGCAACACGGTCACGGAAAACAACCTCGCTGATAATTTCGGCCCGGACGGTATACCGCCCACGCTGACAAGCGTCACGATCAAGATGGCGCGTGACAGGGATCCAAAGCCAAATGGCACGGCGAGCGAGGGTCAGGAAATTCGCATCGACTTCATTGCCACTGAAGCACTCCTGAAACCCACCGTCTTCATTAACGACGTTGAGGCCGAGGTGATCGGCAGCGTAAACAAGTGGTACGCACTCCGTGAAATGACCGCAACTGACGTTGACGGTGACGTCTGGTTCTCGATCACTTACTCGGACATCAGTGGTGAAGTGGGCCAGGTTGTGCTGGCCACCACTGACGGCAGTGCCGTGGAGTATTGTGCCGAGGGTTGTCCTGACGCAGGCGGTGCATCTATTGCGGGTGACTGGCGACTGGATGGCGAGGGTGCTGCCGGCGTTGGTCCGGCAGCCGGCGACATCTCCTGGTGGAGTGCCGACGCCGCGTCGCTTACCCTGCGAGATTGCTGGTTCGACGATGAATACCGCTTTGGCAGCGACGGCTCATTCAATCAGGTTCTCGGCGACGAAACCTGGCTCGAGCCGTTCCAGGGTGTCGCCGCTGAAAGTTGCGGTGCGCCGGTTGCCCCGCATGATGGCACCAGCACCGGCACCTGGGTGTACGATGAAGCCGCCGGTACGCTCACAATTGATGGCAGAGGTTTGCACCTTGGCCTGGCAAAAGTTGTTAACGGCATGGAGCTTGCGAGTCCTGGCGATGCGCCGGATTCCATTACCTACCAGGTACTGACGCTGGACGCCACGACCCTGACGGTGACCATCGAGACCGCGCCCGGAAACTGGTGGACCTTCCGCTTTGCGAAGGAGCCCGTGTCACCGCTTCTGGGTAAATGGAAACTCGACGGCGAAGGCGCAGCCGGGGTAGGTCCGGCCGAAGGCGACGTATCCTGGTGGAGCGCCGACGCGGCCGCTGTCGCCCTGCGCGACTGCTGGTTTGACGATGTCTATGAATTCAATGCCGACGGTTCGTTCCGGAACATACTGGGCGATGAGACCTGGCTCGAGCCTTTCCAGGGTGTTGCTGCAGAGAGTTGCGGCGCGCCGGTTGCGCCGCATGACGGCAGCAATGGCGCCATCTTCCAGTACGACGAAGATGCCAGCACCCTGAAACTGTCCGGTACAGGCGCACACATAGGCCTGGCTAAGGTCGTGAACGGCGCAGAACTGGGCTCACCCGGAGAGGCACCGGCATCGGTTACCTACAACGTCGCCACGCTGGACGGTGACAGCCTGACGGTGACCATCGAGACGTTGGCCGGAAACTGGTGGCAGTTCCGGCTGGTTCGCGTGTCAGAGTCGCCCCTGGTCGGCAAGTGGAAACTTGCGGGCGAAGGCTCAGCCGGCGTCGGTCCGGCCGCAGGGGATGTTTCCTGGTGGAGCGCTGACGCCGCAGCTGTTGCCCTGCGCGACTGCTGGTTCGACGATATCTTCTACTTTGGTGATGACGGCTCATTCCAGAACTTCCAGGACGGTGAAACCTGGCTCGAACCCTTCCAGGGTGTCGCCGCCGAGTCTTGTGGTGCGTCGGTTGCACCGCACGATGGCTCGAGTGCGGGTTCCTTCAGCTACGATGAAGCTGCGAGCACCCTGACCATTAACGGCACAGGCTCACACCTCGGCCTGGCTAAAGTCGTCAATGGCGCGGAACTGGCTGCGCCAGGTGATGCGCCCGACTCGATTACCTATGACGTGCTCACCCTTGATGGTGACAACATAACGGTAACCATCGAATCCTTGGCCGGAAACTGGTGGACCTTCGCCTTCGAACGCGTCAACGACACCGCGGCCCTTGAGGGCAAGTGGAAGTTGGACGGTGAAGGCGCGGCGGGCGTTGGTCCGGCCGAAGGGGACATTTCCTGGTGGAGCGCGGATGCGGCCGCCGTTACCCTGCGCGACTGCTGGTTTGACGACGTCTACGAATTCAATGCGGACGGTTCTTTTGCGAATGTGCTTGGCGACGAGACCTGGCTCGAGCCCTTCCAGGGTGTTGCCGGGGAGAGTTGCGGAGCGCCGGTTGCGCCGCACGATGGCAGCAATAACGCCATCTTCCGGTACGACGACGTTGCCAATACCCTGAAGCTGTCAGGCACAGGAGCCCACATCGGTCTGGCCAAGACCGTGAATGGCGCAGAGTTGGCCGCGCCGGGCGACGCACCGCCGTCGGTCACGTATAACGTGGGCACACTGGATGGTGACAGTCTGACGGTTAACATCGAGACGGTGGCCGGAACCTGGTGGCAGTACACACTGGTTCGCGTTTCAGACTCGCCCCTGGTCGGCAACTGGAAACTCGACGGTGAAGGCGCGGCCGGCGTCGGTCCTGCCGCCGGGGATGTTTCCTGGTGGTCCGCCGACGCCGCGGCAGTTACCCTGCGTGACTGTTGGTTTGACGATGTCTTCCACTTCGGTGCAAGCGGTAACTTCCAGAACTTCCAGGATGGTGAGACCTGGCTTGAGCCCTTCCAGGGCGTGGCCGGTGAGACCTGTGGTGCGTCGGTTGCGCCGCACGATGGCTCCAGTACAGGTGCCTTCAGCTACGATGAGGTCGCAAGCACACTGACGATCAACGGCAGGGGCTCACACATCGGCCTGCCCAAAGTCGTCAACGGCTCGGAACTGGCTGCGCCGGGTGATGCGCCCGACTCAGTCACCTATGAAGTCCAGACCCTGGACGACGGTAGCCTGACAGTCACGATCGAGTCAGTACCTGATAACTGGTGGACCTTCAGACTCGCAAAAGACTGACAAGTAGCGAAGACAACGCACGAAAAAAATACCCGCAGTTCGCTGCGGGTATTTTTTTGCCTGGAAGGAACAGCGCCCCGCGATGGCGGCGTTGTTGCTAGAACAACGTGTAGATAAACGGGGCCAGCGCAGATCCCTGCGCGAACACGATCAGACCGCCGAGCAGGATCATTACGATGATTATCGGAGCCAGCCAGAATTTCTTGCGCTCCCGCATAAAGGCCCAGAGGTCTGACAACAGATCCAGCATTAGAACGGTCTCTCCAATTTCTCTGCCGGGCTCTTGGTGCTCTTGACCCGGTAGCTTTCGAGCTTCGGATCCAGCGTCCGCTGCATTGGGTCTCTGCCCATGAGGCGCCTGACAATCGCCATTGGCGAAATCATAACGAAAAAGACGATCCCAAGCACGAATGGCGTCATGACCCGGCTCGCGAGCAGGCCGAAACGCATCCACACGCGATACAGCGGTCGCAGCCACAGCGGGCGGATCAAGGCCAGCGCCCAAAATGGTCCGGCTATGACCCAGGGCCAGGCCGGCCAACCGAGATCGAGCACCCAGGGGAAGAACAGACCAAAGATGATGACGACAGCCGCGCCAAACGTAAGGCCAAAATCGCGCAGGCCTTTCCGGTCAAGTTCGGGAATAGTGTGATCGATAGCCATGTCAGTCGAGCTCGAACTCGTCCTGCCAGGATGTGTCGTCGTCCCAGTCCGGCTGCTCTTTCTTGTCCAACAGAATATTCTCCACGACGAGATAGTCCATCTCGGTACGCATGAAACACCGGTAGGCATCGCTCGGCGTACAGACAATAGGTTCACCGCGTACATTGAACGACGTGTTTACAAGGACACCACAGCCGGTGAGGCGCTCGAAGGCTTTCAGCAACTCATGGTAACGCGGGTTTGTTTCCTTATGGACGGTTTGCACTCGTGCGGAATAATCCACGTGTGTAATGGCGGGCAGCTCCGAACGTCTTAGCTTGAGCTTTTCAATGCCGAAAAGCCCCTCCTGCTCATCGCTGAGAGCAGTCCTCAGATCCTCGCGCACGGGCGCAACGATCAACATGTAGGGGCTTGGTACGTCCTGTTCAAAATAGTCAGAGACGCGCTCCCAAAGAACGGAGGGTGCGAACGGGCGGAAAGACTCGCGGTACTTGATCTTGAGGTTCATGATCGACTGCATCTTTGCGCTGCGCGGGTCGCCGATGATCGAACGGCCGCCAAGTGCGCGTGGCCCGAACTCCATGCGGCCCTGGAACCAGCCGATCACGTTCTCGTCGGCGAGTAACTGCGCTGTTTGCGAAAACAGCGCGTCATCGTCCAGGGCCGAGTAGTTTGCGCCCATCGTGTCGAGCTCAGCCTGGATCTGCTCCTGCGAAAAATTCGGTCCCAGGTACGACCCGTGCATGCGGTCGGCGGCAGGGCCGCTACTGCTGTTCAGCTTGCGCGGTTGCTTGTCGAAGTCGTGCCAGACGATGGCGGCGGCGCCCGCGGCGCCACCCGCATCGCCGGCAGCAGGCTGAATCCAGATGTTCTCGTACGGCCCTTCGCGCTGCAGTCGACCGTTGGCGACGCAGTTGAGCGCGACGCCCCCGGCGAGACAAAGGTGGTCTTCACCCGTCTCCTCGTGAAGTGTCCTGGCGAGCCGCAGCACCACCTCTTCCGTGACGATCTGAATGGAAGCGGCGATGTCCATCTCGCGCTGCGTGAGCTCGCTTTCAGGTTTGCGTGGCGGGCCACCAAAGACTTCATCGAAGCGGCTGTTGGTCATTGTCAGGCCCGTGCAGTAGTTGAAGTACTGCATGTCCAGACGAAATGTTCCGTCCGCCTTGAGGTCGAGCAGTTTGTCGAGAATCAGGTCGACATATTTCGGCTGGCCGTAGGGGGCGAGCCCCATGAGCTTGTACTCTCCGGAGTTGACCCTGAAGCCCGCAAAATACGTGAACGCGGAGTAGAGCAGGCCCAACGAGTGAGGAAAGTCGATCTCCCAGAGCGGCTCGAGACTTGCGCCGTTCCCCAGCCACGTCGACGTTGTCGCCCATTCCCCCACACCGTCGAGGCAAAGCACGGCCGCACGCTCGAACGGGCTGAAGAAAAACGCCGACGCTGCGTGCGACTGGTGATGTTCGGCGAAGAGCAGCGGCGGCAGGTCCTTTGGCTTGCAGCCACCGAGCTCCGCAAGCTCTTTTTTCAGGACAGTCTTGAGATAGAGCTTTTCCTTGAGCCAGACAGGCATCGCGGCGACGAAAGAACGGAAGCCGTTGGGCGCATAGCTCAGGTACGTTTCCAGCAGTCGCTCGAACTTGATGAGCGGCTTGTCGTAGAAGACGACCCGGTCGAGATCGTTAAGAGACAGGTCTTCCGCTTCCAGGCAGTAGCGGATGGCATCACCAGGAAATCGGGCATCATGCTTCTTTCGAGTGAAACGTTCCTGCTGTGCGGCCGCGACCAGTTCTCCGTCCTTCAGCAAGGCGGCGGCACTGTCGTGGTAGTAAGCGGAAATCCCGAGAATGATGGACGCTTTCGTAACTATTGCCCCTCTGCTTCTGCCCATTCCTGCGCTTCTGCAGTGTAGCCACCCATGGCCATGAGTTGGGACAGCCTCTTGTAAAGCAATGGGTATTCTTTGTCCTTCTCTTTTCGTATCAATGCGTTACCGTATCGCTGTACATCCTCGATGTAGCGGTCAAGGTCCGTGTCCTTGCCATTATCGCGTGAGTATCGGATCAGGTTGCCATACGCCCTGAGCGTCAAATCGATCTGATCCGGATACTTCTGCGGCAATTGCAACAACAGGTCGGTTGCCTTTTCATAGTTCCCCGTGCGGAGATGCGCCGTACCTAACCAGTTAGTGGTTTGAGCAATTTTCTGTTCGTCGCCCCGGGTGTAATAGAGGGACTGTTCAAGATGCGGTATCGCCTCACGCCATCTGCCGTCCTTGCTCATCGCCTCGGCGAGCTTCATGTAGCTTTCACGGTTGTGGGGGTACAGCTCGAGAATCTGTTGCAGGTGGTAATACATCGCCGGTGGATTGCGCAGACGTTGATTCAAGACAGCGAGTTCGAAATGAACCTTCCAGTCCGCGAGACCGGAGTCCACAACGTCCTGGCGACGTTGAACCACTTCCCTCTGAGATCCGACGGCGTTAGTGACACGATCCAGATTGTTGTCAAGAAAGCTCCTGAGTTCGGCGTAATTACTCTGCCCGGGAAATGGCGGATGCTCGATCATGCCCTGCAGGTTTTTTATTTCCTCGATCGTGTCGTAGTTAGGGAAACCAACCCTCCGTGCAACATCGACCCCCCGCAAAGGCTGGAAATCACCTGCTGTATTCAAAGTGCTTACTATCGAGCGGGTGATCTCTGTTGCCAGAACATTGTTGCCCGCAAAACCGTAGTGGACGTGTTCAAGCAACAGGTTCCAACCCGGTTGATACGGCTCGCTGGCCTGTGCAAAAGCGGCGGCGTTATCGACAAAGCTGAACGAGTCGCTCTCGACGCCGGCGGCAACGTCCTGAATGATCTGGTTGAGCCTGGTGTCGGCCCGAAACCGCAATGCGTCCAGGTCCAGGGCGCGTTTATAGTGAGTCTTGGCCTTGTCAAAGTCACCGAGGTTCTCGAAGGCGGTACCCAGCCTGAAGTGCGTATCGGCATAACCAGGATCAATCTCCAGTGCCGCTTGAAATTGCGTAACAGCCTCACCCCAGTTCTCCTGGTCGGCGCTCTGAGATCCTGAAAGAGTCAGTTCACGCCATTGCTCGAGCTGATCGGCGGACAAGTCGGGGCGGCGAACGGACAAAAACGGTGCGGAGTGTCGAAGATTGACGGGGACCGAGGAGAGCAGGACATGGATCCCTTTGCCACGCAGCGTCTCGATAATGTCTGCGAGGTTGTCCTCATAGTGCCCGTAGACACTTTCCATGCGAGGATCATCGTGTGGGACACCGTTGTTGGTGAACATCTGCATGCCTTCCCACTCGAGCTCCTGCTTTGCATCGGTAGGCTTGATCTTCTGGATGAGGCTGTCCATGGCTTGCCAGGTCCGCGTACGCTTTAGCGCCTGAATTCCCCGAATCGCATTGATGTTCGCCAGGAAATTCTGATTAAACGTGCCGGGACCGTACGGACCAACGACCTCGTTGTTTCCCATCAGGATAACGGCAAAGTCGGCGGAGTCTTTTGGAATGGATTCAGCAACCGCGTAGACAACATGGGAATTGACCGAGGTCATCGCCGTGTTGATTACTTCGATCTTGCGCGACGGTAGTGCAGCCTGGAGTTGGGCCGCAAGCAGCCTGTCCACTCCGTGGTTCTTGTGCGGGAAGCCCTGCGCTGCAGATCCCCCTAACACATAGACTCTGATCAGTTCAGGATCACGCTCTTTGGGAAACGTGTTTTCCAGCGGGCCGATGTTCAGCGACGGCGGGTAGAACTGGTCGGCGAAATACGGGTTTTCCTGGTAATGCGGTTGACCATCGATGTCTATTTTGTGGAAATAGTCGAACGATGTGCCGACACCGAAAATCGTGAGGCCCAGCTCAAGCAAAACGAAGAACAGCAGAGGGACCACGACGATCGAAATAAAGGTGAAAACAATGTTCTTTACGTCGGGCACAGTGCTCCTAAATTCTCTCAACGTCTTGGGTGATTCTGCCGGACCTGCTAACGTTCATTCTAAGGCATAGGGGGGAGGCTTTGAAGAAAATCAAGGAATGGCGAGACGCGGATCGAGCGGTATTCGAGAACGAGATCGTTCCCGCAAAGCAGCCTGCCGTGCTGAGAGGCCTGCTGCGAGACTGGCCCGCCGTTCAGGCAGCACTCGAATCGCAAGAAAGTGTCGTCGACTACTTCAAGCGACTCGACACTGGGGGCACGGTCAGCGCGATGGTCGGCTCACCAGAGATAGATGGGCGCTTCTCTTATTCCGACGACTTCCAGGGCTTCAACTTCGGGTCGGAGAACGTCTCGATCAGCAAGGCGCTCGACACACTGTTGTCCCTGGCCGAGGCTGCGCAGCCGCCGGCTATCGCACTGCAGGCGCTTCACGTTCCAAGCATCATGCCGTCATTCCATGAAGACAATGCGATGCCTTTGCTCGATGACGATATCGCGCCGCGCGTCTGGATTGGCAATCGACTGATGATCGCCGCCCATTTCGATAATAATTACAACGTCGCGGGCGTTGTCAGCGGCAGGCGGCGATTTACCGTCTTTCCGCCCGAGCAGGTCGCCAATCTCTACATAGGTCCACTCTTGCGAACGCCGGGGGGCTCACCCATTAGCTGCGTCGACCTGCGTGCACCGGATTACACGAAATACCCGAGATTCCGCGAGGCCCTTGAGTCGGCTCAGGAAGCTCTGCTCGAGCCAGGCGATGCCGTCTATATTCCGGTTTTGTGGTGGCACGGCGTGGAATCTCTCGACCCTCTGAACATCCTGGTCAACTACTGGTGGAACGAAGGCGTTCCCGCGCATCACAAGCCGATCCTCAGCCTGGTCCATGCGATGGCAATCATGTCTGGGCTGCCCGCGGACCAGCGCGACGTGTGGCGCACGTTCTTCGAGCATTTTGCATTCCAGGCAGATGGCGACCCCGGCGAACATCTGCCTTCCGATTTGCCCGACGTGATGGGCAAGCTTTCTTCAGCGGACAAGGACAAGCTCATCGCCTACCTGGCAGAGCGCCTGAAGAGCCAGGTCGGATCGTGACGGAGTTCAGCCTGCGGTAGTTGGACAGTACCGATCAATGAATTCCTGGTGGGTTGGCAGCTGTTGCAGCACACGGTCGACCTTCTGCCCCTGGATCTGCATGAACTGACGAAGCTCCTGCTCACTCATCATGTCCACGATGGGATGATAACTCTGAGGTTCGATGCCTTGCCCAAGCATCACCTGGGTCCAGCTGTTCTCGCGGAAGATATCGAACTCAGCCTCGAACACACGGCCACTATCGCGGAACAGGTCCAGGCGATGCTTAAGGTCGTCAGGAATGTCCATGTTTCGACAGCGGCGCCAGAATTCGGAGTCGGTTCGTTCCGTGACATGGTAGTGCATGATGATGAAGTCACGGATAAAGCGAAACTCGGCGTCCATCTGGCGATTGAATTCCGTCCGGTCTGACTCGACGATGCCGCCGTAGGGGAACATCTGCAGCAGCCGGATCACGCCTCGCTGGATCAGGTGAATGCTGGTGGATTCCAGCGGCTCGAGGAAGCCGGCCGCCAGGCCCAGGGCAACACAGTTCCGGTTCCAGTGCTTCACCCGTTGTCCCGTGCGAAAACGCAACACCCTCGGTTCCGTAATGAGCTCACCCTCAATATTCGCGAGCAGGGTGTCACGGGCTTCATCGTCGCTCATGAATTCGCTGCAATAAACGAGCCCGTTGCCAACCCGCGTTTGCAATGGAATACGCCATTGCCAACCACTCTCCCTGGCGATGGAGCGCGTATAGGGAATGGGATCAGAAACCGCGGTGGTCTGGACTGCTATCGCTCGATCGCAGGGCAGCCAGTGAGTCCAATCTTCGAAATCGGTACCCAGGGTTTTGTCCATGAGCAGGCTGACAAA
>SHLT01000095.1 GCA_004282875.1 Chromatiales bacterium | reverse complement strand
TCCCTGGTTTGGCGGACCCAGCATCACGACCCGGCCCAGCTCGGGGATCTGACTCTCGCTCAGGTACTGGCGCACGAGAATGCCGCCCAGCGAATGCGTCACAAAATGAATGCGCTCGATATCTTCGTGCTCGCGGCACGCAGCCAGCCCGTCCGGCACCGCGACGTCGGCGAGTTTCTCGATCGCATGGTCGCGCGACGGGTACTCGATATTAGCCGTCACGAAGCCCGCCTCGCCAAGTTCGCGCTCCATCTTGTTCATCGACGTCGATGAACGCATCAGGCCATGCAGTAGCACGACGCACTCTCCAGCCTGGGCGGGCCCGGCGGACATTATCAACACAGCGACAGCAATGAGACGCTTCATATTCACTCAGACCCCTGAAAGGAAGCCACGTTCCTGCAATTGCCGATCGTGCAGGCGCCCGAGCAGCAACAAGGCCGCGAGTGCACCGAACAGGGCCCACCCCATATCGGATTGGGTGTCCCAGACGTAGCCCTGGGTGCCCAGAAACGCTTCAGCCGCCTCATCGGAAAGTAACGCGACCCACCACTCGATGAGCTCGTAGAACGCGCTGAAGCCCAGGCAGAAACTGACGATGTAGAAATTTCGCCACGCATCCGAGTTGAATATACGCAGGCGAATCATAAGCTCGCGGGCAATCATGGCGGGCACAAACCCCTGCACGAAGTGGCCGAGCTTGTCGTAGTTGTTGCGACGACCGTCAACCAGTTCGCGAACCCAGTCGCCGAGCGGCACCTCGGCATAGGTGTAGTGGCCGCCCACCATGAGTACGATGCAGTGAAACAGGATAAGTGCATAGACAAGCGACGTTAGCGGGAAGCTTTCGCGCGTCACCCATAGCACCAACGCGCCCAGCACCGCGGGTGCGACTTCGAGACACCAGGTCACGTAGTCCTTCGGCCCGATCCCTGACCAGACCAGCACCGCCAGAAACAGTCCAATCCATATCCATCTCATGCGGCCTCATCCCTTCGTGAACGCCAGAACCCATCGCTACTGAACTTCTCCCAGACCCACGGCAGCCAGCGCAGCAACGCAAAGCTCAACCACAGCGCCCAGACGAGGATCAATACCTTGTAAATCCACATTGGAACCGTAAACGCCGTGGCTACCGGCAACAATGACGAACTGCGATCCGCAAACCAGCCCAACACAGCACCGTAGGAATTGTGGCCGGCGACATGCATGTCGGGCGTGCCCAGCAGGCCCTGTGGTAATGCCATGATGACAGACAGCAAAGCGATGACCGTCAATCCGCCGATGAAGATCTGCAGCAGGTTGAAGCGCCACCAGCTCAGGCCGTCGCTCGCGACACGTTCGCGCGCACCGCACGCCAGAAGCCACACGGCAACCACGCCGAGCACCGGCCAGCTGAACGTACTGAAACCGAGGCCAAGCAGCAGCCACTGCCAGCTCTTAAGCGGCGCCAGCCCGGTTCGGCCCAGAATCAGCGCGAATACGATGAGCACGACGAGCTCCGACCAGTACAGGACCGCCGGACCCAATTGTGGACCGAGCGTACCCAGCAGCCAGCGGTCTTCGGGCATCCCGAGTGACAGATTGATATTTCCCGCCGGCGCGCCGAGATCGACTTCGGGGGTCGTGGTGCGCAATCCCATGCCACCCGTCGAACGCCAGGTCACCTTGACCGAATGCTGTCCCGGGAGAATTGGCAAGGTCAGCTCGCCGTCCTCTGCGCGCAGCGTTTGCGCCCGCCCGTCAATAAAGACTGACGTCACCTCCGCGTCAGCGGGCAGGCGAATGACGTGCTGGGCACCGCGTGTGCTTCGATACTCCAGGCCGAGCGTGACGTCGCTCGATCGATTGCCATACGCAGTCGACAACATGACCGAATCAAATGCGAGCGTGTTTCCCTCGCTGGCTTCGGGCCGCGTTGCGGTCAGCGTCAGCTGCTCGCCGTTGCGCGGGTCGAACTCGGCGACGCGCACGTCATTGTTGTGCACGCCACTGTTGCTCTCAGGCAGGCCATCGAACGATGCAGTCCAGACGTTGCCTATGGCGAATCGCCAGACTTCGTTCCAGGGCACCCCCTCAGCGACGCCCAGCGTCAATGGCGACTGCAATGGCAGGTTGGACACCCAGCTGACCGTGTGCTGCTGCGGATCCATCGACACGAGCACGCTGCCATTGGTGACCGAAAAGTCGCCGCTCACGATGGATTCGCCATCGAGCAAAGGGATCTCGAGCGTGAGCGCACCCTGGGTGGGCGCGACGCGGGTAACCGTCGTGCGCACGCGCCAGTCGAGATCCAGTTCGACATTGCGTTCTATGCGCGCAAAGGTCGGGAAGCGACTGCTCTCCCAACGCACGGTATCGCCGCTGTCGTCTGTCTGCAGACGCGTCAATTGCAGCGAGCCCGCGAGGAGGCGTCGATCCTTCAGCCCTGCAACGAACCAGCCATCGCTGGCAATGTTAATAACTCGTGCCGGCGTGGGGAACGGCACCTCGAGGCTGTCCACGGCAGGCACAGGCCCGCGCAGGTTGACGCTGTGGCGACCGGGCGTCACATACAGCCAGAACGAGCCGTTCGCCTGGCGCAGCACCCGGGCGTTTGTCGATCCGTTGACGAGCACGGCATCGGGACGCCAACCCTGCGCCGAGCCGGGCAAAGGAATGGCAACGGCCTCCAGCGCGTGCACGCTTAACTCCATATTGATCGCATCGGGTCCGACATCGACGTCTGCCGCCGCGATCTCGGCGCAGCGTGGCACACAGTCGGGCGGCTCGAGCAGGCGTTGCTCGAGCTGCTGCAAGAGTTGTGGGTCCGGCGTCTGCGCATCGGCCTGCGGGCTCACGAACATCAATGACCCGCACAAAACGGCGGCCGCCACGCTCGCCGCCGGGTTGCGGCCCAGCGTGAGACCACCCGGCAACCGCCAGCGGCGATTGGCGATCTCGGCCGCGAGGTAGGCGGCAAACAGCAGCATCAGGGCCACTTCGAGAAAGCGCAGCGTACTGACAAGCCAGCTCGGCAGGATGATCAGGCGCATGCTTTGTTCCGCATCGACCGGACCGCTCCAGCGCAGCGTGTAGTTGTTCCAGCGCCAGGAGGGAATGCCGGGGCCGGCCTGGACGATGGCGTTGGCGGCATAACGAGAGAAGTTCTGTTGCTGCTTCGAGCCCGTCACGACGATCTCTTCGAGCGCGTCGGTAGTGGGCGCCGCAATCGACATCGCGGCGGACCGCTTGGCATCCTGCTCGCGCGCGCGTGCCGGCATACTGGACGGCGCCTCCAGGTCCGCTCCAAACTCGTCCGCCGCGCCTACCAGCCCGTAGATGCCTCTTTCGTATTGCGGCTCGAGCTGTGGATAGATTGCGACTCGCAACTGGCTGGCGATAAACGGCACCAGGGCCAGCACGAGCGCGGCTGCGCTCAACAGCTGGTAGCCACGCACGGCCTGGTGCAGACGCCCTGCGGGCGTCACCCGCAGCAACGCCACGGCGGCCAGCAGGTTAAGCCAGAGCCAGGTCGGCGCGAACATCTCGTGGAAACTCAACACCAGCGCCAGCAACGCGATCACGCCTGCCTTGGGGCTGAACAGCCGCCACACGGCGATGGTGATAATCAGTACCAGGAAGAAGTCGAGCAGCTCCCATTCACCGGCCCAGCTGCCGTGTGCCTTGTCTACGCCCGGCGCCGTCAATAGCTTGTGCCCCGGCGGGAGGTTGAGCTCTGTCTCGACCGCGGCAAAGCGGGACTGCCAGCCCGTCGCCGGCATGCTGCCACGTGTATCGCTACGCCCCAGCACACTCAGGTCGACGTCGGTGCGCCGCAGCTCGACGCCCGTCTGCCCTGCTTCGGCACCATCCGTGATCAGCAGGCTCTCGCCGCCTTCTTCAGCAGCCAGCAGGGTATAGGAGCCGCCCATATCGAGACGCCAGTCGGTACGCATCTCGCCCGACACGTCGTCCTCGACGAGAAAGCTCTTCCCGTCGAAACCGAGCCACATTGTGCGGTCGAGTACGAGTTCATTGCTCGCCGATACCACGCCGCGACTCCGTTCGGTAATGGCGAAGGTTGCGCCCTGGTCGACGCGAAACGCGGGATAAGACTGCCAGTTCGATGGCACTTCGACCTGCGCCGGATCCACCGGCGGCAGGCCTTCGGCCGCCGTGACTCGCAGCCTGTCATTCGACTGGTAGCTCCAGATCTCGGACGCCGGCAGGTTCGTGCCGCCCGTCCCGGCGCTCACGGCATCCATCACGCCTGGTGCTCTCGCGCTCAGGTGAATGACCCAGCGACCCGGTCGTACCTGGAGCCTGAGATTGCCGTCGGCCTCGAGCTTGGCAGGCAGCTGGCTTTGCAGGCCCATCGGCACGAAGCCGTCAGGGAGAACCGGGCCGAACAGCTCTTCGCGAACCGCACCCCCAACATCAATCTGCAGCTGGGTGACCAGTCGAGTAGGAACCTCGTCCATCACGAGCCGGTAAATGACGGTGCGAACGGAATCGACGGCGCGCGTGTCCCTCTTGCGCTCACCGAGAAACACGCCGTTGCGGTTGAGTTCGGGGCGCTCCACCGCGCGGCCGTCGACGGTCAACGACAACAGACCGCTTTCCGGTGGCAGGCGCAGTACGCCGGGGCGCTCATCCCACTCGAAGCGACCCGTGATCCGGTAGGTGCCCGGGCCGAGCCGCACACTCGGTACGTTGTTGCGGGCGATAACTTCGACCGTGCGATCATTGACGGTCACGCGATCAGGCCAGTGTTCGGGACTGCCGGGCAAGGCTATCCACTGGTCTTCTGCGTGCAGCGTCCACTGCTGGGAAAAACGGCCGCCCACTGCACTGACGTCGAGCTGGAGCCGTCCCGGCCAGGCGCAAAGGTAATCAACACGCGCCGTGGCGCCGCGGTCGAAATAGAAAGGACAGCTGCGATACTCGCGATCCTTGAGGACCCAGTCCTGCCAGCCCTCCAGCTCGTCGGGTACATAGTCCTGGCCGGACGATACGCCCGCCGCGAACATCAACGAAAGAACAAAAACCGTGAATGTGTTACGCATGATGGCTCTCCGGCAATGCGTGTCTGACACTATACGCCAACGTCACAGAGGGGCAGGCAGGGTTAATAATGTGGCGGCCTTTCCTCGCCAGGATCGCCATCCGGCGATCCATCCCCAACCGCATTGACCCTGTCGATCAGTGATCGGCACAGCTCTTCGAGCTGCATGATCTTGGCCTGCTGGCTGGTAACGACGTCGTTGAGTTCGTGCAACAACTGATCCTGGTGTGCCAGCCGTGATTCAAGATCGATGAAGCGTTCCTCGCTCATGGGCATCCCCTGTTCGCGCATTCTTATTCAGGTAGGATACACGCCAACTCTCCGCGGAACCTCAAATGTCATTGCTGCGATTCGAAGACGTCGGCCTCGAATTTGGCGATCAGCTCATCCTGCGCGAGGCTGAGTTTTCGATCGATGCCGGCGAGCGCGTGTGCCTGATCGGCCGCAACGGCGCCGGCAAGTCGACGACCCTGAAGCTGATCATGGGCACGCTGGAAGCGGACCGGGGAGAAATCATTGCGAAACAGGATCTGATCGTCAGCCAGCTCGACCAGACGCTGCCGGAAGCCATGGATATGCCCGTCACGGACGTCATCCGCTCCGGACTGAAGCAGGTCGAAGCCCTGCTCGAGGAATACACGCGCCGCTCGCAGCTCGAACTGGACAAACACGGGCTGCGGGAACTCGAGGCGCTGCACGCCAAGATCGATACGCACGACGGATGGCATCTCGAACAGCGGGTCGAGACGACCATTACCGAACTGAGCCTCCCGGCCGACAAGAAGATGAACGAACTCTCGGGCGGCTGGCGGCGGCGGGTTGCGCTGGCCAAGGCACTCGTGCAAAAACCCGACTTGCTGCTGCTCGACGAGCCAACCAACCACCTGGACATCGCCACGATCAAGTGGCTCGAAGATCGCGTCTACAACTACCCCGGCGCCGTCATGTTTATCACGCACGACCGCGCGTTCCTGCAGCGGCTCGCCACGCGCATTGTCGAAATCGACCGTGGCAAACTGACCAGCTGGCCCGGCGATTACGACAACTTCCTGCGCCGCAAGGAAAAGGCCCTTGAAGTCGAGGCGGTCGCCGAAGACAAATTCGACAAGAAACTGGCCGAAGAAGAAGCCTGGATTCGGCAGGGCATAAAGGCCCGCCGCACACGCAACGAGGGTCGCGTGCGTGCACTCATGAAAATGCGTGAGGAACGCGAGGAGCGCATCGCCAAGGAAGGGCAGGCGCGCATCCATATTGAAGAAGCCGAGCAATCCGGCCGCAAGGTCATTCGCGCACGCAATATCAGCTATGCCTACGGTGAAGAGAAAGTCATTGAAAATTTCGACATCAAGATCATGCGTGGCGATCGCATTGGGCTCATCGGTAACAACGGCGTCGGCAAGACCACATTGCTGCGGCTCCTGCTTGGCGAACTCGAACCACAAACCGGTACGCTGAAACTTGGGACAGGACTCGAAGTCGGCTACTTCGACCAGCTGCGCCAGGCTCTCGACCTGGAAAAATCCGTTGCTTACAACGTCGGCGAGGGCCGCACGTATATCAAGTTGTATGGCAAGGACCGCCATGTCGTCGGCTACCTGAAGGGATTCCTGTTCAGCCCCAAACGTGCGATGACACCGGTAAAATCGCTCTCCGGCGGTGAGCGCAATCGCGTGATTCTCGCCAAGTTATTCACACGCCCGGCGAACCTGCTCGTGCTTGACGAACCCACCAATGATCTCGACATCGAAACTCTCGAGGTCCTGGAGCAGAAGCTGTGCGAGTACACGGGTACGCTGATTGTCGTCAGTCACGACCGGGAGTTCCTCGACAATGTTGTAACAAGCACGATCGTGTTCGAGGAAGACGGCAAGGTGCAGGAGTATGTCGGCGGCTACAGCGACTGGGCGCGCCGCGGTCACGAACTCGCGGTTACGGATAATCCATACGAGATAGAGCGCAAGAAACGCGAACAGGTTGAGCGTCGCAAGAACCGCAAAGCAACCAAGCTCAGTTACAAGGACCAGCGAGAACTCGACAGCCTGCCGGGGGATATCGAAACCATCGAAGCGGAAATCGCGTCGTTGCAGCAGATCATAGCAGAGCCTGACTTCTACACCGGCGACGCTGAGTTCGTGCAGCGGAAACTGCACGAACTCAGCGAGAAGGAGTCGTTATTGGAACAGCGCGTGGAACGCTGGGGCGAACTGGAGATGCTGCAGGAATCCTTCCTAAAGTAGCTCAACCAGCAGCGCCACGCAGGCGATCCACCCGGCAAAAAACGACAGTGTGCGAACCCAGGGAATACCCAGTGTGAACGACACCAGGTGTACAAGCCTGGCCCAGAAATACACTTTACAGACCAGGACGGTCGTCTCGTTGCTGATCCCCACGGCATTCGCAACCAGTACCAGTGTCGCGAACAGGACGATATTCTCGACCGCGTTGTAGTGCGCCTTCTTCATGCGCTCCGCCCAGGGAGCCAAAGGCTTCGGGTCGTCGGGGTAGCCGACGGCCTCAACCAGGCCGCGCACCATCACCGCGTTAAGAATGTAGGGCACCCACATGATCGCGTGCAGAGCGGCGACCCACGTAAGCATTGTCAGTTCGACGGTCATCATTCTCTCCTTGTTGCTTTTCTCGTAAGGAAATAACACCTGTCAGCCATGGGCGCGTCATCGGGATACTCGACGACCCGAAACCCCAGCGACAGGTAGCATCGGTAGGCGGGAAGATTGTGACGATAGACGAACAGCGAGCATTCGTCATAGTCATGCGTCTCTTCGAGCGCCGCAATGATCATGCGGATGAGCTGTTTACCCGCGCCCTGTCCCCGCAAAGGCGGGCTGGATACGAGACGCGCCAAGTGGCCACGGCCGTCACGCTCGTAGGACTGGCCGAACGCCGCCAGGCGTCCATCCTCGCTTCGCAGGACGTAAGACGCCATCAGGTCGATGCGACAGTCCTCACGAAAAGTCTCCCCGGTAAACGGGTAGCGGAAACGCGGCCCACCCCAGATATCAACGGACTCGGCGTCGGGAAACCATGACATCACTTCGTCAAAATCGGCATCCGCCGCCGGTGCCAGGATCCAGCTGCCGTCCTGTTTCGGCCAGCCGCTCATTCCCGGCTCTTGGGCAGGCTCAGGCGCAATACGAGGTAGCCCATGCCACCGGACAGCAACGAGCCGAGGATGATACCGAGTCGTTCATCAAAGACCATGTTCTGATCCAGGCCGGTGTTTTCGAATGCGAGCGACCCGACAAAAAGGCTCATCGTGAAGCCGACGCCACACAATATGGACACGCCGTACAGGCTTCCCCAATTGGCCCCATCCGGGAGACGGGCAACACCCAGCTTGATGGCCGCGAAACACAGCAGGAAAATGCCGAGCTGTTTGCCGACGAACAAGCCTGCGGCGATACCGAGCGGGACCGGATGCAGCAGGCTGTCGATGCCGACGCCACCAAGGTCGATACCAGCGTTGACGAAGGCAAATAAGGGCAGAACACCGAACGCAACCACCTGATGCAGGTCGTGTTCGAGCTCCCGCAACGGCGAATGACCGGCATTCTCGGGGTCACGCATCGGAATGAACGCCGCGAGCGCTACGCCGGCCAGCGTGGCATGCACCCCGGACTTCAGTACAGCCGTCCACATGACGACACCAACAAGCACATAGGAGGAAATGCTCATCACATTACGGCGGTTCATTGTTGCCAAAATCGTGAGGCACACCGCCGCGACGACCAGCGCTGTCGTTGACACGTCGGCCGAGTAGAAGATCGCGATAATGATAATCGCGCCGAGGTCGTCGAAAATTGCCAGCGATACGAGGAATACCTTGAGCGACACGGGTACGCGTGTTCCCAGCAATGCCAGGATACCGAGCGCAAACGCGATATCCGTTGCTGCCGGAATTGCCCAGCCCGACAGCGCTGCGGCATCTCCCTTGTTGATATAGACATAGATTGCAACGGGCACGGCAATGCCGCCAACGGCACCGATGACAGGCAACGAAACGTTAGCCGGCCGCGACAATTCACCTTCGAGAAACTCCCGCTTCAGCTCCAGTCCGATCAGGAAGAAAAAAATGGCCATCAGGCCATCGTTGACCCACAGAAACAGCGGTTTGGCAATCTGCAGTCCCCCAACGCGCACCTCGACGGGCGTATCGATGAAGTAGGCGTACAGGCCCGCCGCTCCGGAATTGGCGGCGATCAGCGCGAGGGCCGCTGCCGCCATCAGTACGATGCCGCCGGCTGACTCCAGGCGCAGAAAGTTCTTAATGGTTGCTTGCATAAAGTGACAACGCTCTTGCTCAGGTGCCGGGCTTCGTCTCGGCGAAATAGCGGTCGAACGCCCGATGCACGATTTCGGGCGATATGCCGACGGACGCCATCGCCTTATTGAACTGCTCCATTTCGGCAACGTGCCGGTGACCGTCTGCCGCGACGACCTTGAGTCCCATCACGGCAATGTCTTCCTTGTCAGCGTCCGACAGGGTTGTCGCGAGATTCGTGAGCAGCGCTGCGAGGGTGGGCTTGTCGGCGAGCTCCGTAATAACCTTCGTCAGCAGCGCCAGGGACTCCGCCCCTTGCAGGTGAAAGTGCTCCTCGATGAGCTCTATCATCTTCGCCGACTCTTCCGGCTCGATCTGGCCGCTCCCGCGCGCAACGAAGACCAGCAGCGCAGCCACGAGGAACTGTGAGTCGTAGGTCTTTGTCCCCTGCGACGTCTCGACGATCAGCTGGGTCCCCTCGAGGCGTGAACTCAGGATGTTGTTGCCCATAGCGGCCTCACCAGGTTTCGTAGTTCTTGCGCATGTATTTGACAGATTCGGCGATCAGCTTCTCTAGGACCTTCTCGTCGACGTCCGACAGACGCTTGATATAGAGACAGGATTTACCGGTCTTGTATTTGCCGAGCTTGGCTACGAGCGCATCGAAGCGTCCGAAGCCAGCCATGACATAGACGGTTAATGCCTGTTTGCGGGGCGAGAATCCGGCGACCATGAAGTCACCCTCGCGCCCGCTGGCGTACTTGTAGTGATACGTGCCGTAACCAACGATACTGGATCCCCACATTTTGGCGCGTTTGCCGGTGACCCTGCGCATCATGGCCGCAACCTTGCGTGCATCGGCCCGCTTCTGAGGATCCGCGATCGAGTTCATGAATTCGGTGACGCTCGCTTTCGTTGCCTTGGTCTTGTTTTCGGCCATGCACCTGCCCCTGTCAGTTTGAGGTCCCGAAGAGGCGGTCGCCGGCATCACCGAGGCCCGGGACGATGTATTTCTTCTCGTTCAGCCGCTCATCAATAGCGGCCGCATAAATTTTGACCTCCGGATGCGCGGCCTCCACCAATTCGATGCCCTCGGGACAGGTCACGATGCAAATGACGACGATATGCTCAGCGCCGCTTTGTTTGAGCAGGTCGAGCGCCGCGACGGTCGAACCCCCGGTCGCCAGCATCGGGTCGATGACGATGCAGGTGCCCCCTTTGATCTGCGGAGGAAATCGTTCGTAATACGTGACGGGCTTTTTCGTTTCCTCGTCGCGGTAGAGGCCGACGAACCCTACGCGCGCGGTCGGCACGAGTTCGAGAATTCCCTCCAGCATGCCAACCCCTGCGCGCAGGATGGGGACAACGACGATATCCGTGTCGATTTTGCGGCAGGTGGCTTTGGCCACCGGCGTCTCGACCACAACCTCCTTTGTCCGGATGTTCTTCAGGGCTTCGTAACATACGAACTTGGTGATCTCTGTCGCCAGCTCGCGGAAGCGCTTGTGCCCGGTGTCTTTGGCGCGAATCTTTCCAAGCTTGTGCTGTACACAGGGGTGATCAATCTGTATTGCCATGGCGCGACTCCCTACTCCTTGCTTTCTGTCCAGATGGCGAACTCCGTGCCCACAGGGTCGACGAAATGGAAACGACGGCCGCCGGGAAAAGAGAAGATTTCCTGGCTGATGCTGCCCCCGAGTTCCTGAACGCGGGTGACGTCCCTTTCCAGGTCGTCACTGTAAAAAACGATCAGCACGCCCGTATTCGGCGCCGGCTCCGCAGCCTTGCGCAAGCCGCCATCGACACGACCATCGCTGAAGCTCATGTAGTCATCGCCCCACTCCTGGAACGTCCAGCCGAACATCGCCTCGAGAAAGGCGCGCGCCCTTTTGAGGTCGGTCGCGGGAATCTCGACGTAATCAATGCGATTTTCGGGCCTCATGCGTGCCTCCCGGGTTCATGACCCTTTTAGTCCGAGTATCTGCCGCTCGGCAACCACAGACACGGTACCAAATTCACCGCTAATTGCGTATCGGCTGTCGTCCACCACGACGAGATCGGTAATCGCCCCGAGACCGAGTTTTGCTGCGATATCAGCAACTTTGTCGCTGGCGCCGACGTCTGTACCCAATTCGTCGCAATCCCCATGAATTCTCCTAGCCGAACGTCGCCGCCACCCATACGCCGATGTAGTGTGAAAACACCAGCACCAACGCGGCAATGCCAACGTGTTCGGCAATTATTGCAAGCGGTGACTCGTCCTGCGACCTCGCAAGAAAATAGCTGAGCACGACAATGACAAGCAGGCCCCAGACGACTGAGGCGAAAACTGCCGTCCCTAAAGGCAGCAGCAACAGGGGTATGGCGAAACTGATCGAGAACACGAACTTCGTGAGAAACGTCACGATGGTTGCAGCCCAGACGTGCAGGTGATCGGTATCGGGATTGGCTTCCTCGGCCAGGTGAATGCCGAGCGCATCGGACATGGCGTCCGCCACGGCGATGACGAGAATGCCCCCCAGCACGGCTGTGATCGACTGCGTACCGGAGTTCAGCCCGACGATCAGGCCAATGGTTGTAATGACACCTGAGGTGGCGCCGAAAAACAGGCCCGTGCGTGCCCCGTCGCTCTTGAGTATCTCCATGTTATTGCGGTCCAAGCTGCATGCGGTAGAGACATATCTCTTCGTCGTCTCCGGGCATTGTAATCATTTCGACAAATGCCAGCCCGAGCTTTTCGATCAGCCCGATGGACGGCGCATTGCCCGGCGAGACAATCGCCGTCAACGCCTCGAGCTCGAGATCGTCACGCGCATGCGCCAGGACCGCGCATGCCGCCTCACCCGCGAATCCCTTGCCGCAGAAATCCGGGAGCACGGCGAAACCGATGTCAGGATGGTCGAGGTTATCGCGCTTGAACAATCCGCATATGCCGATTTTCTCGCCGCCTGCTTGCGTCACCATGGCGTACGGGCCGTACCCGTAGTCCGCATAGAGCTTTAGGGCACCGGCCTGTATGGCCTCCTTCGCATCCGCGATAGTGCGCACGCCGCGGTCACCGACATTGCTCACAAAGGCGGGGTCCGTCCACACCGCGAGCATGAGATCCGCATCGTCGAGCGTGATACGCCGCAGGCGAAGCCGGGCCGTCTCGAGCTCGCCGCTGCCCATCAGTGCCACAGACCCAGTATGACGCCGTACAAAACGAACTGTCCCGTGTGGTAGCCGCCATCGATCAGCCACGCCACGATGGGTCGATTCGCGAACTGGTAGTTGATGCCGATACTCATGGCCACAAACCCGAAGCCCACGAGCAGGCCGGCCTTCCAGGCCTCGGCAAGGACCGGCGTCGGCCCGAGCAACATGGCAAAGACGATCGCCGCCACCAGGGCATACACAAACCCGAGGCCGAAGACCCTGGCCGGGTGGCCGTTGTCGTCCTCACTGCGACCCATCGCCTTGTTCCAGGGTTTCAGGAACAACACCGGCGAATACCAGAGCCCGCCAAGCACAAAACTCGAGACGGCCGCGGCGAGCACGGCCCACAGATTGATACTCATTACTATTCCCTCCTGGTCCAGCAGGAATACAGGAACTGCTGGACGGCGCCCGTTGGTGTTTGGTGGTT
>SHLT01000094.1 GCA_004282875.1 Chromatiales bacterium | reverse complement strand
AGCGCTTCATGAACGCGTTCGCACACACACTGGACCCGCACTCGAGCTACCTGTCACCTCGCAACTCCGAGGAATACCGCATCCAGATGAGCCTGTCGTACTTCGGTATCGGCGCCTCGCTGCAGACGGATGGTGACTTCGTGAAAATCGCCGGGATCATACCGGGTGGTCCTGCTGCCGCTGCTGGCTCTCTCAAACCTGAAGACCGCATTACCGGGGTCGCCCAGGGTTCGGATGGCGAAATCGTTGACGTGATCGGCTGGCGGCTCGATGACGTGGTTGAGCTGATACGCGGCCCCGCAGACTCCGTGGTGCGCCTGGAAATCATCCCGGCGAATTCATTGCCGGGAAGCCCCAAGACGTTTATCGACCTGACCCGCGGCGAGGTGAAACTCGAAGAGCAGGCTGCCAAGGCGGAAATTACCAAGATCCAGCGCGATGGCCGTGAGTGGTCTATTGGCGTGATTGATGTCCCGAGTTTTTATCGTGACTACCGCGCATTGAGCAGCGGCGACAAGGACTACAAAAGCACGACAAAAGACGTAAAACGCCTTATCGCCGAACTCGAGGAAGAAGGCATTGACGGGCTTGTGATCGACCTTCGCGGCAACGGTGGCGGACATCTCACGGAGGCGACGGCCCTGTCCGGACTGTTCATCGACAACGGCCCGGTGGTGCAGCTGCGTAACGCCAACGGCCGTATCAGTCGTCTCGACGACCCCGATCCGGTGCCACGCGTTGCCTACAGTGGCCCAATGGCCGTCTTGGTCGATCGGTACAGTGCGTCCGCATCCGAGATTTTCTCCGCCGCCATTCAGGATTATGCGCGCGGTGTGGTCGTTGGTCAGCAGACCTTTGGCAAGGGAACCGTGCAGAACCTGTATTCGCTCGACCAGTACCTGCGCAGTGAAGACGACAAGGGCTTCGGGCAACTTACGCTGACGATTGGCAAGTACTACCGGGTAACCGGCGAGAGCACTCAGCACCGCGGGGTCGACCCGGACATCGCTCTGCCATCGCACATCAATGCAGAACTGATCGGTGAAAGCGCCCGCGACACCGCCCTGCCCTGGGATACGGTCCAGACGACCCGCTTCCGGGCCGGCAAGCCGCTCGAGGGTATGATCGAATCGCTCACGGTGTCCTATGCAGAACGCGCCAAGGACGACCCGAACTTCCAGTACCAGATGGATATGATTCGGGCCGCCGAGGAGATCTCAGCGAAAAAGAGCTTGACGCTGAATATGCAGACGCGTCGCGATGAGCACGAGCAAGAGCTGCAGCGCCGCCTGGATCGCGAGAACGAGCGCCGTATGGCCCTCGGGATCGAACCGGTGGAGAACCTCGACGATATTGACGAAGACGAGTTTCCCGATATCCTGCTCGATCAGGCTGCGGGCATCGTCACGGACCTGGCCACGATGCGCGAAATGGCGGGACAGCCGGCGAAAACGGCCCAGGTGCGACCCTGACGGCACGCGCTTGACCCGATAAGTCCGGGTGTTATACTCAGCTATAACACCTAGCCGATCGTACCCTGCGATCAATGTGATGGGGGCATGCAATGGCAGTACGGCCAACAGCGCCGAAACGAGGCAACATCGCGGCAACCGCCGCTGTGCTTCTGCTGGCTGGCTGTTTTGCCGTACCTGTTCTGGCCGCACCCGACCATGGCCTTGTCTGCAGTGACGATCATGCCGCAACGCTGGATGTAGGGTCCGATGCGCTGCTCCCGGCAAGCCACGAAGTCAGCGGCAGCGACAAGCCCGAGTCCGTGGCCACGACCATAGAGTCCGTCGCTGACGACCACCTCCTGAAACCGCGTGTAGAGGCTGCTGCACGCAAGATCTTCGCCGAAGACGATGCGTCACAGGACGCCGAAGTGGCAGAGTCTGAGGGCGACGAGGTTAAGGAAACCAGGCTGCGCCGTGTATCGGACAACGAGCTGGTGCCGTTCAGACGGCAGATGTTCCGTAAAGATATCTAGAGCCTAGCGGCTCATCACCTTTGCAATACCAAAATAGTTCTCGCCAAGAAGGTTGGCGTCCGACGTTCTGACGACGCCATTTGCGTCAATGTTGAAAATCGTCGCGACCGTCGCTGGGACGGGGACCGCGTCGTCGTCATGACGAAACTGGGCGAATTCCGCGATTTTCTTTGCTCGGGTCTGCAGCACATCTGCAAAATCACCCGCCTGCTCTATTTCTTCCCTGCGCCGGTTGATGAGCTCCAGAATTTCATCACAATCAGCTTTGCTGCCGTAGTTAACCGCACCGACACTCTTCTCCCTCGAGTCCTTGGCAAGCGAAACCAGGTCGTCTTCCAGGTAGTCGAGATAGAGCTGTTGGGCATACGCGAGAATCATGAAATTAATCGACCGCTTGGCCGTGATGTCCAGTCCCTGGTGCGGAGGCGGTTCGCGATTCTCTATGTTCTGGAGTTCCTGCAACAATTCGCCCTCGCGCGCCTCGGCCGCTGCAACCGACGCCTCCAGCTGGTCGACTGCGGCTTCCTGTGACCGACCGCGAACCATCTTCGCAATGCCGCCCATTGTGTGCAGCTTGTGACGTTCGGCCTGCAACTGGTCCTCAAGGGTCTGCACGCGCATACGGTGCTCACCTATGCGCGCAGTCGCGCGCTTGATCAACTGTGTTCTCTCCTGGTTCCAGGAGACCAGCGCGCGACTCTGGACACGCTGTTCGCGCTGTTGCTTGAGTTGTTCTGCGAAGCGCTCCAGCCGTCCTTCGCAATGGCCAGCAAGCCGCCTGAGCTGGTAGAACGCGACCACGTTGTGCACCCATTCCGGATCCACCAGTAGCGACTCGATGTGATTGAGTTTCTGCTGAACGCGTTCAGTAGCACCACGCTGCGTCTTGATCCGGTCCTGAAGCTCGTACTTCTCATTGCGCAGTGCCGCAAACTCTTTTTTCAGTTCGGAGCGGTTGCGGAACAGGTCAACGAGCTTATCCGGTTCCTCGGCCGGTTCAGGCTCACCTTTGAATATTGTCGTGATACTTGTCAAAGCTGTTCTCTTTACATAATCCGAATGCAATGCGCGTTCGTCGGGCGCGTTGTCGGACATAATCATCGCAACAATGTCGGGTGTTTACCCTGACCGAATCGACAGTTTTAGCGCTCGAGGACGAGGTGTCCCTGGTCGGAAAGGTAGTCGAGCCACTTGTTCAGGACGATGTTCCGGCGCCAGCGCCGGTCCAGCTCTTTGTGGTGCTCCTGTACCAGCTTGCGGAGCGTCGCGTGCCGCTGCCTGGCGCCGATCGACATGACTTCGGCAAGCTGGCAGTCGAGATACACACGCACCGTCATGTCGGGGTCGACGAGCAGCCCGTCATCCGTTTCAAAATGATAGGTCAGGGACAGCGTCACCGTGTACCGACACCGCTCCAGAATCTCGACGTGCAGGTCACAGTCACCCGCCACGCGCGAGCGAAAGCAACCATCGAGACGTTCGACCTCGGGAATCAGGCGCATCAGGCGCAGGTAGTTACTCTCGTACAGGGCCATCAGGCCAACGAAGCTTCCAGGCTTGGCAGCGGTTTGAGGTACGAGGTGTGAATCGAGCAACATGCCGCCAAATATAGCAGCACGCGCGCGTCAATATCAGGGTCGAACTCTGCGCTCTACCCCGGTACTATCCAGGATTCTGCTCGAAATCTCTTCGATCGAAAAACTCGTCGTATTGACATTCGGAATCCCGTAGCGACGAAAAATCTTGTCGGCTTCTCTTAGTTCGAAGCGCACCTGCTGCGCCGACGCATAGTTTCCTAACGGTCGCCGCTCCTTGCGAATTTCGCGCAAGCGTTCCGGTGCAATCGTTAATCCGAAGAGCTTGTGCTTTTGCTGCAACAGGAAATCCGGCAGTGTGCCGCTCTCGAGTTCGTCGTCGGTCAACGGGTAATTTGCCGCGTATACGCCGTACTGCAGTGCCAGGTACAGGCACGTCGGCGTCTTTCCCGACCGGGAGACACCGACGAGAATAACGTCAGCGACGTCGTAGTTGCGGCTGATACCGCCGTCATCATTCGCCAGTGCGAAATTAGTTGCCTCGATCCGTTTCATATAGGCGTCGATGTCACTCATGCCGTGCGCCCGGCCCGGCTGGTATTCGGGCACCTCGTCAAATTCGTCCGCCAACTGCTGGAGAAATGCGTCGAAAATATCGAGGTGCAGGCCCGCCGATTCTTTGACAATTTCACGCAGGTCGGGCTGAACCATGGTTGAAAAGACGATCGGGTTCAGCGCGCTGTCTGCGGCAACCGCGTTGATGGTCTCGACAGCCTCGTGTGCCTTGTCATCAGAATCTATAAATGGCAAAGTCGTTTGGCGAAAATTCTGGCCGGCAAACTGCGTAATCAGGCTGTGACCGAGGGTCTCTGCCGTGACCCCGGTTTGATCGGAAACGAAAAATACGACGCGCTCATCCATCGGTAGGATTGTCCAGTTCCTGCCGGGGAACACAAGGGAGTAGGACTTGGATCCATATGTCATCAAGCTCGAAGAGCTTGGCATGGACGACGTTGAAACCGTTGGCGGGAAGAACGCCTCCCTCGGTGAAATGATCAGCAACCTTTCCAACCTGGGCGTCGCAGTGCCGGGAGGATTCGCAACTACCGCAGCGGCGTATCGCAAGTTTCTGGGCACCGGCGGGCTCGACAAGCGTATCCACGAGGTGCTGGACAACCTGGATGTCGATGATATCGAGGCCCTGACAAGCGCGGGTGCATCGATTCGCGGCTGGATCATGGAGACGCCGCTCCCCGACGACCTGATGCAGGATGTCGCCGCAGCCTGGGAAGAAATGCGCGGGGGCCGGGAAATCGCCGTGGCCGTACGCTCGTCCGCGACGGCTGAGGATCTGCCCGACGCCTCTTTCGCCGGGCAACAGGAAACCTACCTCAACGTACGCGGCCTCGACAACGTGGTCGAGGCCATGCACCAGGTGTTCGCGTCACTATTCAACGATCGCGCAATCGCCTATCGCGTTCACCATGGTTTCGTGCATGCGGACGTCGCGCTGTCAGCGGGCGTCCAGACGATGGTTCGTAGCGACGTTGGCTCGTCGGGCGTCATATTCACGCTGGATACCGAGACGGGATTCCGTGACGCGGTGTTCATCACGTCGTCCTGGGGACTCGGAGAGACCGTCGTACAGGGAGCGGTCAATCCCGACGAGTTCTACGTCTACAAACCCGCGCTGGCCAGTGGTCATCGTCCGATCTTGCGCAAGAATCTCGGCAGCAAGGCGATCAAGATGGTCTACAGCGACAATCCTGAGCCGGGCAAGACGGTCGACACCGTGGACGTCGACGAAAACGACAGCCTGAAGTTTTCCATCAGCGATGACGACATTGTTGAACTGGCCAAAATGGCCGTGACGATAGAGAACCATTACGGCCGACCCATGGACATTGAATGGGGCAAGGACGGCAATGACGGCACGCTCTACATTCTGCAGGCGCGCCCTGAAACGGTACAGAGTCGCAGCGGCAGGTCCATCCAGCGTTTTACACTCAAGGACTCCGGCGACGTCATCATTACCGGCCGCAGCATCGGGCACAAGATCGGTTCGGGCACGGCGAAAGTTATTCGTTCGGTGGCCGAAATGAATCGCGTGCGTGCCGGCGACGTGCTCGTATCGGACATGACGGACCCGGACTGGGAACCGGTGATGAAACGCGCCGCGGCGATCGTCACGAATCGTGGTGGCCGTACCTGCCACGCCGCCATCATCGCGCGTGAGCTCGGCATTCCGGCCGTCGGCGGCTGCGGCAATGCAACCGAGACGATCCCGGATGGTGCCGACGTGACCGTCAGCTGTGCTGAAGGCGACGAGGGTTTCGTCTACGAGGGTCGCCTCGATTTTGAAGAGAAGAACATTGAGCTGGACGCCCTGCCCGACATTCCAGTCAAGATCATGATGAATGTCGGCAATCCGGATCGCGCGTTCGACTTTGCGAGTATTCCGAACCGCGGCGTGGGTCTCGCACGACTCGAGTTCATCATCAACCGCATGATCGGCGTTCATCCACAGGCCCTGCTCGACTATGACGGGCAAGATGCCGATACGAAGGCAGCAATCGATGACCAGATGGCCGGCTATCCGGATCCGGTTGAGTTCTTTGTCGACAAACTCGCCGAGGGTGTTGCGACGATTGCAGCCGCATTTGCGCCTGAGCCCGTCATCGTGCGGATGTCTGACTTCAAGTCCAACGAATACGCCAACCTGATCGGCGGCAGGCGTTATGAACCGGACGAGGAAAACCCGATGATCGGGTTCCGCGGCGCCGGGCGCTACGTGTCGCCCAGCTTCAAGCCATGTTTCGAACTGGAATGCCGGGCGCTACGCCGGGTGCGCGAGGACATGGGCCTGACGAACGTGCAGATCATGATCCCGTTCGTGCGGACCGTGAAACAGGCGAAAGACGTTATCGACTTGATGGCAGCTAACGGCCTTGAGCGCGGCAAACACGATCTCAAGGTCATCATGATGTCGGAACTGCCCACGAATGCCCTGCTGGCGGATCAATACCTGGAGCACTTCGACGGCATGTCGATTGGCTCAAACGACATGACGCAGCTGGCCCTGGGACTGGATCGCGACTCTGCGCTGGTCGCGGATTATTTCGATGAACGCGATGACGCGGTCAAGGCCCTGCTGGCCATGACGATTTCCGCCTGCAAGGCGCACAACAAGTACGTTGGCATCTGTGGGCAGGGACCGTCGGACCATGCCGACCTGGCGCGCTGGCTGTTGGACCAGGGCATTGAAAGCATGTCGCTCAATCCCGATACGGTAATCGAGACCTGGATGTTCCTCGCGGGCGAAACGGTCGAGTAGAGAATACCGCGCTCAGAATCGATCGTAGCGCGAGCGCCGCTGCCACTGAATGCGCGGCAGCCAGATACCCAGCAGAAAGCCGACGAGCAGCACGAGTCCGCCGGCCATGAACCAGTAGCGAGTCGTCTGGCTGGCCAGTTGCCGGTTTTCCTGCTCCAGCGTATCGCCCCGTATTTGTGCCGCCGTCAACTGGTCCATCAACGTCTTGTTCTGGTCGCTGATCGCAAGCACGTTGGCCGCCGTTCGTTTGATCTCCGCCAGTTCCGTCTCCGCGGCAGCCTTCTCGCGTTCGAGGGTCGCAATTTGCTGCTTCGCCGAGTCGTACTCGCTCCGGATGGCGCTGAGCTGCGAATCCAGTGAACTGCCGCGCGAATTCGCGTTGGTCAGCTGGCCTGTCAGCCGCCCCAGTTGTTCGCGAGCGCTGGCTTCCGTCATGAGGTAGCGCGTCAACACCCACCCCTCCGTGCCACCCTGCGTCCGAACGCGCGTGTAGCCACTCTCAGCGTCGCGCTCGAGCACTTCGAGGCGCGTTCCACTCCCGACCATGAGCTGAATGGCGTTGCTTGTACTCGGCCCCGACCGCAGCGTAATTTCAAACTGGTCGGTGACCCAGGCCGACTGCGCAAACGCGACAGGCCCCACGAACGCAGTCGCAAGGACCGCAATGGCAAGTAGTCTTTTCATAATGCCGCAACTATAAGGCAAGCTGTGCCAGCCTTCCACTAATAGTCAGCCAAATCAGTCGCTTAACCGCGACAGTTTTGACACATTCTGTTCCCAGTTGCGGCCATCGAACGGCGTCACGTCCACTCTCTCCAGCGTGGCCTCATCGAGGCACCGCACGTTAACGCTCACGCCGTCGGGATGGGAACGCGGAATATAGAACGACTTTACGCCACAGTGTCGGCAGAAGTAGTGCTTGGCGGCCCCCGTATTGAACGTATACGTTGACAATGCATCCTCGCCCTGCAGCAAGCGGAATTCCTTACGCGTCACGAAAAGGTGCAGGTACCCGGCTTTGCTGCAGATACTGCAATTGCACTCGGTCGCGCTAATCCTGGCCGGGGCGTCCACCTCGAAACGCACCTTCCCGCAATGGCACCCTCCCGTATGTGTGGTCATGTGTTACCTGCCTTCAGATATACCGCGACATTGTTGTTGGAGGGTACGGCGTACAACCGGACCCGGCGCAATCCAGACGCCGCCGCATAGGCGTCCAGCATTTCGATATCACGAATTCCCATAACCGGATCGCGTCGCTTCAGGCTGGCGTCAAAGTCCGCGTTGCTCGGCGTATTGAATACCCCACCCGCTTTGAACGGCCCGTAGAGGCAGAACACACCGCCTGCGCGGAGCGCGCCGCCGACCAGCGCGAACATGCGCTCGACCGCCTTGATGCCCATAATGTGCGCCGTGTTGGACGAGAACGCCGCATCGAAAGATTCGGCGTCCAGCGACGCACTGAGAACATCGACGGACAGCGGCGGCTCGACATTCGGTAGCCGCGCGCTGTCGATCCACGCGCGAATTCCCGCGTGGTTCTCATCGAGATCGCTGGTCTGCCAGCGCAGGTGATCAAGCGCCGCAGCAAACGCGACCGCGTGCTGCCCGGTGCCGGAGCCAATCTCAATTACGCTGGAAGCACGGCGAAATTCACGCCGCAATATTTCCAGAATTGGCGCGGTATTTCGCGCCGCATATTCGGCGAAAGCTTGCTCAGTCATTGCCACCCGGCGAAACCAGCACGCTCGCATCGAGCAGGTGATCCCGATACCAGGCGAGTTCCTCAATCGAATCGCGGATGTCCGACAATGCCAGGTGCGCCGACTCTTTTACGAAGCCTTTGGCGACCTGGGGAGCCCATTGCTGGGCCAGTATCTTCAGCGTACTGACGTCCAGGTTGCGATAGTGGAAAAAAGCTTCGAGCGCCGGCATTTCGCGTGCGAGGAACCGACGGTCCTGGCAAATACTGTTGCCGCACATCGGAGACGCACCGGCATCAACCCACTTTTCGAGAAATGCCAGGGTCGCAGCTTCTGCTTCTGCAACACCGATGTCGCTCTCCAGCACTCGCGCTGTGAGGCCGGAATCACCATGCTGCCGCGTGTTCCACGCGTCCATACCGTCCATGGTGTCGCGCGACTGCCGGATAGCAAGAACCGGGCCTTCCGCGAGTTCGTTCAGCAGCTTGTCGGTCACCACGGTCGCGATCTCAATGATCGAATCGCTCGACGTACACAAGCCCGTCATCTCGAGGTCTATCCAGATGAGGTTGCTTGATGGATCGCTAGCGGGTGTGGTCATGGTTCACGCAGTCTATACTTCCGCCATGAATCACGCCACGGTCATAGCCACGTACAGTCGACGCATGCGCGTGGCCCTGGATGACGGACGAGAGGTCTTCGCGCGCATCAAGGGGAAGCGGCTAAAGCCCGTGTGTGGCGATCAGGTTACGGTGGAGCCGATCGAACAGGAAGACGACTGGCTGATTACCGAAATCGGGGTGCGCCGCAACGAACTGACTCGCCCTAACATGCGTGGCAAGGTCGAAGTACTCGCCGCCAACCTGGATTACCTCGTGGTTGTTGCCGCAGCGGAACCGAAGCCCGACTGGTTTATCGTCGATCGCTACCTGTGCGCGGCCGAACTTATGGGCATTGATGCCTGCGTCGTCTTCAACAAGAGCGACATCGGCACAGCCGATGTTCGCTACGAACTGGACACCTACTTTGACATTGGCTACGACGTCGTCGCGTGCAGCGCATTGACAGGCGACGGTATGGACAATCTACGGGGGTTGCTGGCGACGCACCGCGCCATCATTGTCGGTCAGTCGGGGGTCGGCAAGTCCAGTATCATCAACAGTCTACTGGGCGACCAGGTACAAAAGACGTCGGCGATTTCGGACAAGTCGCGCGAAGGCCGGCACACCACCGTAAACTCGGCGATGATCTCGCTACCGGGTGGCGGCGCCATAATCGATTCGCCCGGGGTTCGCGATTACGCCCCCGCGCTCGCATCATCGACGATCGCCTCGCAGGGATTTCGCGAAATCCGTCACGCTGCGCAGGAATGCCGTTTTGCCAATTGCCGGCACCTGCGAGAACCCGGTTGCGCAGTTAAAGCAAAATGCGAAGAAGGTTCGATAAGTCCCCGTCGATATGAGAGTTTCAAGCGAATCGTGAACCTCACGGAACAGCTTGCCGAAGGCCGGTACTAGGTGGCCGACTAGCCTGGCGGCCAACTCAGGGGGCGTCCCCCAAGGACGTGCAGGTGGATATGGAAAACGCTTTGCCCGGCGCCTTCATTGCAATTCATGACCGCGCGATACCCCGCTTTGGCGATACCTTCCCGGGACGCTATTTCGCGGGCCGCGGAATACAGGCTACCGATGATGGCCTCGTCATCTGCTTCAATGTCGTTGATCGTTGCAATGTGCTTGCGCGGAATCACCAGGACATGGGTCGGGGCCTGCGGGTTTATGTCGCGGAACGCGACGGCGGTATCAGATTCGTAGACCAGGTCCGCCGGGATTTCACCGTCCAGTATTTTGCAAAACAGGCAGTTGTCATTCGACATTTTCGCTCCTCTAGTCGACCGTTCGACGGCCGTAAAACGCGTGGGAAAGCGTACCGCCGTCTACATATTCAAGTTCGCCGCCAAGTGGCACGCCATGCGCGATGCGACTCGCCTTGATACCTCTCTGGTTCGCAAGGTCTGCGAGGTAATGTGCAGTGGCGTCGCCCTCCACGGTCGGGTTGGTCGCGATAATCAACTCGGAGACCTCACCCTGCCCGAGCCACTCGTCGAGTTGACTGAGCCCGAGTTCCTCGGGGCCGATACCATCCAGTGGCGACAAGTGACCCATCAACACGAAATACAGGCCACGAAAACCAGTTGCATCTTCCAGTGCCATGACGTCGGCCGGCGACTCCACGACGCAAAGCTGGGTGGTATCGCGACCCGTCGCAGAACATATCGAGCACAATTCGTGCTCGGTGAACATGCGGCAACGACTGCAATGCCCGATGCCGTTTACCGCCTCCGCCAACGCGGTGGACAGCGAATTCGCACCGTCCCGGTCACGCTCCAACAAATGAAACGCAATGCGCTGGGCGGACTTTTGTCCAACTCCAGGCATACAGCGCAAGCCTTCGATCAGCCGCATCAATAGTGGCGAATACGACATCCTGAATCTAGAACGGCAGTTTCATGCCCGGCGGGAGACTCATCCCGGACGCCATGCCGGAGAACTTCTCCTGGACTGTTTTCTCAACCTTGCTTACGGCATCGTTAAACGCAGCTACCGTCAGATCCTCGAGCATTTCCTTGTCGTCGCCGATCATCGAATCGTCGATCTCGACTTTCTGCACCCGGTGTTGACACGTCATCGTTACGCGCACCATTCCAGCACCCGATTCTCCCGTGACGGTGATCGAGGCCATATCCTCCTGGGCCTTCTTCATATCGGCCTGCATCTGCTGTGCCTGCTTCATCAACTGGCCAATGCCACCTTTCATTCATGCTCTCCGTTTATTCAGTCTGATTGCGATGGATTGATCAACTCAATCGAATCCGTTTTCAATTCCGCGCCAAACATGTTTTTTAACGCCTGCACATTCGGATCGGCCTCCAGCGTCTGCCGCGCTGCCTCGATGCGCTCGTCTGCCATGCGGGTTTCTTCCTGGACAGGGGTTTCACCTGCATCCGCGCCGAGTTCGATGTCGACCGTCAGCTTCTCGCCGAAGTATGCCGACAACTGTTCTCCCAGGACGTCCTTGCGTTGTTTGGTCAGCAAGGATTCGGACCTCGGATCGAGCCCCAGGTGAACCGTGTTTTTCTCACGCCTCAGGTAGCCGCAATTGCTGGCCAGCAAACGCACGGCGCCGCTCAGGCGAAGCTCCGTCACCAGCGCGCTCCAGTCGGGGTCAGCCCATTGATGGGTCGTGGCAGCAGCCTCTTGTGACTTCGCTTTCACCGCCCTGGGTGCGCTTGCCACAGCCTGCTGCGGCATCGCCTTGCCAGGTGCCCCGCCGCCCGAAGCGGAAGGGACATCCACCGCACTAGCCGGCCGAAATGCCAGCATGCGAAGCAAGGTCATTTCAGCGCCACTGCGCGGATCCGGTGCAAGGTGCAGGTCACGCCTGCCCATGATGGCTATCTGGTAAAACAGCTGCACATCGTCCGTGGGCAGGGCTTCGGATAATTCCGCATATTCCTGCTCGTTGAGATCATCGTCGCTGTCGCAAGTGCCGACCACCTGGTATACGGCAATGCGCTGCAGATCTCGCGCCACGTCCTCGAGCAAGCGCGAATAGTCAGGGAATTGCTCATCGATTTCACGTATTGCATCGATAATGCCGCCTGCGTCGTCCGCCGCCAGCAACCTGAGCAAACGCACGACATGATCGCGATCGATCGTGCCCAGCATTTTCGCCACCTGCGGCTCTTCAATCTTGCCGCCGCAGAACGCGATGGCCTGGTCAAGCAGGCTCAGAGCATCTCGCATGCTGCCATCCGCCGCCCGTGCGATGGTCGCCAGGGCAACTGCATCCGCCTCGACCGATTCGGCCTCGCAAATGTAGGTCAGTCGGTCCGCTATCAGGCGCGGCGTCATGCGCTTCAAATTGAATTGCAGACACCGCGACAGCACGGTCACCGGCAATTTCTGCGGATCGGTCGTCGCGAGCAGGAATTTCACATGCGGGGGCGGTTCTTCCAGCGTCTTCAGCAGCGCGTTAAACGAGCTCTTGGACAGCATGTGCACCTCGTCGATGAGGTACACCTTGTAGCGCCCCCGAGCTGGCGCGTACTGCACGTTGTCCAGCAGGTCCCGGGTGTCATCGACCTTTGTATTGGAAGCTGCATCGACCTCTATGAGATCAACGAAGCGGCCCTCGTCTATTTCAACGCAGGCGCTGCATTCGCCGCAGGGTTCGGCCGTTACGCCCTTTTCACAGTTGAGAGCCTTCGCGAGAATGCGCGCGATCGATGTCTTGCCGACGCCCCGCGTCCCCGTGAAAAGATAGGCATGATGCAGCCGGCCGGTTTCCAGGGCATTGATCAGCGCCTGGAGCACGTGCTCCTGGCCAACGGTATCCGCGAAGTCTTTAGGCCGCCATTTGCGGGCCAGGACGAGGTAACTCATGAGAGATCAGCTGCCTGTGGCTGGTTCCGGACGGACAAGTGTATCGTAAAGTGGCCCGCGCCAGCCGCTTCCCGGCACCCGGTATCACCGCTACCGTTGCTCCCTTCCGGGCCTGGCGGAGTTCACGGCTGACCGTCGCGGGAAAGCCGACGCGGACCGGGCGCGATTATCGCTG
>SHLT01000014.1 GCA_004282875.1 Chromatiales bacterium | reverse complement strand
ATCCAGTTCGGATTCAACGCGGTGATCGTGCTGGCGCTGGTCCTGTACGGCACCGCGGCCTTGCTCATTTCGAGGGGCTTCCCAGCTCGAGCTTGAACGCGATCATACCGACCCGTTGCAATCGCCAAGGCACAGTAGCGTCCTTATCAGGGCGTTACGGGGGCGGCGGCGAGCTCACCGCGGGCTTCCATCTCTCGGACAACGGCGAGTTGCCGGGCGAGATCTGCAAGCACTTCTTTTTGTATCACGCTGAATTCAGGAAGCTCGCGCAATCCATCCATGTGCGGGCTTTGGTCGACCTGCATCATCCACTGTGCGCGCATTCCCGAGTCTACGCTTGCACGTAGCGTGGCAAGCGCCTGCTCTAGCTTGCCCTGCCTGGCGTAGACTTCGGCGTCGAGGAAGCCGAAGGCACGCGCGCTCAGCCCCGGTTGGCCGGTCACGAGCTCGAGTATCCCGGTCAACAAAGCTTCCGAGCACGCCTGTTGTCCGGTTCGTTCATAGGCAAGCGACAGGTTCATTGCCTGGAAGATGTTGGTGCGTCGCACGTCGGGCGGGCCCCGGCACGACAGCCCAGGCCAGTCGACTTCAGCGTATTCAATAGCCTCTTCGTAGCGGGCGAAACTGACCAGCGTTACGAGCGATGCGTTGTTGCCCGGCGCAATCGTCTGTAGCCGGCGAGCAATGGCGACGGCGCGCTCTTCTTCGCCACGGAACCGGTACACGAATGCCAGGCCGGCGTTCGTCCGGAACTCGTCCGGTGCCCGGCTCGCGCCTTCTGCCAGCCAGTAGGCGGCGTTTTCGCCGTCTCCCAGTGACAAGTACGCCATGCCGACCCAGTTGAATGCGCTAAGGAAATTGGGGTCGATCGCCAGGGCTTTGCGATACAGCCGCAGTCCCTCTGCCAGGTCACCGGTACTGCTGAGGGCTTCGCCGAGCGTAACGACGATAACGGGTGACAGCGGGTCCAGCTCACGTGCCTTGCGCAACATCGGAATGGCCGCGCCCGGATCACCGATGCCGTAAATCAGCATGTCCCCATACCAGTGATACGCCTTGGTGTTGTTCGGATCCAGCGCAATCGCGCGGGACAACGCGGACTCCGCACCACGGACATCACCCTGCATGCTGCGCAGGAGTCCGAGCGACGCGTAGGCGGCACCAAAGCGGTCGTCGAGATCAATGGCTCGTTCGATCGCAGGCCTGGCATGCCGCAGCGCCTCGTCCAGCGGCAAGTGACCGTTGTAATTCAGCAGCAGGTTGGCATCGGCCAGGCCGAGGTATGCTGGCGCGAAGCCGGCGTCGAGACCGATCGCTTTCTGGAACTGCGCGAGCGCTGTGGTCAACCCCTGCCGCGTCCGCAGCGCCATCTGCTGCTTGCCAAGCAGGTAGGCCTCCAGCGCCTCCAGGTTCTCGGTAGGAAAGCGGGGAACAGCGGCGTTCTCGCCGTCCGCAAGCACAGCGTTCAGGGCCTCGGCGATGCTGCGTGCTATTTGCGACTGGATGTCGAAGACGTTTGCTGCCGTCAGTTCGCGCTCATAGGTTCCCGACCACAGGTGCGAGTCGGTCGACGCGTCGATGAGTTGCGCCGAGATTCGAACCTGGTTGCCGGACTTGCGCACAGAGCCCTCGAGGATGTGCGCCACGCCCAGCTGTCGCGCTATTGTCGGTGCGTCGAGATTCCTGCCCTTGAACGAGAACGACGACGAACGGGAAATGACGGACAGCTCCGGAAATCCCGTGAGCGTACCGAGAATTTCCTCCGACATGCCGTCGGAAAAGTACTCCTGGGCCGGATCGTCGCTCATGTTGTCGAACGCCAGGACCGCAATGGACTTCTCCACTATTCGATCCGGCCACCACGTGAGCCACGCAAAAACAAGAACCGCCGCGACAAGCATCGACATGATGACGAAATTCAGCCTGCGCCCGCCCAGGGCGGCTTCCGCTGTCGCCGCGTCACCCGCGTCGCGCGTGATACCGGACTCTGTGATCTCGAAAAACCACGCAAGAACCAACGCGATCGGCAGGCCGATTGCGAGCATCGCGAGCACGAGCGGGCCGACCCAGTCGGGAATCTCGATCAGGCCCGACACGACTTCCGTCACCTGCAGTATCAGCCACGCCGACACCAGGTAGAGCGCGGCCATGCGCAACACGTTGCGGCGCCGCAGTTCCGACCAGAATTTCATGAAGCAGAAACCATGGGCTACCCTCGAGTGAAACCATACTGCCAGAAACAGGGCGCTACTTGTCCGCGACCTGCCGCGCTAAGGCTCCACCTCCGGGAGTGATATCTCCGACCTGCGAAGGATCACCAGCAACCCGTTTATCTGGTCGCCATGCTCTCGCTGAACGTCGATCAGGCCCTCGTCGGCGTCGTGCAACAGCTGCACGGCGGCGTCGAGCTCAGCAATACTCGCCTTGGTTTCCAATAGTTCGACGACCGTATGAGCCTGGTTTCCGGGACACAGTCGTACAACATCTTCTCTTGTAAACGTAGCCACGATACATCCTCCGGATCACCACCGGACAATTGACACTAGCGCCGGAAAAGCAGCCAAGCGATACGGTGGTTTGCCTAAGAGGAAGCTCGTATTTACAGCCCGGCGTATTTGCGCCAAAGTAGCAAAGCGTTTCATTCGGCCATGACCCTTTCCAGGGCCTCCGGATCACGCCAGCGTCCACTCTTGAGACGCCACGCATAGACCACGGCAATCGCGAGGATCATCACCACGAACGCGAGCCATGACACTTTGGGACTGAAACCGAACACGCGAATAATGAAGAACTGGGCAACGAGCATCGCCCAGTGCAGGGTAACCGATGCCACCATGAGCCAGCGAGTATCGCCGGCTCCACGCAGTACGCCGCCTGATACGAGAATAATCGCATCGGCGAGCACGTAGCTGGACAGGCCGATCATCATGAACGCGGACAGGTTTCGAATGGCGGAGAAGTCGCCGGATGGCGGTGCGAACACCTCGACGAGCGGGAAGCGAAACACTATGTAGGTCGTGGCGAGAAAGACACCATAGGCCAGGGCGACGGCAAACGCCGCGGTCATGACTTCATTTGTGCGCGCCATGTCTCTTGCGCCAACGAAGCGCCCGATCATGCTGATGATGCCGACGTGCAGCCCGATCATCGGCACGAAGGAGAGGATGTCCCAGTTAAAAACGATGGCAGCTGCAGCAGCCTCAGCGACGCCGTAAGACTGGAACATAAGCAGAAACAGGTTGAACGCGGCGACGTTCAGGAACAGTTCCAGCCCGGACGGAAACCCGAGCCTCCAGAAGCGCCGCAAGATCCTGGTCTCAAGCGAGAACGACTGGCTGACTCCGAACGTGTCCCGGTGTTCCTTGCGAAAGTAGAAGATGACAAAGAGCAGGAATGCGAGCAGAGTCGCGACAACCGTGGAGATGCCGGCGCCAATAATCCCCAGTGCCGGGAAGCCGAGTTTGCCGAACACCATCACGTAGCAAAGCGGTATGTTGATGATCAGGCCAAAAACATCACAAATCATGACGACATGGGTTCGGCCTATGCCCGCAAAATACGACGAGATACAGACCTTGGCCAGGGTGATGAGCGCGCCCGACATCAGGATCAGGTAGTACGTGCGTTCCAGCTCGACCTGTGCCGGATCGTGTCCCATGCCCGCGAAAACACCGGCAACGAGGAACGTGATGAGCGTCAGGAACGGCGCGCTCATGACGGTCATGATCAGTCCCTGCGTGACGACTTTCGGGCATTTTTTGGGTTCACCGGCGCCCAGGTACTGCGCGGCCATCGCGTTGGCGTAGGAAAACAACCCGACAAAGAAACAGAATGAGAAAAACGACGCCACGCCGCCGCCCAGCGCCGCGGCCATGTGCACAGGGTCGATCTGCGACATGAAATAGCGGTCTGTGAAGATCATTACGGCGAACGTGCCCTGTGATACCACCATCGGCAGCGCGAGGCGCATGAGTTCGCCAAGCGTCCGCAGACTGAAGTGCTGTCTGTAGGCCACTATGGGCTCACTCGCATCACTGGCGAAGCGCTTCAAGGACTGCGTCGGGGTAGGGCGTGAGTTCGCCGATGGGCCAGCCGTGTTCGGCGGTCAGTGCTTCAATCCGCTCGATACGTGCATCCGTGGCGGGGTGCGTCGACAGAAATTCCGCGAACTGCACATCCTCGAGATCGTTCCCGATGATTTCAAACAGACGCGTCGCGCCACCGACATGCTCATACCGGTCCTGCACGAGCTGCAGCGCGAGTTCGTCGGCGGCCAGTTCCTGCTCGCGGCTGTATTGGTTGAGAATGACATCGCTGCCGACATTGACCGTATTCGGGTCAAGGCCATTGCCGGAAAACGTCGACAATGCGAGCTGGATCAGCATCGCCCGGCCTGTGCCCAGTAGCGGGTCGCGATGATGCACATGCGCGATTTCATGCCCCAGGACCATCGCCAGGCTGTTCTCGTCCTCGACGGCTTCGATGAGACTATCGAACACGAAGATGTAGCCGCCCAGCGTGGCAAAGGCATTGACCATGTCGCCTTCGACGACGAAGACGCGGAGGTCCAGCTCACGGTCGTCGCCCAGTTGGGCGTGCAGGTCCCTGGCGAGGTCGCCGACATAGGCTTGCAGCACCGGGTCGCTCTCAACAATATCGCTCTCAACCAGCAGGTTGATGTAGGGCTCGATAAAGCGACGTTCCGATTCGATGCTGATCAAACGCAGCCAGCGATCGGCCGTCACGAACAGGGCAATAATCGCGGCGATGAAAAGCGCGGAGCCTATTGCAAACCAGCGCAGGAAGCTGGCGATCTTCGCCTGCTCGTCTGCGTCAACTGTGTGTACGTAATCAGCCATCCCCGCCTACGGGTCGTCGGCCCGCGCGAGGGTCATCGCCAGAATCTCGTCCAGTCGCTTGTTGATGCGGCGAAGCTCCTGGTGGAAATCGTGGCGCGCTTCAGCCTGGTCCGCCGCAAGCAGCCCCCTGTAACCGGCCAGCTTCCACCCTGATTCATACAGCGTTTTTGAAATCGACTCGGCCGAGAACACTCTCCCCTGGAGCAGCTCCTGTTTACCGCTCTTCAGGCATTGCGAAAGGAAAGCGTTCTTGTCGTCGAAGGCATCCGGGCCGGCGATAGCGAGAACGCTCGCCGCCACGCGATACGCATCGACAAACGAGCGCAGAATGGCATGGGCGACGAGAAGCCGGGCCTCTTCGAAGGCCTTCTGCATGCCCGCATCACCGTCCCGAATGGCACCCTCCCAGTCGGCAAATCGATCCTGTGCGCGCTTCTCGATTTCCTTCCGGTAGTTGGCGCGCCGGGGCAGATAGAACTCGAACTTGAAGAGTTCCCTGAGAGCGCTGGTGCGAGCGAAGAAGGTCTCACGCGGTGTTCCCGTCTCGGACGCCGCGTCCAGCAGCGCAATCTCAACAAAGGCGTCGAGAATGAAGTAGTGGATCGCCGTGTTGCGATAGTAGGCGGCGTTCAGATGCTGGTCGGCACTGATTGTGTAGAGTCTCTCGGTACCCTCGTCGAGGTAGCTGACGATGCCGGTCTCGTGAAGCTCTGCAAGGGTCGCGAGCACGGCATCGGCATCCTTGAAGTTGGAGCGGCCTACGATTTCGAGGCGCCGCTGCCGGATCAGGGCCGCACCGGCGCGGGCCAGTGCCTGTATCTCGGCCAGGTTCTGAGCGCGGTTGCCACTGGCCAGAAGAATAAGCGTCACGATAGCCGTGGCGGTAATGGGTGTTGCCGCGTTCATGCGGACAGCGACTTCAAACGCCAGCGTCGGTACGAGTATCTGCTTCTGCTGATCGTCGATGCCGGCCTCGAGTTCTGCCGGTTCGACCAGTTCGCGGATCGTAAGCCCTTCGCCAAAGCGCAAGTGAATCTGGCCTCTTGAGCGGCCACGTCGCAGGAAACGGAGCGGCCAGGTGATGCCCTCCGGTTTCTTCTTCTGGCCGCGCTGCTCGATCGAGTAATCCTCGACCTCGGTAATCTGGTCGTACGCAACGCTGACGGGAATGAAGGTCACGTCGTACAGGCGGGTTCTCAGAATCGACTCGAGCACGTAATTGAACAGCCCGAAGCGCGGCGGCAGCAGCTTGCCGGTGCGCGAGCGGGTGCCCTCCAGCGCCCACAGCAGGGAAAAGCGCTTTTCTATGAGGTAATCGATGTAGCGGCGAAAGGTCGCTTTGTAGATCTCGTTGTCCTGGAATGCACGTCGCAGGAAGATGATGCCGGCGCGACGGGCAAATGCCCCGAGACCAGGCTTGTTCAGATTGATGCCGCCGAACGTTAGCGGCAATGGCAGGTTTGCATCGAACAGCACCAGCGACAGGGCCATCGTATCCAGCATCGACTTGTGGCTGATCAGGAACACAACGGGGCGGGAGCCAATCGTCTCCGCAACGGTTTCGAGCTGCCTCGGGTCGACGTTAATTTCGTCGTGATGGTGACTGCGACACGCAGACCGATAGAGCCCGTTCATCATTTCAAGCGTGAAGGGCGTTTGCGTCGCCGCCATTTCCCGCAGGTAGCGTGCGGCATCCCCTTTTACATCATGCACCGACCGATCGCGTTGCTGAGCGATATTCGCGATGAGGTTTCTGAATTCCGCATTGGCGAAAACCTCGCTGTGGAGAATGCGCGGGACCTTGTAGCGCGCCCCACGTACTGCGCGCTCCGACCGCTCCAGAGCGATCAGCGCCTGGTTGACAATGAACTCCGACAGCTCCGTGCCGGCTACGCTGGTCTCGGCGTCGGCAAACCGTTCCCGCATATCGTCGAGACTGGCGCCGTCGCCGACGACGTACGCAATCCTCTCAGGTCTGAATTTCGCGAGCCATCGCCGCCGCAACATGCCGGGCTGCGTAATGCGGCCATAAAAGAGGTCCCGCAGTGAAATACGGCCGGAGGTGCGTTCCGCGGGCAGCCACGCGATACGCAGCGGGTGCATCCATACGGCACCCTCATGCGCCGATACGGCATCCAGCCAGCCTGTTCCGCGCCCTTTCGGGAGATCGATAAAGGAATATGCCGGGGTCGATGCCGTGTTCGGCCGATTGGCTTCTACCCATTCGCGCAGGAGTTCGGACTCGAAGTTATCGCGGATATCGAGCAGGAACGCGATCGGGCCGTTTTCAGCTTCAGGCCAGGGTGAGGTCATCGTCTTCGCACTATTGTTCTTATTGCTTGATGCAGCAGCCATTATTGTTGTCCTTGCTGGCGATCATCTTACCCCATACCGGTGGTTCACTGCGTCGGGTCCGAAGCAGCGATGACGAGCCGCATGCAGTAGACTGCCCCCAATCTCGTTGTGGGTGCCGGGGGCACGATGCGCGCACAAATCGTCTTTGGTGTAATTTTGGCCGTGCCCATCGCGGTGCTGCTCTACCTGCTATTTGGCCCGGCGTTCTGGCGATGGCGCCGAAAGAGGCGTCGCGCATTGGCACCACCCGCAGGGCTCGAAGCCATGCTAACCCGCAACGTCCCGCTATACGCTGCCATGCCCGCCGAGCTGCGGCGCCAGCTGCTGAGTCACGTCAACGTGTTCCTTGCCGAGAAGAACTTCATCGGCTGTGGGGGACAGGAGATCAATGACGAGATTCGCTATACCGTGGCGGGTACAGCCTGCATCCTGTTGCTGAATCGAGAGCCGGAATACTTCCCCGGCTTCACGTCGATTCTCGTGTATCCGGACACCTTCGAAAGCATGGACGTGCAGTACGACGGGCCGGTCGAGGTCCATGAGCGGACCGCCCGGGCGGGCGAGTCCTGGCACCGGGGCCCGGTCGTGCTTTCCTGGGGCGACGTGATTCGGGGCGTCACTGATCCCGTCGACGGCTTCAACGTGGTGCTGCACGAGTTCGCGCACAAGCTCGATGAACAGGATTCGGGGACCGACGGTCTGCCGGAACTCCACGCGTTGCATCATTACGACGAATGGACCCAGGTGCTGAGCCGTGAGTATGAGGCGTTGCACAAGCGCGCCGCTCGCGGCACCAACCATGTGCTCGACGATTATGGGCTCGAATCACCGGCAGAGTTCTTCGCCGTTGCGACCGAGTCATTCTTCGAGAAAGCAAAAGCGATGCGCACGCGGTTGCCGGATCTATACGAGCAACTGCGTCGTTACTATCGAGTGGATCCGGCTACCTGGAATTATTGAAGCGGCTTGCGCAGTTACAATTTGCTACAAAATCTCACAGATTTGAAACATCTTCGAGTTCTCCGGGGGATACCGTGTGGGATGTAAACATAACGCCTTACGAAGGAGAACATCATGAACCGAGCGATACAGGCGGCAGCCATTGCTGCCGTAACCCTGCTTCTACCCCTCGGCGCTGCGGCCGACCACCATTCGCGGACAATTACTCAAATCGTTGCCGCCAGCGGCGGGCAATTCGATAAAAACGACAACGACTTCGACATTCTTCTCAATGCCGTGATTGCCGCTGACCTGACCGGGGCCCTCGACGATCCCGAGGCAGATCTGACGGTATTCGCACCGACCGACGAGGCCTTCATTCGCCTTGCCCGCAATCTCGGTTTCAAGGGTGGTAACGAAGCCGATGCGTACGGCGTGATCGTTGGTGCGCTGACGGAGCTGAGCGATGGTGATCCGATACCGCTGCTAAGAAATATATTGCTGTACCACGTGTCAGCAGGCTCGAAGTCGAGCGACGCAGTCTCGAAGTCAGGCGGCATCGATACGCTGCTCGCAGGCGCGACGATCCTGCCCGCCAGGACGACGTTGCTCGACAACGACCCGGATCTGAAAGACGCGCGGATTATCACCGGGGCAAGCGACATCGAAGCCAGCAACGGCATCATCCACGTGCTTACTCGAGTCATGATTCCACTGGATATCCTGAATCCGGACAGTTCGTCGTTGCCGACGATCACTGAGCTCGTCGTGGCGAGCGGCGGGGAGTTCGATGACAACAAGGCAGACTTCGATATCCTGTTGAATGCCGTTGTGGCCGCCGGTTTGGCGGACGCGCTGAATAACCCGAACGACAGTCTCACGGTGCTTGCGCCAAACGACAAGGCGTTCATCAAGACGGCGCGCGATCTTGGTTTCCACGGCGATGATGAGGGTGGCGCATTTGCGTTTATCGTTGCCGCGTTAACGGAGCTGGGCGGTGGCGATCCGATCCCGCTGCTGCAGGCTATTCTCACGTACCACGTAATTCCCGATGCACAAACCAACAAGCAGGTGCTGGAAGCCGACTTTGTCGAAACCTTGCTTGGCGCGGGAATCTACCCGAATGCACTCAAGCGAACGCTGGGCGACAACGAGCCGGCACTCCGCGATCCGTTCATCTATGTGTTCAAGTTCGACAATATTCGCGCGTCGAACGGGTTTATCCAGACCATCGGACGAGTACTGATTCCGGTCGATCTCTCTACGCTTTGATCGATCTGTCCCCACTCGATCGAAGCAACGCTCAAGGCCCCGATTCTCGGGGCCTTTTTTTGGCCGCGGATGCTACGCTCGCGTGCTTTGATTAGCGGCAAAAAAAAGGGGCGCTCAAGGCGAGCACCCCTTTTCCGACGCCCACCCTCTCGGGTTAACTGCGGTTGCCCAAAGCGTCTCGAATTTCGGTTAACAGCTGAACCTCTTCTGAAGGCTTGGGCGGCTCTGCCGGCTTCTCCTCTTCCTTCTTTTTCAGCTTGTTCATGCCACGAATTACCATGAATATCGCGAACGCGACAATCAGGAAGTCGAGAACGTGGTTCATGAAAATGCCGTAGTTGATAGTCGGTGCCCCGGCTTCCTGTGCGAGCGCCAGCGTGTCGTACGCCTTGTCGCTCAGGTTGATGTAGAGCTGGCTGAAATCGACGCTACCCATTACCATCCCGATCGGCGGCATGATGACGTCCTTGACGAGCGAGCTGATGATCTTGCCGAAAGCGGCGCCGATGATAATGCCGACCGCCATATCGACCACGTTGCCACGCATGGCAAATTCTTTGAATTCCTTAAGCATTCTGTATCCCCTGTAATGAAATGAGGCTCTTGGCCTTCTTGAGTACGGCGGGAGTTTAGCGGGGAATCAGCAGGATTCAGGAAATTGCAACAATCGTTGACAATCTTGACGGGCTCAGTGCGTGAGGCGTTTGATCTCTTCAAGCAGATCCTGGATAGGCGCCGGTTTGCGGAAGAAGCGCGAGAAAACGCGCTGCTCTTCCTCGCATAGCTTCGTTGCGGTCAGTGCAACGATAGGTTTGGTGAAGCCGCGCTCACGGAGGACCCTGGCAGCCACCACGCCGCCCACACCCGGCACGTTGCAATCCATCAACACGACATCAGGGTCGTAACGGAGTGTTTTCTCGATCGCCTCAGCCGTGTCGTGGCTGGTGATAAGCCCATAGCCCGACCGGTGCAGGTAGTGTTCCATCAGGGCCACCATGTCGTCGTCGTCATCGCAGATGAGCACGCTGACGGCCTTGGTGGCGCGAGTGCCATCGGCGGGAGTGGGCAACACAGCGGGCCGGTCTTCGATATCGCCATGACCTGCAACGACAGGCACATGAACGCTGACTGTGCAGCCCTCACCACGCGCTGAATCCAATGACACCTCGCCACCCATGAGCTTAACCAGCTGCAGGGTAATGCTGAGCCCAAGCCCGGCTCCGGCGTGCTGCCGTTGATCGCCGCGTTCGAACGCCTGGAAAACGCGTTCCTGGTCTTCGAGGCTGATGCCGGGTCCAGTGTCACTGATCGTCACAACGAGCCGCCCGGCGTTGTGGGCGACCAGTAGTTCCACGCTTCCTTCTTCGGTGAATTTGACCGCGTTACCAAGCAGGTTAATCAGGACTTGTCGCAGCCGCGTTTCGTCGGCATGCACGATTGAGGGAACATCGTCATCGAGACGGACGGCGAACGACACTCCCTTCTCGGCGGCCATTGGCGCCATCATGGCGGCAATGTCGCCCAATAACTCGTACAAATCGAAATCCTGGTTGACGAGTTCGATTTGTCCGGCATCAAGGCTGGCGTCGTCGAGAATAGCCTCGACCAGCGAGTTCAGGTGCTTTGCGGATCGAACTATGGTCTCGACACCCTTTTGCACGTCGTTGTCGCCGCTAGCGGGATCGGCGGCAAGTTGCGCGTAATTTATGATCGATGACAACGGCGTGCGGAACTCATGCGACATCATTGCCATGAAGCGACTCTTGTTGTTGCTGACGCGCTCCGTCTCGCGGCGTTGGTGGTCCAGCGACGCCTTCGCCTCCACAAGCTCGCTGATGAGTTCGCGTTGTCGGGAAATCAGGCGCTGCTGCCGGCTCTGCAGAAGTCGCAGCTCGTTCACGGCTTGCTGTTGCGACTGAACCGACGCGTGGTTGCCGTGTACGTCCAGGATCAGGACGTAGGTTTCGCCATGCTGCGGGATGATGTGCGCGCTGACTATTGCACCACCCGGTAGCTCCAGGAAGTCGAACGCGAGCTTCTCATCAAGGGGAATGCCGACCAGAAACGGGGCAATATCACGAACGTCCGTGCCCACGGTGGCTTCGTCAAAACCACACCAATCGGCCTCGCCCCATTTGCTGACGAGGCGATAGTTCTCATCGAGCAATGCGCAAAACGGGCGCGCCTGCTCCAGATAGGTACCCTGCAAGTAACCGATAACAAGCGGGGGTAGTTCCACTATCTGCCCTGTATGTCCCGGTTGATGATCAGGCGCGAGAGGCGCTGCATGGCGTCATCGACATCTTCACCCGTCTTCGCGCTGGTGGAGTAGACGCTGTCAAACGAAGTCTGCAGTTTTTCCCTACGTTCCTCGCTGAGGTGATAATCGGCGACCAGATCTTTCTTGTTGACCAGCATTACGGCAGGTGCTTCGTCGTAGCGTTCGCAAATCTGCGCTCGCAGATTCTCTGCAGACCGCAAGGTCAGGGCACGGGTGCCGTCGGCGACAAAAATGAAGCCGCTTGCACCGCGAAGATAGGAGAACTCGCGTTCCCCAAATTGGTCTGCCCCGGCGACATCCCAGATCACGAGCTTGTGGCTGACCTGGAGATCGTCGATCTCCACGTCCCTGGTATCGATTTTGACGCCGACCGTGCTCAGGTACTTGTCCGAAAAATGATTGCTGACGAAGCGTTCGACGACGCTGGTCTTGCCAACCGCAAAATCCCCGACAACACAGATCTTGCTCGTAACGGGCGTCATTCCTGCGCGCCCGTTTCCTGCAGGAAAAGCGCCACACGGGCGAGTCGACCACCATCGTCAGATACTGTCTGGTCTCCAGCCGTCGGCACACTGATTTCGATGTCCTTTACTGTCAGGCCGGCATCGGTAAGCATTGTGCCGATTGCCGCCGCGCGTTGCCGCGCCAGCAGCCGGTTCGATTCGACACTGCCTATCGCGTCGGTCGTGCCGTGTACCGCCAGTGTGAGTTCGAATCCGTTCTGACGCGCGGCATCACTCAGCTCGGCAAGCGCGGCGGCATGCGCCAGAAAAGTATCGCGCTGGCCCGTGGCAAACTCAATGCCATTCTCAAAAAAGAACGCCTTGTCGTCGAGTTCGGCGACACGCTGGCGAAGTCGATCCGCAGCGGAATTGACGACCCCGCGCGTATCGATCGCCCTGACCCCGGCGAGCTGGGAGTATCGCGCCTGGAAATCATTCAGCCATTCCGATTCGGCACTGCCGTTCACAACCAGAACGTCGTCCACCAGGTGAAGCTCGATCGTGTCTACGGTGCCGAATAATTCTCGGGCGCGCGCTTCGATAAGCGTCGGCTCAAGCGATTGGAAGGGGCGCATGACAGCAGTGACACTGTCGATGGGGATATCCACTTGTGACGCCACCTCGGCGACGGTCTGCGCAAGTGGATCGCGGAGACCACGAAGCTGGATCATGCCGTCATCGCGGCTGATCTCGGTCAGGTGTATGCCCGGCGTCGCCTGCAGCGCAGCCGAGAACTGCTCGAGCTGACGTTCGGCAAGCCAGCTCCGATAGCCGAAAAATGCGATGGCGGCTATCAGTGCCAGCCCAATAAACCAAAACAGCGGTTTGCGGTTCTTGCTTACGGGCTCCACGTGCGCCTCGAATCGCAGGCAACGCATAAGGTCGTCGTCCACGTCCGGTACGGTCGATGTGTCGCCCTTATAGTCGCGAATCGCGTCGCCGTAGCGGAAGTGCAGCCGTTCGAGGATTGCGCTGAGATCGCCTCGCAGACGTTTCGGTGGCACACCACGGATGACACAAACGAGCAGTGCATGCGGGCCATGCACTGCCCACAATGTGAAGTCACCCATGTCGGCCGATTCCAGGCGACCCGTGCGATCGGGTGAAAACGATTCTTTTACGAAATCCTGGATGGCCGTAAACATGGCCGAGACTGCGTCACTGTCCTTGATCTTTGCGGCGTCGTGGTGGACATGCGCGATCAGGAGACCGTTCTCCCGGCTTATCAGGTAGGCCTGCTCAACCCTGAACTGCAACGTCTGCTGCAACAGGAACTCACCAAACGGCACGCCGGCCCGCGATGCCTGCCAGCGCCACTTGAGTCCTCGAGGAGTGAAGCTGTGCTCGACTGCGGTATTGATCTGCTGTCCGAAGTTGCGCAACGCGTGCATGATCGACTTTCGAATGGCCGGTCCCATAACCGGGTACAGCGCGTCACCATACGTTTGCGGGTCGTCCTTGAAGGCTTGCTGCAGGCATTCGCCTACGGGCTCGGTAAGCGAGTCTACGAGATCGTCACCTTGCTGGTGGCTCTGGTATATCGCTTCGGGCAGGACGTCCGCAACATCGGTCGTACGGACCTCGCGGCGTTCGACGCGCGCCGCGATCGAGTCCAGTGCCTGTTTCTCCGCACCGAACAATAGTTCTTTTAACTGCTCGAGGTCACTCATTGGCGTATCGCAAAAGATCCCCGCCTAAGCGTCAGGCAGCTTCAGATCCTTCTTGAGTCGCAAGGCCATTTCCGCGAGCAGATCGGCCATGTCTTCGCGGGCGAGTTTTGCATCCGCGAGGTTGCGGGTTTCGCCGCTTAGAGACTTGCTCAGCTGGTCGTGCACGTCACTGACCATGCCCGACAGTTCTTCGCTTTGCTCCTGCAGGCTGCGGCGCAGCGTCTGTGACTCGGATTCGATTCCTTCCTCGAGCTCGGCGCACCAGGATTCCACTTGCTTCGATAGTTCCTTGAGTTCCCGGGCACTCGACTTTTCGTCTTTGCGGCGCGCCTGCCGCTCTTCCTTGAACTGGTCGCCCAGCTTGTCCAGTTCGCGCTTCGCGTAGGTATCAAGCCGATCGACGCGCTTTTCCAGGTTCTTGGACATGACTTCAATGCTGCGAGTTAATCGATCTTCGAGATCGGCGAATCGCTGCTCGTAGTCGCGCATTTGCCCACCGAAGAGGATCTCACGGATCTTGTCGACATTGCCCTCAGTAGTATCGAGGTCTACCTCGGGTGCCTTTCGAGTTTGCTTCTTTGCCATGCTCTTCTCTTCCTCTGGCAACCACCTCTCAGGGTTGCTCTAACTATTGATTCTCTCCAGTCGATAGCCGTGTTGGTATATCGCCGATAGTTTCCAGCCATTTTCGTCGCACAGGTCGAGTTTCTTGCGCAGGCGACTCATGTGTGTGTCTACTGTCCGGGTCGATACAGACTTGTTGTCTATTCCCCAGATTGTCTCGAGGATATGGCTGCGCGACAACATTTTCCCGGCATTCCGAAACAGGAAATACGCGAGCTCGAACTCCCTGTTCGTCAGGTTAATGGCGTCGCCGCGTAACTCAATCGACTTACCGCTCGTGTTCAACGAGTACGGCGACACCTCGAGTTGATTGCCGCCAGGCACGATGCCGGCACGACGATATATTGCGCCAAGCCTGGCGACGAGTTCGGCCTGCCTGATTGGTTTGACCAGGTAGTCGTCCGCACCGGCCTCAAGACCTCGAACGATGCTCTGCTCTTCGTTCTTCGCCGTAGCAATGACAGCCGGTGTAAAGTCGGCCATCTCGGCACGCAATTTTTGCAGAACTTCGATGCCGCTCAGGTCCGGTAGCACCCAGTCGAGCACATACAGATCAAAGCTTTCGCGTCGAACAGCCCGGAGAAAACTGCCGGCATCCGGGTAACAGTCGACCGAGTATTCGGCGTTGGTCAGCCAGCGGCGCGTCAATTCGGCCTGATCGGCATCGTCCTCAAGTATCGCGACTCGCAATATAACCCCCATGCGCATGCCCTCGGGCTGCCGCATGAGTATACCGCGATGGTGCACAAGTACTTAGCAATTCACAGAACATTACATCGAATTGCCGATCCGTTTTGTGCGCTAGTGCACATCGACGTCGCGCAGGTAGTCGGCCAGCTCGGCGACGAGGCGGCATATTTCTTCGGAACCCTGCTCGCTGGCGGCCTGTTCGAGGCGCGCGCCAATTCGCGACACCTCGTCCAGACCATAGGCCGACCCCGAGCCGAACAGGTTGTGGCCGGTTACGCGAATCGCATCGAAGTCATGAAGCCGGAGCGCCTCTCGCAGCTTCTGAATATCGCTCTCGCGATTTTCGAGATACTGACCGACCAGCTTGCGCGCAAACGGGTCGGCTATTTCTATTGGAATAGTTTTCTTCGGGTTCACGCCATTCACCACTTCAACGTTTCGTCCGGTCTCTGTAAGCGCTCGTGTTACGTGCCAAGGTAACAGAGGCATACGGGAATCGGGCTGCTAGTCGCCATCCTTACGAAGTTGCGAGAGCCAGTGTTCCATTTGCTTGCCGGCAGCCTCGCGGCCGCCGAGGCCGAACGACAGTGCAAACGCAACGGCGATCGAGCCAAGCACGAGTCCAAACGCCAGGTTGACGATATCATCAGCTATGCCCATCGCGCGCAGGCCCATCGCCAGGACAAGTCCGAGGATAGCGGCTCGCAGAATTCCCGCGAGACCGGTTGCGGACTCACCGCTGACGCGGATGACAGCAGCATGAGCGATGCCAGCGATCCAGAAGCCGGCAGCCAGGATAATCCCGCCGAGCAGTACTTGTCCGGCGAACTCGATCAACGTTGAGACCAGGTCCGAAACCTGCGCGAATCCGAGTCGATTGGCGGCCTCCACACCGGCGAACAGCATGATAAACACGCTAACCACGCGGCCCACGAAGTGCGACAGGTAGAAACCGTCGGCTTTCGTGGATGCAATTCCGATTTTTTCCGGAAGATCGTTGGCGCCAAGTCCATCGAGCATGCGAGAAACCAGGCTGGAGAGGAATCGCGCAATGACGAACGCGATGCTGAGTATGATTACGGCAGCAAAGATGTCGGGTATTGCGGCCATGAATGCGCTGAGCATTTGCGTCGCAGGTCCTGAGACCGCCTCGATCTGCAACGTATTCAGAGCTGCGACCAATGCCGGGACAAAGACAAATACAAATACCAGCAGACCGCTTAGCTGCGAGAGGCTGACGTTGCCGCTCAGGCCCGCTTTCTCACCAAGGCGATCGAAGCCGACAACCTGGAGCAAGTTCTGTACGAGGTCACGCAGTATGCGGGCGACAAACCAGCCCACCAGGCCGATGACCGCCGCGGCGAATATATTCGGGAGCATGCCGAGGATCTTGTCGACCATGCCTTGTACGGGGACGAGGAGGCCGTCCATTTTCAGGGTGCCGAGAATCGCTGGCAGGAACATCAGCATGATCAGCCAGTAAAGGACATCGCCAATACTGTCGCTAACCGGTTTCATTTCGGCAGCTGCGCTGACTTTCTCGTCAAGCGTCGTCTTGGACAGCGCCTTCGTCGTCAGCGAACGCACCACATTTGCCAATACCCAGGCCAATAGCGCGAGGACTGCGCCTGCGAACAGGCTCGGTCCGAACTCGAACACCTTGGTAACCAGCGCACGCAATGGTTCGGAGACAATCTCCAGGTCGAGTACATTGAAGAATGCAATAAGGACGAGGAACATAACCACCCAGAAAACGCCGGTGGCGCCCCAGGACTCGGCATCGATCTCGCTGTCCGTGTTGCTCGCGATTCGCTCATTCAGATTGGCCATGTCGAGTAAGCGCCGCGTACCCGCGCGGAACACCACGGCTACGAGCCAGCCAACTGTGAGAATACCCAGGGCGGCGAGCAAGGTAGGCAGCGTATTGCCCAGCGTTGCCTGTAGCGACTCAAAGATTGTCGTGAAATCCATGTTGCATCTCCTTCTAAGGCGATAGACGAATACAGCCCCGCTCAGAAATAGCGGGGCTGTCGTCGACTATCAGTAGGTCACCACACCAGGCAGCTTCTTCGCCTGCGCTACCCAGTCGCTTACGACTGCTGCGGACGGCGGGCGGCGGACCAGGTTCTTGGCGTCATTGACCTCGGCCATCTTGGCCGCGAGGTTCTCGGCGTTCCGGTGCTTCAGTTCCTTGACCGTATCAACGCCGGCGCACTCAAGAAGTTCTGCGTACTGGCTGGCTACGCCGTTAATACGAAACAGGTCAGCCATGTTGACGCACTTGAGAATGCGCTTTTCGCTAATACCTGTCGTCTCCGCAAGCGCCGCCCGCGACTTCTTGTCAGCGCCCGCTTTCAGCAGCCCACCAACGGACCGGATGCCGGCTGCCCGCAGCGCCTTGCCGAGTTTCGGGCCAATGCCCTCGATTGATTCAATACTTTTTGCCATTGTTCTGTCCTTTCTTTTCTGATCTTTGGTTGAGTTGATAGGGGTGCTTAACGAAACAGGCCGCCGAGTTTCCCGGAGCCGAGTTTCAGCAAGTCGCCAAGATCCGTGTCGCCGTCGCCATCGGCGTCGAGCATTCCGGAAAGTGCCGACATGACGCCGGGGCTGCGCGCCTCGATGTCCTTCGTTTCACGATTCAGCATCTGTGTGAGGTCGCTACCCTGGGTGTTGCTGCCAGCCTTGGCCTTGCCGACGGCGCCGAGCACCAGCGGTGCAAGTCGTGTCAGCAGGCTTTCGGCCTGGTTCTTGTCGACGCCGGCGGCAGACTGCAATGCGGCTTCCGCGACACCCTGTTTGGAACCCAGGATGTGGCGAAGAATGCCCGCGCCGTCCTTGCCGTCGTCCTGTGAGAGAAAGCCGGCAACGTTGTCGAGTACGCGGCCGTCGTGCTTCTGTGCCAGGGCCTGTGCCAGCCCCTCACCGTTGTCCTGTTGAGTGCTCTTTTGCAGCGCTCCCAGGAGCATGGGCAGCGCGGATTTGATCGCGCTCTTCGTGGTCGCACTATCCTTGCCGAGTTGCTGGCCGATGGTTGCGACGGCGTTGTCGTCCAGCGACGACGTAAGCATATCCATTAGGGATGACATTTCGATCTCCTGCCTGTTGGGTTCTTAGCGAAGAACGAAAGTGAGTTTCATGTTGACGCGATACTCTTTGACCTTGCCGTTCTTGACGCGGACCTTCATATCCTTCACCCACGCGCCTTCGATGTTGTCGATCGTCTTGCTGGCACGATCAAGGCCGGTGTTAACTGCGTCTTCGAAACTCTTTGACGACGTTGCCGAGATCTCGGCGACTTTTGCTACTGACATGACTTCCTCCAGAAAATAAGCACGGTTGCTGCAACGCGCTGTTGCATCGTGCTGTGCATTCTGGGGGGCATGGCCCTGACGAACAATGGCGTGCGGGCAATTGTGACAGTTGTTCACAAATGCCATGTCGTCGACTCGCGACCGTTATTGATGGCCTATTAGGGGGATTCCATCGTGGCCGCTGTGCGGTCCGGTACGACGAGGTAATGTGCCAGCGCCGGTAGCAGGGTCAGTGCGCCGAGCATGTTCCACAGGAACATGAACGTGAGCATCAGCCCCATGTCGGCCTGGAACTTGATGGGCGAGAAGATCCAGGTGCCTACGCCAATAGCCAGCGTGATGCCGGTGAACCCGACGGCCATACCGGTCGTCTGCAGGGTTTTGACGTAGGACGCATACACTTCAGTGCCACGCTTCAGGTAGGTGTCCATCTTGCTGTAGATATAGATGCCGTAGTCGACGCCGATACCGACACCCAGCGCGATGACGGGCAGGGTAGCGACTTTCACGCCGATACCGAGATAAGCCATGAGCGCCTGACCAAGTACCGAAGTAAGGGCCAGCGGCAAGACGATACACAGCACGGGGCGCCAGCTGCGGAACGTGAGAAATACGAGGAAACTCACGACGCCATACACGAGTGCCAGCATCTGATACTGGGCCTTGCTGATGACGATGTTCGTCGCCGACTCGATGCCCGAATTACCGGCCGCAAGCAGGAACTGGATTTCCTCACTGTTGTACTGGTCGGCAAAGGCTTCGATGTCTTCTACCACGGCCCGCAGGGTCTCTGCCTTGTGATCGTTCAGGAAGATCAGTACCGGGACCATGCTGCAGTCCGTGTTGATCAGGTTGCTCGGCACAAGCGCCAGGGAGTTATTGAGGATGTAGCGATTGCGGCTTAGCGTGTGCCACTTCGGGTTGCCCTCGTTCATGGCCATGGTCACGCGTTTCGAAATGTTGACCAGGGAAATGACTGATTGCACTCCCGGCGTGTCGCGCATGACCTCCTGGAAGCGATCGATCGCGGCCACGGTCTCGTAGTTCCCGCATGCCTGCGGCGCCGTCTCAACCATCGTGACGAAGACGTCAGTGCTCGTGGAGTAGTTGCCGGTCAGGTAGGCGTTGTCGAGGTTGTAGCGCGAGTCTGGACGAAGCTCAGGCGCTCCCGGGTCCAGGTCGCCAATGCGCAGGTCCTTGCTGCCATAGATGCCGACGGCGAACAGCGCGAGGGCGACCACGATGGTCGCGGGGGCGAACGGCGGCTTGGCGAAGCGCGCGACGAACGGCCACAGCCGGGACGGATTTTCCTGCCGCTGCTTGACGTAGGTCATGCAGTAGTTGGTGAGTCCTGTGTAGGACAGCAGTACCGGCATGAGCAACAGGTTGGTAAAAATCAGTACAGCAACGCCGATGCTCGCGGTCAGCGCCAGCTCCTGGATAACCGGGATTTCGATGACCATGAGCGTCAGGAAACCGATGCCGTCCGAAATGAGTGCAATGAAACCGGCGATATAAAGTGCTCTGAAGGCACGCCGTGCAGACCACAGTGCGCCGACGCCGAAGAAGAAGCGCGCCGCAACATTGTTGATGATCTGTACGCCGTGACTGATGCCGATGGCGAAGACCAGGAAGGGCACGAGCATCGAATACGGGTCGAGGCCGAAGCCCATCGTGCGCAGTAGTCCGAGCTGCCAGACGACGGCGATGGTTGAACACAGCAGCGGTATCAGCGTTGCCCAGTAGCAGCGCGAGTACAACAGCAGCAGGACTTTGGTAATGATAAACGCAACCGCGAAGAACAGAGCCACCTGCGTGGCGCCTTCGATGAGATCACCGACGATCTTTGCAAATCCCGTGACGCGGATCTTTATCGTGTCGGTCTCGTACTTGTCGCGGACCAGGCGCTCGATACTCGCCGAGAAGTCCCGGTAGTCGAGCCGTTCGCCGGTTTCAGGGTTGGTGTCAGTCAGCGGTGCGATGATTGTTGCCGACCTGAAGTTGTTGGCGACGAGGCGGCCGACCTGTCCGGAGCGCAGGACGTTCGCCCGGAGCTGCTCCAGTGATCCCGGTGACCCGTCGTAGGCGTTTGGAATTACCGTACCGCCGCGGAAACCCTCTTCAGTGACCTCGCTCCAGCGAATATTCGGTGTCCAGATCGACTGCAGCCCGGCGCGGTCGACGCCCGCGATGTAGAACACCTCATCGTTGATCTGCTGCAGTGCTTCCTGGAACTCCTTGTCGAAGATGTCTCCGTCGGTTGTCTCGACGATGATGCGAATCGAGTTGCCGAGGCTCGCGAGGTCCGCGCGGTTATCCAGGTAGTTCTGGATAAAGGGATGCGACGTCGGGATCATCTTCTCGAAGCTGGCGTCGGGCCTCAATTGCAGTGCCTGGTAACCGAAAAACAGTGTCAGCAGCGCGAAGACCACGATCACCACAACGCGGTTCCCGAACAGCAGACGCTCAGCGAGCGGCGCCGTGGCGCCATTCAGGCCCGTGACATCCTTGCGCGCGTCACTCATGTTTGTTCCCCGAGACGATGGAAATGCCGCCAAAGCCGACCAGCAGCACACGTCCGTCCGGCGCGACAGTGACACCACCGTAGACCCTGTTACCTTCGGTAGGGACTACGCTGAAACTGCTGCCCGCATCGTGGCTTTGCAGCACCGCGCCGGCTGCGCCAGCGAGAATGACGGAACCATCTTCGCCTGCCGCGCCGCATGTCAGGGTGCGACGATCGCCGGTTTCAACCCGAGTCCAGGTCGCTCCCTGATCCACGGACCGGAATACATTGCCGCGCAGCCCGTAGATCAACAGGCTGTCGTCGTTGGCGGCAACGGCGCCGAAGTACGAGCCGGTATAAGCCGCATCCACACGTTCCCACTCATTGCCGTCGTCCGGCGAACGCAGCAACGTGCCGGCTTCGCCAACGACGATGACAGTCCCCGAGGAGGTGCGCGCGACATCGTAAAGGTGATAGTTGTCGGGGTTTTCCAGCCGGTTACCCTCGACCGCCCAGGTTTCGCCGCCGTCGCGGGTGCGCAGGAAGATGCCGTAGGCGCCGAGCGCGTAGCCGTCGCGGTCATTGGCAAACCAGACATTCAGGAACGGCGTTGTCATGCCGTCATCGATCGCCGCGGTTGCTTCATCGAGCGCAAACATGGCGTCATCGAGCACCCATTCCAGTTCTTCCCGGGCGTCGGGTGGGGCGTTATCGACCGTGACCTGCAGCTCGGACACACGCTGCTCTATGGCGCCTACCGACAAACGCGCAACATCCGATCCTGTGAGCTTGACCTGCCAGCTCGTACCGTTATCGGTCGAGTGCAGCAGGTAGCCGTGGTGTGCTGTTGCCCATACCTGGTCCTGTCCCGCGAACGCCACGGCCGTGATCGTGAGCGAGACGGGTACATCGGCGTGTACCCAGCTCAAGCCCTTGTCGTCCGAGAACAGGATATGGCCCGCCTCACCGACAACGACAAGACGCTCACCATCGTGCGCGATGTCGAGCAGCAGGCCCTCGAGCGCCAGGTCTGTCTTCAGGGCCGGCAGCAGCGCATATTCGGTCTCCCCGGCAGCGCTGGTCGGGAACCCACCGAAGACAAAGAGCAGGACCGCCGCACATGAGGCGACGGTCCTGGATGCCTGTCTGCGGCTAGCGGACACCGGAACGACGAAGTGCCGCCGGCGTGTACTCGCGCTCGGTTACCTTGTAGTCCCACTGGTACTGGTAGCCCTTGAGCTCGTTCGCCAGACCCTGCGGCAGGTGCCGCCCGGAGATCAGGTCGTGCGATGTCTCGAGCGCGTACCAGGGCACCTTGACCTGGTAGTGCGAGAGGTTGTGCGCTTCCTTAACGCGCCACAGTTCGCCACGGCCGTCGTACAGATCCCCAATACTGATCTGCCACGTGTCCTCGTCCACATAGAAGGTCCGGCGCGCATAGATGTGCCGTTCGCCATCCTTCAGCGTGGCCTCGACGACCCATACACGATGCAACTCATAGCGCAGGAAGTCAGGATTGAGGTGGCCCTTCAGCACAACGTCCTTGTACTTGAGGTTCTTGTCGAGCAGCCTGTAAGCGTTGTACGGAATGTACAATTCCTTCTTTTCGATGAGCTTCCAGTCGTACTTGTCTGGCGCGCCATTGAAGAGATCAAGATCGTCGGAAGTACGCAGGCCATCCGAAGCCGTGCCCGGTCCATCGTACTGTACGTCGGGCGCGCGTCGCACGCGACGCTGGCCGGCGTTGTAGATCCAGGCCGCCCGCGGTTCGACGATCTGGTTGATGTTCTCGTGAACGAGCAGGACATCGCCCTCAAGCCGTGCCGGCGCCTTGATGGCTTGCTTGAAGTAGAACAGGCGGTTTTCCGGGGAATCCGGCAGGTAGTTCGCAAAGGTCAGCTGTTCATCGAGTATGACCGGGCTGAAGGCGCCATTCGCCTGCACGGGGATTTGTGCATAGACGCGCCGCACGCTGCCACCGCGATAGCGCAGCACGTGGTTCCAGATGACCTCGATGCCGGACTGCGGAATCGGAAAGGGCAGGTAGGAATCGACGTTTGCCAGGCCATTGCCGCCGTCTGTCGTCACGGCGTCCACGGCGTCCCGCTCGTACGCGGCGTACAGCTCGTCGGGATAGGCTGCCGAGCGACGGCTCTCGTAGACCGGCATCCGGAACGTGTCCGGATAGCGTTTCAGCAGGGCGACCTGGCCCGGGGACAGTTTGTCCTGGTACTGCTCGTAGTTAGTGGCCGTGATCGTGAACTGCGGCTGGTCGCCCGGGAACGGGTCGACCAACGGTTGACCTTCGACATAGCCGGCCGGCAATTCGGTGATGCCGCCCGTCCATGCCGGGATCGTGCCGGCCGCATTGCCGGCGCGCTCTGCGCCCATGGGTGTCAGTTCGTCACCGCCAAGGCTGTCAGCCTGGGCCTGCGTGAGTTCCGCAAGCGCGCCTTGTGACATCAGTCCGAGCGCCGCCAGCATCGAAATTTTTGTAAGAGTTCTCATGTTGTTTATGCCCCTGGAATTCAATATTAGAAACTGACGGAGAACGACAAGGATACGAAATCGCGGTCCTCGATAGTATTGTAGTCACCACCTGAGAATGTTGTGTAGTCAACCGCTGCAGTGTAGCGGTTCAGGTATTCGGCCGTCAGCCCGAGCGAGAGCGCCTGGGCGCCTTCATTGAAGTTGCTGTTCGGTGAATAGCCATCAACGTCGTGCGACCACGCAAAGCGCGGTGTCAGGTTCACACCCGCGAAGGCGTCGTTGTAAGTCAACGACGCGCGGATGCGGTAGCCCCATGACGAGTCGGTAACATAGCCGTCCGTTGTGCAGTTGCCCGCATTGGTGTTCGGTGCATCGACACCAGCAAGCGCATTGCCGGCTTCGCAGGTAATGAATTCTCCTGGCGGAAGTGGCGGCGAAGGTAGCGCTATCGGGTCGAAATAGCCCATGCCAAAGGTCGGCGACCGGCCGTAACGCTGTACGGACTGCTCTGGCAGGTCGTCCACCCAGTTTGCGCCAATTTCCGCAGCGAAAGACAGGCGGCTGGCTCCGAGGACCTGGTCAAAGAAGCGGATGAACGTCACCTGCGCCTGGGTAACCGGCAGAAGGTCAAATCCGGAGATGGGTGATCCCCATCCATTGACTGCAACATCAGCCAGGATAATCGGCGTCACAGTCGACCAGGGTGCCAGCCCAACCGCGCCTTGCAGGATCTCGGTTGTATTGATTTGCACGGGGAAGTCGGGCCGGTGGCTGACCTCGCCGGAAATCGCGAAGCCGGCCAGGTTGGTCGCGAAGCTCACGCCGAACAGCTCGATGTCCTCGGGGAACTCGGCAAAGTACTGCGGGTTGCCACCGCCGAGCAGGGCGCCGAGATCTTGGCCGTCACTCAGCGGGATAAATGGCGGCAGCGGGTCCGGGAAGCCCGGCGGTATCGCACTTGACGGCACGCCAGGGTTTGCAGAGCTGAAACCGCCGAGATAGGGAATGCGGCTGTGGTAGTTAATGTAGTAGAGACCGAACTCGGAACCGGCAAGTCTTTCGGCAAAGTAGCGCAGCGCTATGCCGTACTGGCCGCTGTCGTCGGGCTCGATGTCCGGGCGCCGTGTGATGTAGAGGCCGACAGTTCCGAGCATTTGTACCTGGTCGCTGAGCGCATTGGTCAGCGTGACTACATTACAGCCGGTAGCCGCGACGTCTGCCGACGAGAAGTACGTGCCGCAGCCATCGATCACGGTCTTTTCCCACTCGAGCTGGTAGAACATCTCAACGCTCAGTGCGTCGGTCAGGCCGGCAGCCAGCGTGAACATCGAGACGGGCAGCAACCCTTCCTTGATTTCTGCGCCGGGTCGACGGAACGCCGAGACGTCGATCGGGTTGATCGAGTTGATGCCGTTCTGGATGAAGGTGCTCTCGCCCCAGCTTGCCACCTGGCGACCCAGTCGCAGGTCGAGCGGTAGCTCGTTCTCGCCGAGGTAGAAGGTGCCGTAGACGAATGCATCCAGCAGTTCGATGCCCGAGGCCTGTGCAAAATCGTCGAAACCGCTGTCTTCGAGCTTCTGATTCGACGTGTAAAAGTTCGCGGAGTTGCCGTGAGGCCGCTTGCCGTTGGCGAGTTCCTCGTCGTACCAGTACTTGCCGCGCAGGAACAACCCGAAGTCGCCCTTGCGGAACTCGATATCGTGAACGCCCTTCAGAATCAGCGAGTAGATATCGCCATCCTTGAAGTTGGCGTTGCCGTCGTCCCCGGTACCGGTGGACGCCGTGCCGAAGCCAGGTGCGTTACCCGGCGTGATCAGCCGCGGATCCTGTTCCTCCAGGCGCCAGCTGGAGCCCAGCGAAATTTGTGAATTGATGCTGACCTCAACGTCACCCCATTGAAACTCAGCCGCGTTTGCAGGAATACTTAGCGCGCACGACGCCAGCAGCACCCCGATAGATGCCGTTCTTAAATGCCCGTTCATTTCGACATAACCCCTGAATTGGACTTGGTCTTATTGGATGGCCACAACCCCCCGCGCCGATTGTTATTATCAGGTCACGAATGGCCGCAGATGAGGCTATTCGCTCATATCACGGCGAATTTCGTTATTCGGAAAAACCGAGGGTTGGCTGCGGTCTTTAATGCGTTAACAGAGGGGCGCCTGGATGGTGGAAGAGGCCCGGCCGAGAAGGCAGAATGGTCGGAGGAGGCCACGATGGAAGAATCGATGAAACAGCGTTTTACGCTCAGGATTGCCGCCCTGGCGATCGGTTTTTTTGCCGCCGGTGCGAGCCTGGGTGGTGAGCAGACCGACGTCATGCGGCTGTCGGAGCCCGTGGTGCAGACGGCGGACTCAGAGACTTTCGGTTCGCCGCTGGACGATGCGGTGCCCACCGTGTCGCTCGAGCAGATCGCCGGTGATGGCGAGCGCTTTGTGGGGCGGTCGGTCCGGGTCGAGGCCAGGGTCTCCGAGGTGTGCCAGAAGAAGGGCTGTTTTTTCATCGCCCAGGCAGGCAGCAGCATTGTCAGGGTCTCGTTCAGGGACTACGCGTTCTTCGTGCCCACCGATATCAGCGGTAAGCGCGTGATGTTCGTCGGGGAAGTCGTGGCGAAAGAGATCACGCCTGAGGCTGCTGAACACTTCGCCGAGGATATCGGCAAAAAGGTGCCGGTCATGGAGCCGGGCATGACTTACGAGATTGTCGCAAGCTCTGTCAGGGTGCCGCGCGGCTAGACGTGCAGCTCGATGAGGTCCCCGTCGGCCACCCCGTGGTCGTGGCCGACCTGCTGCCCGTCGAATACCTCGCTGCCCCACATGCGCGCGAATTTCAGGTCACGCGCGATGTCCTTGTGCACCAGCTTCGCGACGTCGAGAATCGTGTCGCCGCGGCGGACCGTGAACGGCTTGTCGTTGTCAGCCGGCTTGCCGGGTGATTTCGTGTAGGCACGCACGATCTGCAGCGCCTTGAACAGGAACGGCCCGAGCTGGTCCACGCCGTCCCCGGTCTCGGCCGACATGGTCAACGCCGGGTAGCGCAGGCCGAGCAGCTCTTCGAGAATCTTCACCTCTTCAGGGTCCGGGTCGAGGTCGCTCTTGTTGGCGATGAGCACGGTCGGGAGGTCCAGCCGGAAGGGGTCGTCTTCCCCGGTCTCCTGCGCCGGTGCCGAGTCCAGCCCGGGCCAGGCCGACCTCAGGAATACCTTCCTCTCGGCCAGCCGCTCAAGAACGACCGGCACCTGCTCGAGGCACTCTGGGTCGGCGACATCGATAACGAGCAGGACGCCGTCCGCGTGCTGCAGTGTGTTGACCAGCCACGGCTCCAGGAACTCGCCCGACACGGGTGGCAGGTCCACGAGCTGAAAATGGATGTCCTCGAAAGGCAGCATGCCCGGAATCGGCAGGTGGGTTGTGTAGGGGTAGGGTCCGACATCACTGTGCGACCCGGTGAGGCGTACATGCAGGCTTGATTTGCCGGCGTTGGGCGGGCCGATCATGCAAAGTTGCGCTGCACCCTCGTTGCGCACGACATGCGATGGCCCGCTGCGCTTGCCCCCCTTCTTCGGGCCCGCGAGCTCCTCCGTCAACTGCTTGATGCGAGTCTTGATGTCGGACTGCAAATGCTCCGTCCCCTTATGCTTGGGGATCGTCCGCAGCATTTCCTTCAGGCAGTCCAGGCGCTCTTTTGGTTCGCGCGCCTTGCGGTAGGCTTCTTCCGCTTTCTTGTATTCGGGTGAGACGTTGGTGGGCATGATCCGGTCGAGAAAGTATTCGTAAGTAAATACTATCGGTGCGGCGGGATGTTCGATAGTAGGGATAACTGTAATATCGGGGGCTGCTGCCCGAGGCGAGGGGATAAGGACGCGCGATGCTGAATGTCGAACACCTGGTCAAACAATACGGTGACCTCACGGCCGTCGACGATGTCTCCTTTCAGGCAAAGAAGGGCGCCGTGTTCGGCCTGCTCGGTCCGAACGGTGCGGGCAAGTCCACAACCATCAACTGCATCTCCGGGCTGCTGACGCCGACCACGGGACGCATTGCGGTTTCGGGACACGACATCGCGCGCGACGGCAAGGCGGCCAGGCAGTCGCTCGGCGTCGTGCCGCAGGAGCTGGCGCTGTACGAAGATCTGCCGGCGATCGACAATCTTCGTTACTGGGGCAAGGCCTATGGACTGCGCGGCAAGGCGCTGGAGAACCGCGTCGCCGACGTGCTCGACTGCATCGGTCTCGCCGACCGGTCCCGCGATCTCCCCAAGAAGTTTTCGGGCGGCATGAAGCGCCGGCTGAACTTTGGCTGCGGCGTTGTGCACCAGCCCAAGGTATTACTGCTCGATGAGCCGACCGTCGGCGTCGATCCGCAGTCGCGTGCGAAGCTGTTCGACCTCGTCGAAGCAGAGCGCGACGCAGGCGCCTGCGTACTCTATACAACGCACTACATGGAAGAAGCCGAGCGCCTGTGCGATTCGCTGGCGATTATCGACAATGGCAAGATCGTCGCGGAAGGCACGGTTGACGGACTCAAGGCCCAGCTCGGGGCCCGCGATGCGCTCCAGCTGTCTGGCCAGTTTCCGGCTGCTACGATCGGCGACGCCATCGAGTCGCTGGCCCGGGATATCGACGATCTTGAAATCCTGAGCCAGGACGAAGACTCGCTGCTCCTTACGCTGTCCGCGGCGTCACAACACCTGCCGCGAATCTTCGACGTTGTCAGTCAAGCCGGCGGGAGCGTCAGCGAGACGAGTCTGCGCAGCCCGAATCTTGAGACGCTGTTCCTGTTGCTCACCGGTAAGGAGCTCCGCGAATAGCGATGGACTTCCTGTTCGCATCAGTCCGGAAAGATCTGCTCCGCTGGATGCAGGACCGGATGGCCTTGCTGATCTGGCTCGGCATTCCATTCCTGATCGGCGGCCTGATCACCCTGATGATGGACGGCGGCAATGGCACGCCGACCGGCACGCTGCTGATTGCGGACCAGGACGATTCGTTCCTGAGCGGCTTCGTCGTCGGCGCCTACAGCCAGGAACAGCTGGGTGAGTTGATCATCGTCGAACAGGTCACGACCGAAGAAGGCCTGAGGCGCGTTAACGATGGCGAAGCCAGTGGATTCCTGACTATCCCTAAGGGCTTTCAGGACGCGTTTCTCAACGAGACACCCGTTACGCTGACGCTCAGGACGAACCCGGCGCAGACCATTCTTCCCGGCATCATCGAAAACGTGACCGAGGTCTTGCTCGATGCCGGGTTTTACGCGCAGCGACTGCTCGGCCCCGAGATCAAGGCAATCATGGACTCGGATGCCGACACGACGCCCACGGACGTCTTCGTTGCCGGCATATCCGTCGACATCCAGCAGAAGGTCGACGCCATCATGCCCAGGCTCTCGCCGCTGGCGATCGAACTGGTCGTCGTCGAGCCGCCACCGCAGGAGCCGCAGCCGGACATAGCCTTGCTGTTCCTGCCGGGCGTCATCCTTATGGCCGTGTTGTTCGCAGCCAACTCCCTCGCGGCGGATTACTGGGTTGAGCGAGACAAGGGCACGCTGCGCCGCCTCGTGTCGGCGCCGGGCGCATTGTCGGGCTTCGTGGCGGGCAAGGCCATCGCCGCGCTGCTCGTGATGGCGCTTCTGGTCTCGATCACGCTGGTTGTCGGCTTCACCTATCACGGTGTCGCCTGGTCGAAGTTCCTGCCCTCGCTACTGTGGGTATCGCTCGGTGGCGTTGGTCTGTTCGCCTGGTTCGCCGCGCTGCAGATGCTGTTCCCGAACAACCGGGCGGCAAACCTGATTACGACGATCCTCCTGTTTCCCCTGATGATGGCCGGCGGCAGCTTCTTTCCGCTTGCGGCATTGCCGGACTGGATCGCAGACCTTGGCCGCCTGGCGCCCAATGGGTTCATCGTCGATCGGCTGAGCGGCGAACTGACGTCTGCAAGCGCCTGGTCGATCGACGCACAGAGCTGGCTCGTATCGCTCGCCATTACCGCCGGCGGCCTGGCGGTGAGCGTCTTGCGCCTGCGCAGCGGATTTGCGCGGAGGTGAGGCGATGAGGAACATCCTGTTTATCGCCTGGCAAGATATTCGCAACTGGTTGCGAGACGGCTCGACGCTGATGTGGCTGTTCCTCATGCCGCCGATCTTCTTTTATTTCATCGGCACCGTGACGGGCGGCTTTTCGTCGGCCACCAGCGGTGCCCAGGCAACGCCGCTCACGGTCGTCGCAGATGCGCCGGGATTCCTCAGGGAACAGGTTGATTTGCGGCTCGTCGCCAATGACTTTGCGCCGGCATGGGTCGAATCAGTCGGGTCCGAAAATGAAGCCGACGCACCGGCGCGGACGCTGACCTTCGACGCGAACGCCAGTGCGCAGCTGCTGGCGGACGAGGCGGTGGAGGTGAGCTTTGACACGCGGGCCAACTCACTGACGCGCGAGTTCGAAGAAATCCGCATCCAGCGCGCGCTTTACACGGTATTGGCCGACATTATCGTGGCAGAGGCAACCATTGGTTCGTTGAGCAGCGAGGCGCTCGCCAGCGTCAACAATGCGCCGCGAGTCTGGCAGCTCGACGTCGCGCCTGCAGGGGAACGACAGACTATCCCTTCGGGATTCCAGCAGGCTGTGCCCGGGATCCTCGTCATGTTCACGTTGCTGATCCTGTTGACCAGCAGCGGCACGCTACTGGTTCAGGAAAGAACGCAGGGCCTGTTGCGCCGGCTCGCCTCGGCACCAATCTCACGGGCTGAGGTCATAGCGGGCAAGTGGCAGGGGCGCATCGTGCTCGCCGCCATCCAGATTGCCGTTGCACTGGTGTTCGGCACCTTCCTGTTCCAGATGGAGTGGGGACCCGACCTGGCCATGGTTATCGTTGTGTTGCTGGCATGGGGCGGCTTCTGTGCATCGGCCGGGCTGTGGCTCGGTACCGTTGCAGGCACCGAGGCGCAGGCGGGCGGCATCGGGGTATTGACGGCCAACCTGCTGGCGGCGCTTGGAGGTTGCTGGTGGCCGATCGAGGTTGCCCCGGCGTGGATGCAGTTCATCCAGAAACTCATCCCCACAGGCTGGACCATGGACGCCCTCCACAAGCTCATCAGCTTCCAGGCCGGTGCGGCGTCGGTGATCCCGAATGTCCTGCTGCTGCTCGCTGCAACGGCAGTCTTCGGCGTTCTTGCTGCACGCCGCTTCCGCTACGAGTAGCCGGGTTCCTGACCGATGATTGCCAAAGTTCTCCTGCACATTCCGATCGTTCTGAGCTTCGTGGTCCTGGGCGCGCATTTCCTGCGCTATGGCCATGAGATAGGCGTCATCGGCTCGCTGGTCCTGATTGCGCTCTTGTTCCTGCGGCAGCCCTGGGTAGCGCGTCTTGTCCAGGTCGCGCTCGTGCTGGGCGCGCTCGAATGGGTGCGGACCCTGATTGGCCTGATGCAGGTGCGTGCCGCGATGGGCGAGTCGACGACGCGGATGGTCATTATTCTTGGCAGCGTCGCGCTGGTGACCCTGGTTTCGGCCCTGTTGTTTCAGACCAGGCCGCTCAAGAAGGTTTATCGCCTGGATTCGCTGTAGCCGCTCGCGAGTGTCCGCCGGATCCTGCGACCTTGCAGGCAAGATCGGTCAGGCGAGACCGCCAAGCACCTTCCTGAGGTCTCCGAGCATTTTTCGCAGGGTGCCCGTCAATAACACAAACTCCGCATCGAGCCGGGCGAGAGGATCCTCGTGGTCCTCACCGTCATCATCCATTCCGAGAAACTTCAGCTTGGTGATGACGCCTTTGTCACTGAGCACAAAACTCATAATGTTCTCGTAAACGAGTTCGAGATGCGTCAGGCGCATGCCATGCGCGACGTGGTCACGAATCGAACGATCGCTCAGGTCGAAATTGGTCCAGCGCACGAGCGAGCCGGTGTCGGCCGCGTCCTGCATGCGGCACTCCCGGCCGACAGTAAACTGGCTGGGTGCGCCACCGAGAAACACCTTCGTCAACAGGTCGTCGAAGGGCTTCCTGTATTGCAGGGGCTTCAGATTCACGCGATCGCAAGAGGCCTGCAGGCGCCGCAGAAATCGTTCTGCCGCTGTCTCCTGTGCCGCATCGATGCCGAGCATCTTCTCCTTGATGTCGAAGTAGCCCCAGATCCTGTCCGACTTCAGCATCGATTTGGGTAACAGCTCGTCGCGTGCTTCAGCTTTCAGCCGGCGCTTTTCGCGCGGGCTGGGCGCTTCCTGGGTGCGTTCGCGGTACTCCTCGATACGCGCCTCCAGCTCTTCCCTGACGACGGCATGTGGAAGGACTCGGGACTGGCTGCGCAACCTGATCAGGTCGGCGCCGTTGACGCGGCGGGCGAGTGAGTCGCTTGTGTCCGCATCCACGGGAATCCAGCCGGAGCTGCGCTCCGTAAATGGTCCGCAAGGCTCGAAGCCGGCATTTTCAAGGTCCTTCGACAGGGCCTCTTCGCTCGCGGGCCAGTCGCCTTCGAGGCTGTAAAAACGAACGTTTCGAAACATGCGGAATTAATCTGCTCGGAAAGGCGGCGCAGTATCACTGTTTGGTGGCCCGATGTCACTATTGCGAGCACGGTCCCGCAAATTTCCCCGGGAGCGGCCGCCGGCGCGCCAAATTTGTGACCGAAGTAGCCTTTTACACGGGCAAACCCTTGTATTTTAAAGCCTATACCCCTGTAGCAACGACACATCCACGGGCACAAATATGGGCAGGCAATTTAACATAGCGTTCAAAGGCGAAGTCGCAGACGGGTTTTCACCCGACGAGGTGCGGCGGCGTTTCGCGAAATCGACGAGGCGCGACGCAAGCGCTCTCGAGCGCCTGTTCTCCGGCAAGGCCGTCACGCTCGCCAGAAACCTGGAGTTCGATCGCGCCCGCGCGACGGTCGAGCGCCTCAATGCAATCGGCGCCGTCGTCTACCTGGTCGACGAGGCCGGTGCTGCAACGCGATTCGGGACAGCGGCTTCCGCGAATGATCCTGTAGCGGCCACGCCGCCCGCGCCGGCTCCCGCGCCGGTGCCCACGCCCGAGATCGTTGTGGACGAATCGTCGGGCCCGCTCGACCTCTCAGCGACAGCGAAGATTCGGCACCTCTCGCAGATAACCGAGAAGCGTGTCGTCGAGAAGGGCACGCCGGCCGACGCCCGCAAGACCCGGTGGCGCTACCGCTTCGACACCTTTATGGCCAAGGGTGGCGGCAACATCTTCAAGGCGCTGACGGCAGTCTTCGTGGTTACGTTCCTGTTTATCGGCGTTCTGCGCGGTGTCCTCCTGATGTTTGCCCCCGACATTGCCCAACAGCACGACGTCGGTTTCCTCGGTGGCCTGTACATCACGTTCCTCGAAATCACCGACCCGGGCAACATGGCCCAGGACATCTACTCGGGCGTCGGTTACAAGGTATTCGCCATACTGGCAGGCCTGGCGGGCATTGTGATGCTGTCGGCGCTTATCGCGTTCATCACGACCGCGATGGACCAGAAGATCTACGAACTGAAGCGCGGTCGTTCGAAAGTCATCGAGAGCGGCCACACACTGATTCTTGGATGGAGCGAGCAGCGCATCGCCGAGATTATTCGCGAGCTGGTTCTCGCGAATGAAAGTGAGAAGGACGCGTGTGTCGTCATCCTTGCCGACATGGATAAGGAGGACATGGACGACATCCTGCGCCTGCGCGTCAAGGAATTGGCGACGACCCGTGTTGTCACACGCAGTGGCGACGTCGCCTCCGTAACCAATCTCGACATGGTGTCGCTGGAGTCCTGCAAGTCCGTCATCATTCTTGCGGACTGCGACGACACCGACACGGCCGAAAGAAAGGCGTCGAGCGACGCCAAAGCTATCCAGACCGTGCTTGCCACGATGGGTAATGAAATAGAGAACGAGGATTTCAGCGTCGTCGTCGAGATTTTCAATCCGACCCATCGCGAGATTGTCCGCTCCAGTTTCCCCGATCACGTCATCACGGTGAATACGAGCGATATTCTCGCCAAGCTCCTGGTGCAGACATCCCGATCGGTTGGCCTGTCCACGGTCTATAACGAAATCCTGTCCTTCGATGGCTGCGAGATGTATTTCTACGACGCCGACTGGGGCGGTTCTAGTTTTGGTGACATCGGTTACCGCTTCCCCGATGGCGTACCGATCGGTATTCGCAGCGACGATGGCAGCATCGCGCTGAACCCCGACTCGGACCAGATGCTCCAGCCAACCGACGAAATCCTGATCATCGCCGACGACGATTCGACCATCGAGTTGCTTGACGCACCGGTCGCCGCGCCCGTGGTGCATGCGCTGTCCGGCGATCGCCAGGAACAGCAGATCGAGCGAGAGTTGATGATCGGCTGGTCGTTTAAATCAGCTGCGATCATCCGCGAATTTGCTGACTACATTGTCGACGGCAGCCAGATCCATGTTCTGCTCAAGCGGCCCACCGCCGAGCAGGTTGCGGATATCGAAGCGCTGGATAAGGAGATCGACTCGATCGATGTATCGCTGCTCGAGAAAGACTGTCTCAGTATTGAAGACCTGATGTCGGTGAAGCCGTTCGAGTACGACAACATCATCATTCTTGCGGGCAATGCCGTCGACGATACCGAGGTCGACGCAGCGCGTGTCGATTCCGAGAACATCGTCGCGCTGTTGTTGCTGCGGCGGATCTTCAGCCAGTACGCGGACGAAAGCGCCAACACCAAGCTGATCACCGAGATTCTCGACTCCCAAAACGATGCGCTTGTCGCCAAAGCCGGTGTGCAGGATGTGATCATCTCAAACCGGCTCGTCAGCATGATTATGGCGCAGATCTCGGAGAGTGCCGATATCGAGCGCGTGTATGACGACATCTTCCAGGAAGACGGGTCGGAAATTTACCTGAAGCCCGTCAGCCTGTACTTCGAGTCACTACCGCCCGAAGCAACGTTTGCGGACATGATGGCAATCGCCCAGCAGCGTGACGAAATCTGCATCGGCGTGAAGACCATGGCCTACGAGAGCGACAAGTCGCGCAACAACGGTATCCAGCTGATCCCCGAAAAGACAAGGGTGTTCAATCTGCAGCCTGATGACAAACTGGTCGTGCTCGCCGAAGACGAGCTCTAACGACTGACGTATCCCCAAACGACCTCGTTGCCTTCATTGGGCCGCGACGGGATGTTCTGCGACAGCAGCAATGAGCAGACCGCGAAGGCCGTACCGACGAGGAACACGGCTGAGTGGGACACCACCCATACCAGGCCCAGTGCAGCCGGCACCACGACCGCGGCAATGTGATTGATCGTGAACGATACGCCAGCGGTGCTCGCAATGTCTTCGGGGCTCGCGATCTTCTGGAAGTAGGTCTTTATCGCAATCGCGAGTGCGAAGAACATGTGATCGATCACGTACAGCCCCGCGGCCACATACGCGTTCTCGACATAGGCATAGGCGGTAAAGACGACGATCAGTCCGACGTACTCGATGGTCAGAGCCTTGCGCTCACCGATCCTGCCGATCAGGCTTCCTATTCTCTCCGCGAAGAGCCAGTTGAACACGTAATTGATGAGGAACAGCGTCGTAACCTGCGCTGCGGAATAGCCGAACTTTTCCACCATCAGGAAGGCGGCGAAGACCATGAAGATCTGGCGTCTTGCGCCCGAGAAGAACTGCAGCGCATAGAACAGCCAGTAGCGTCGCTTCAATACCAGTGACTGGGTCTGCTTGTGCTCCCCACCAAATTCCGGAAATCCCAGCCGCATGAAAATGGCGAGTCCGCAACAGACGCTTCCGGCCAGCAGGAACAGCCAGACGTAGTCGACGCCGAGCGGCGCGAGGAGTACCCAGAGGATTGCGTACACGGCCAGCGAAGTCACTGCGCCGACCGATATCAACTTGCCAAATGCCTGCGGTGCATCCTCTTTCGAGTACCACTGCAAGGCAAGCGACTGCTTGAGGACTTCAAAGTAGTGGAATCCGATCGACATCAACACGGTGGTCAGGTAGAGCCCCATCGCACTCGGAAAAAACCCCGTGAGTGCAACGCCGATGCCGAGCAGGGCCAGGGCCACGACAGCAAATGTCTGCTCCTTGAGGAGCAGAAGTACGAACACGGTGGTGAAGGCGAGAAAGCCCGGCACCTCTCGCAAACTCTGCAGGATGCCGATCTCGATACCTGTGAACGCCGCTCTTTCGACGACGAAATTATTGAGCAGGACCGTCCAGGTGCTGAAGGCGATCGGCATGGCGATCGACATCAGGACCAGGAGCGTATGCGGGTTTTGCCAGTGACGGTGCATCGACGCAGCTTATTGAGCCACATCGATGCCGTCAATTGGTCGGCGGTCTCAGCCCGGGCCGTGCAGCTGCGCCACCACGTGCCTGATCGATCTGTCCTCCGGGTCGATCTCGATCTTGAAATGCAGGCTCTCCATAAGCTCGAGCATCCTCTTGTTCTCGCTCAGGACCTGGCCTTCCATGACCTCGAGCTCGCGATCCCGCGCGACCTCCATCAGGTTGCGCATCAGGTGATGTGCAATACCCTTACCGTGCCATTGATCCGAGACCACAAGCGCAAATTCGCAGCTGCGCTTGTCCAGGTTGGTTGAGTAACGTGCAACCCCGATCTGTTCATCCCCATCGGGCGTCTGCCGTACTGCGGTCAGTGCCATTTCATTGTGATAGTCGATTTGTGTAAACCGGACGAGCATTTCCTGGCTGAGTTCGTGAATGGAATTCATGAAGCGGAAGTACTTCGATTCCTTTGACAGCTCCCGTACGAATTTCGCTTCGCTTTCAGCATCTTCCGGCCGAATCGGGCGGATCACAATGTCGGTGCCGTCGTTTAGCTGAACCTTTTTGACGAGGTGCGCCGGGTAGGGGTGAATTGCAAGATGATGGTACGGATCGGTCGACGGTTTCGGAAATTCGACCATGATGCGCGCATCCACGGCGACGATTCCCTGGTCGTCGATGATCAGCGGGTTGATGTCCATCTCCTGAACCCATGGTAGCTCGCACGCCATGCCGGACACGCTCAACAACACGTCGATGAGCTGATCGAGATCAACCGCCGGCATATTGCGAAAATTTCCGAGCATTTTCGAGACGCGTGTTTGATTGATCAGGTCCGTTGCCAGACGATGGTTGAGCGGCGGCAGTGAGATGACCGAGTCGCCCATGATTTCGACCGTTGTCCCGCCGCTGCCGAAGCTGATGACGGGACCAAAAACCGGATCGCGAATAATGCCGATCATGAGTTCGCGGCCGTTGGAGCTGCGATACATCTTTTCGATCGTTACGCCATCGATGCTTGCATTCGGTACCTTGCTCTGCACCTCGTCGACAATTTGCCGGTACACGCTGCGCACTTCATGCGCCGAATTGATGTTGAGTCTTACGCCGCCGGCGTCCGATTTGTGCGAAATGTCCGTCGACAGCACCTTCATCGCCACGGGGAAGCCGATCGACTCGGCCACGATTAACGCCTCGTTCGCGGAACGTGCAACCCCGTTGCGAACCGTCGGGATGTGAAACGCGTTCAGGACGGCCATGGACTCCGGCTCGGTCAACGTGTGGCGTTGTTCGTTGAGAACCGCCTCGATAATCAGGCGCGCACCGTCGACGTCAGGAGCCTTCTTGCCGGTACTCAGTCGCCCGGGCGTCTGCAGCAGCATGCGCTGGTTGCGGTTGTAGCGGGCGAGATAGGAAAACGCATCAATCGCATTTTCGAGCGTGGTGTAGTTGGGTACGCGGGCGGCATTGAAGAGCTTGCGGGCCTCTGCGATCTGGGCGCCGCCCATCCAGCTTGTCATGACGGGCTTGTCGCTTTTCGCAGCGGCCTCGATCACGGCCTGGGCCACCTCCGTCGGCCGCGTCATCGCCTGCGGCGTGAGAATGACCACTGCGCCGTCGATGTCGGGATCCGCAAGGCAGATGTCGAGGGTTTGTTCGTAGCGCTCGGGAGGCGCGTCGCCAATCAAGTCCACGGGGTTGCTGTGTGACCAGACCGACGGGAGTACCTCGTTGAGCTTTTCCATGGTCGCATCGGAGAGGGAACTCAGCTCGATCCCCTGGTCGACGGCGCGGTCGGCAGCCATGACGCCCGGGCCTCCGCCGTTCGTAATGATGACAAGGCGTTCGGACGGCCGCCGGGGATGGTTGGACGACAGTGCCCGTGCGGCTGCGAACAGCTGGCCGATGGTTTCGACGCGCAGTACACCCGAACGCGACAGCGCGGCTGAAAACGTGTCGTCGCTGCCAACGAGTGCGCCGGTGTGCGATGCAGAAGCCTCGGCGCCCGCAGCATGACGGCCGACTTTCAACGCAATCACCGGCTTGATGCGCGCCGCCGCGCGCAGGCTGCTCATGAAACGCCGGGAATCATAGACTCCCTCTATATAGAGGAGGATGGCCTTCGTCTTGGGATCCGTGACGAGGTAGTCGAGATAGTCACCGAAATCGAGGTCCGCGGCGATGCCGGTCGAGACGACCGTGGAAAAGCCGATTTCATTCTGTGCCGCCCAGTCGAGAATGGCGGTGCAGATCGCACCCGACTGTGAAACCAGCGCCAGGTTCCCCGCCAGCGCATTGTTATTGCCGAAGGTCGCATTGAGGCCGATGTCCGGACGGATAATGCCGAGGCAGTTGGGTCCCATCAGGCGAATGTCGTGGCGGCTTGCCAGCTGCGTCACCTGATCCTCGAGATGCCTGCCCTCAGGCCCGATTTCGCGGAAACCCGCCGACAGGATGAGCATCATCCGGATGCCGCGCTCGCCACAGGCCTCGACAATCGCCGGAATACTCGGCGCAGGCGTTGCGACCACGGCGAGATCGACGGAGCCGTCGATGTCATCCAGCGACTTGAAAGCGGGCTGTCCCTGGATCACGTCGCGCTTGGGATTTACCGCGTAGATCGGGCCCTTGAAGCCGGATGTCAGCAGGTTTTTGAAGACGATGCCGCCGACCGAGTCTTCACGGTCACTGGCGCCAAAGAGGACGATGCTCCC
>SHLT01000184.1 GCA_004282875.1 Chromatiales bacterium | reverse complement strand
CCGATCCCGATGACGAACCGGGTGGCGACACCGACGAACTGACGGCGGATCCCAGCCCGCTCGACAGGCTGTTGGTCGCTTTTGACAGGTTTGATGTATTCCAGCGGCCGTTGTACCAGGATGGTCTGTACGCATCACCGTTCGGATCACGAATCGCTGCCAGGACTTTGGCAAAACGCTCCGACCACGCCTGCTCGACCCCGAGTGCGAGGGCGAATGGCAACATCATTTCAAACAGTTCCGGCGTCTTTTGCGGCGGGTTGCGCAAGTTTAGCTCGTCCTTCTCCGCGACCTCCAGGAAATCCTTGAAGCCCAGCAATTCGTCCAGCAGCTGGCGACCGCGAATAGTCGGACGTTTCATGATGATGGCGAAAAACGCCATGGTCAGGAACGACAACACGATCATCGCGATAACAAGCGCGGTCGCCCCTCGACCGACATTGACGGCGATCAGCGTCGTCAGGACAACAATCAGGATCGCCGGCAGGTTAAGCAGGCCATTGGTCTTGAAGTAGTGGTTCTTGTAATCCTCGCGCAACGATTCACTGTGTTTAGAACGCGCTTTGCCAAGCACTTTGTGGTTGGCGTTCTTGAGCGTGACGTCATCGCCCTCTGCGAAGAGGCCCTCGAACAGCTCCCGCTCACCGGGCGCCATTGGCGGTTTCAATGTCTCGGTGCTGAGTTTCCTCAGCGAGTGCGTCTTGCCTTTCTTGCTGATCTCGAGGTAACCCTTTACGGCCAGGTTCACGATCGCTGCCGTCATCACCTTGTCGTCGTAGTACATCTGCCGGATATAGCGCAGCGATGCCGGCGAAAACCCTTTGGGCGGCTCGTAGCGAGTGACGACAACGCCTTCCAGAGGATCCTTGCCATGTTTGAGCCAGGTAGGAACGTAGTAAAGCAACAACAACAGGTAGCCGAACACGGCCACGAGCAGATTGCGGTTGTCCTTGATAATCCAGCCGACACGATCCAGCGCCGTCGGTTCGTCGACAATGCCCTTGGGCCATCCCACAACTATCGTTAGTCCGTGGGCTGCCGGTAGTGGGTTGTTCGCCGCGAAATGCACATCACCCGCCTCGTCCATGAAGCGACCATAGTCTTGCTCCTGGGAGCCCATGCGTCCGGTGTAGCCTTCGACAAATACCTTGTCACCGGGTACGTCGAAACCGAGGCGTACCGTGGCTGTTGCCTTGTCGATCGGAAACGGCCAGTTGTTGCCCGTAGCATTCCAGTAGAGTTCGTCGTGTTCGTCGAAGAACCCGAGCATGCGGTTGGCCCGATAGCGAAAGGTATACGTGTGCTCCCCGTGATCGATGAAGCGATTGGAGCTGCCGAAGTACGTACGCACGTCACGTCCGCTGCGGACCGTGTGAAATGCCTCCGGCTGGCCGTTGCGCTGCACGAACCGGGGTTCGAGCGTGATCTTGTAGGCATTGCCCAGCCGGTCTTCATATTCCACCGGGAAGTCACGATAAATGCCGCGTCGGATTTGCTTCCCTTCGGCACGGACCGTGATCGTTTCCGTCACCTCGATCATGCCATCGGTCATCACGCGCACGTCGCTGTGAAAGCTCAGGATGCGTTCGTCGGCGATGGCCGCAAGCGGCAGGCAGAGCAGCAACCACGCGATGGTCCGCCTCACTCCACCGTCCCGAAATCTACCAGCGGCACGTTGGCCGCGTCGTCCGAGGACTTCTGGAAAAAGTCTCTCGGTTTAAAACTGAATATCCCGGCAACAATATTGCTGGGCACGCTCTCCCTCATGGTGTTGTAGTCGCGCACCGATCCGTTGTAGTAGCGACGTGCAAATTGCAAGTAATTCTCCGTCTCCACAAGTTCGTTTTGCAGGTTGAGGAAGTTCTCGTTCGCCTTGAGGTCGGGATAGTTTTCGGCAAGCGCGATCAGCCGGTCGACGCCGGCGCTGAGTTTTTCCTCTGCCCGGCCACGAGAACGTATGTCAGCCTTTTGCATGGCTTCGGCCCGTAACTCCGTTACAGCTTCGAGAGTCGCGCGCTCGTACTTTGCGTATTGATCGACCGCAGTGACGAGGCGCGGAATCAGGTCGTGGCGCCGCTGCAGCTGGACATCAATGTCGCTCCACGAGGTATCGACCCGATTGCGGCTCCGAATAAGGCGGTTATAGATGGCGACGCCGGCAACGGCGATGAGCGCCAGTGCCGCAACAACGACTGACGTCACTGGTCGTTTTCGTCGTCAAGGTCGTTGCCGAAACCCTCTTCCTGTTCGGCTTGCTCCTTGACTTTTTCCAGGTCTTCTTCGGTCTGTTTGCGCCTTTCCTGGTCGTGCTCGCGCGTGTGTTCCTTGAGCCGATGTGTTTCCCTGGAATGGTCGATCGCCTGCTGGCGATCCGCCTGGTCCTGGCCCTTGGCATCTTCCGGGCCCGCCTGTACAACGGACGCGGCAAGAATCAGCGCTGCTACCACAAATAACAGTCTAAGCATGATATGTCCCCTACAGAGTGGCTAGTAGAAGAAAGAGAAGAACACCTGGATGACGTTTGCGTCAAGTTGATACAGCGGTTCGCTGCCCAGCACTTCCCCGACCGAGAGGTCCGAGAAATCGTGGTAGTCGACGCTCAGCATGTTCAGGGATGCCGTTACCTTGGCCCGCTTGATAAAGCCCCAGGTATCGTTGCCGTCGTCACTCAGGAACTCATAGGCCGCCTGCAGCTTGAAGGTATAGCTGGTTAGCGGACTGAGCTCCTTGTCGCGCCCCCGGAAATTGGTCGCCTGCGAACGTGAAAACACATCTCTGTAGAAATGCGCCCCGGTCTGGTCGTGGTAGCGCAGCTTGCCCATGAACGTGAAGTCCTTCCACGGGTGGATATAACTCAGTGAGGCCGTATGCCCTTCGATATCCCAGGTGTCCGTGAAAAACCGGTATTCGCCCTCCAGCGCGGCCCGGTACGGCAGGAAGTAGCGCATCCTGATGCCGACCGCGTTGCTCGTCCGCGTATTCGGATACAGCTCCGGCTCGAAACTGTAGCCAAGCGCACTGCCCGCATCGAAGTAGCGCACTGAACGGTAAGGGTTGTTGAGATAGCCCTCTTCCGTGATTGTCTCGACATTGAGCGACGAAATCAGGTTCTTCGTCAGGATCTGCGTAAGGCCCACGCCGTAGATCTGGCGATCGAGTGGTTGCTCGAACGTCTCATCGTCGGAACGACGCACAAGGTCGTCGCCGAGCGCATAGCTCAGCGTCAGCGTCGTCAGGTCACCGAACATGTCCTGGCTCACCGACAAGCTAACGGTCTCGCCGTCGAAATCCGATTCCTCGCTGACCGTGTAGTTCACGCTCATCGTGGTATTGCCACGCAGGTAGTCCATGCCGAGCGACCACTGCTTGCGTTCCTCGGTATACGGGCTGGCCGTCGTGATGACATCGATCGATGCCGAACTCACCATGTCGACGTAATAGTTACCAACAAATGACAGACTCTTGCCCGCCTTTTTGCGCACCAGGACCGACGGACCGTCAATCTCCACGCCGCCGCCGTCATAGAGATGATAAAGAACATCCGTCCTGTCGTCGGGCAATACGCCGGCGTGCGCAACGCTAAACCCCATCAGGAAAGCTGCAATTGTCAGTGTGCGACGAATCATCACCCTGGTCCGCTAGTTACAGCCGCAGCCGCCGCCAGC
>SHLT01000013.1 GCA_004282875.1 Chromatiales bacterium | reverse complement strand
AACGTGCAGTCATCGTTGCCCGGCTGCCGAATCAGGCAGCTCGAATTGCTGTCCTGTACCGACAAGGTCACCTCGTCGCTTTCGACCGCGCCGAGCGCGTCCAACAGGTAGTTCACGTTGAAGCCAATCTCTATATCTTCGCCGCTGTATTCCACCGCCAGCTCTTCTTCGGCCTCTTCCTGTTCCGGGTTGTGCGCCTGCAACACCACCCCGCTGTCTCGAATGACCAGCCGAATCCCGCGATATTTTTCGTTGGAGAGAATCGCCGTACGCTGCAATGCACCACGGAACGCACCGCGGTCGGCCTTGAGCTCGTTCGACGATTCTTTCGGAATAACACGTTCGTATTCCGGAAAACGCCCATCGATCAGCTTCGACGTAAAGCGGATACTGTCGAGCTGTATCCGTATGTGATTCGCCCCCAACTCGATGTTCAGATCCCCCTCGCCCGACATCAGGCGCTGCAGCTCCAGCACGCCCTTGCGCGGCACGATTACCTGCTGATCATCGATCTTCCCGTCCACCTCCGCCTGGCATAAAGCCAGCCGGTGACCATCCGTCGCGACGGCCCGCAAGTGGCCGCCACCGGTTTCGAGCAGCATACCGTTGAGGTAATACCGAACATCCTGTTGCGCCATCGAGAAGTGTGTCTTCTCGATCAATCGACCCAGGGCTTCCTGGGACACCGAAATCGCCTGACCGGCCTTTATGTCTTCGACGACCGGAAACTCTGCGGCCGGCAACGTCGCCAGGTTGAACTTGCTTCGACCTGCACGCACCGCGAGCTTTTCACCGCTGACACTGACGTGAATCTCCGACCCCTCCGGCAGCGCCCGGCAGATGTCCAGGAGCTTCCTGCCCGACACAGTAATCTCTCCACCCGACTCTGTCTCAACATCCGCCTGAGCGACCAGCTCGACTTCCAGATCCGTTGCCGTCACGGACAACTGACCATCCCTGGTGACCAATAGAACGTTCGACAATATCGGCATTGTTTGCCGGCGCTCTACAACACCGATAACGGCTTGCAGGGGCTTCAACAGCGCTTCCCGGGCTGCGGTAAACTTCATAGGTTCCACCTGTTAATAAATATTGGAAAATATTAATTTATAGTTATTATTAGGCGAGCTAACACCTGTGCATAACTTTTTTATATCTAATTAATTCAATAAGTTACGATCAAATAGTGGGGCTAACACTTCGCTGGCGAGTGGTAGGCCCCCTGTGTGTAGCCTGTGGATAAAAATTACGCTGCGAGTTTTCCACGACTTATCCACATCATCCTGTCAGAGTTCTCAACAAATTCAAATAGTCGTCATCGACCCGCTTGTCAGTCTCCCGAAGCGACTCGATCCGCCGGCAGCCGTGCAAGACGGTGGTGTGGTCCCGCCCACCAAACGCATCGCCGATTTCCGGCAGGCTGTGGTTGGTGAGCTCTTTCGCGAGGGCCATGCCGAATTGCCTGGGACGGGCGATCGAACGACTGCGTTTCTTCGATAACAGGTCTCCGACCCGAATCTTAAAATAGTCCGCGACCGTTTTCTGAATGTTTTCGATCGACACCAGCCGATCCTGCAGGGCAAGCAGGTCCCGTAGCGCCTCCTTGGCGAAATCCAGGTTGATCGCCCGGCCCGTGAATCGGTAGTTCGCGATCACGCGGCGCAACGCCCCCTCGAGCTCACGGACGTTTGACCGGATCCGCTTGGCAATGAAGAACGCCACCTCATCCGGCAACTCAACGCCCTCTGCCTCTGCCTTGCTGATCAGGATAGCCACGGAGGTCTCGAGCTCCGGTGGCTCGATGGCAACCGTAAGACCCCAACCGAAACGCGATTTCAGCCGCTCTTCGAGCCCATTGACCTCCTTGGGGTAGCGGTCGCAGGTCAAAATGATCTGGCGCTGTCCCTCGAGCAGAGCATTGAAGGTGTGAAAGAACTCTTCCTGGGAGCGTTCCTTGCCTGCAAAAAACTGAATATCATCAATGAGTAAGGCGTCCAGCGACCGATACGAACGCTTGAACTCGGAGATCGTGTTGTGCTGCAGACCTTTTACCATGTCGCTCACAAATCGTTCCGAATGGACATAGCTAACGCGGGCCCCGGGGTCCGCTTTAAGCATGGCGCTGCCGATGGCATGCATGAGGTGGGTCTTGCCCAGGCCGACGCCGCCATAAATGAAAAGTGGGTTATAGGACTTGCCGGGGTTTTCGCCGACCTGGCTCGCCGCAGCGCGTGCGAGCTGGTTGCTCTTGCCCTCGACAAAGGTCTCGAAGGTAAACAGCGGATTAAGGCGCGACACGACCGGCGCCCGATTTGACGACTTGATAGCCGCGGGCTGTGGGCGCGCGCCAACTGACGCTGGTGCCGCTGCTTCTCGCGAGCCAACCTCGACGACAACCTCGGTGCCTCGACCGTGATCATCGACCAGCTCGAGGATGCGCTCCATGTGGTGTTGCTGAACCCAGTCGATCACGAAACGATTGGGTGCCAGGAGCCGCAGAACGCCCGTGTCATCCACGGCCTGGAGCGGCCGGATCCACGTATTGAACTGCTGCTCCGGCAGCTCGGCCTGCAGGACGCGAATGCACTGGTTCCATAGCGTCGACTCAGCAGACAAGGCAATCCCCGGGGCGGCACGTGGCGCGCCGAAACACAATTAGACGATGAACGACGGGGCAGTCTATACCGTATCCTGTAGTCTCGCCAGATGCGGTTATCCACAGGCCCGGATCGCCCGAAACCCCAATGTTTACATTACTCTATTGACACTGTCAGGGCATCTGCGTACCCTTGCCGCCCTTCTTAAAGCGCGGCCCCGAAACGGCCGTTTTTTGTACCGAATTTAGTCCCTTGCAGGGGGCACCGGGAAAGGCTATGAAACGCACATATCAGCCCAGCAAGATCAAGCGCGCGCGCACGCACGGATTCCGTGCTCGTATGGCGACGAAGGCCGGGCGTCTAGTCCTGAAGCGCCGTCGCGCAAAAGGCCGCTCACGGTTGACGCCGTAAGCTCACCAGAGTCCGTCGCGACGACGAATAACAATCCAGGATTGACGAGCGGCCAAGGCAACCGGTTCACCAAACAACACCGGCTCCTTGATGCGGCGGCTTTCGGCCGCGTATTCGACAAGGCAACCCGCAGCCGCGACAAGTTATTTACCGTGCTATGTCGGCGCAATCAGACAAGCATCGCGAGGCTGGGTCTGGCAATCTCCAAGAAGCATTGCCGACGCGCTACGGCACGCAACCGTATAAAGAGAATTATTCGAGAGTCTTTTCGCCAGCAACAGCCGCTGTTATCGGGACTCGACATTGTGGTGATCAACCAGCCTGGTGCCGTGGCGGCAACGCGGCAGGAGATCGCCGACAGTCTCGACAAGCACTGGCAGCGCTGTAGCAAAGCGAAAACCCAAGGACCACGAACGAATGGATAATCAACGACTCCTGATTTGGGCACTGTTTGCTTTCCTGGCCTGGATTACGTACCAAACGTGGGTAACGGATTACGCCCCGAAGCCCGTGCCGCCGGTCACGGCAGAGGCCACAGAATCGCTCACCGCGCTACCTGAAGTCGTCGGTGAAAGCGATGAACTCCCGGCAATCTCCGATGCCGGAACCCCGGACGCGCCGCCGACCACGCCGGACGTTGCCGGCGAGCCAGCCGTCAGTACAGCGGCACCCACAGTTACGATCAGCACAGACGTTTTTGACGTGGTGATCAGCACGAAGGGCGGTACGTTGCAGGGCGCGACGCTCAAGAAATACCCGGTCGCAAAAGACTCGCCCGATGTGCTCGTGCAGTTACTGGCCACGGAAGGCAAGGAGTTCGGCCTGATTGAGTCGGGCGTCCGAGCGGCGGACGGCGGTGCCGAGGCGACGCATCTCGAGACCTTTGCAGCGGCACGCAGCCGTTATGAGCTGGGAGATGCTGACGAACTCGTTGTCCCGTTTACCTGGCAGGACGCAAGCGGAATCACCGTCGAAAAGCGCTTTCGCTTCTCGCGCGGCAGTTACGAAATCGGGTTGGAGCAGGTCGTCAGCAACGGATCGGGAGCGCCCTGGCGCGGCGCAGAGTACGTGCGTATCAAGCGTCACTCTGCCGAGCAGGAGCGGTCGATGTTTGACGTCGACTCTTACTCATTCATTGGTCCGATCGTTTACGACGGCGACAAGTCCGAGAAGCTGAAGCGCGACGACCTCATCGACGATGGCCGCTATGAATACAGCGCCCAGCAAGGTTGGATCGGTTCGATCCAGCATCACTTTCTGAGCGCTGTTGTGCCGACGCCGGGCGTCGACTACAAATATGACGTTGCCGTGAGCGGCAATGTTTCGACCAGCAGCACCATCCGCCGCAGTCTCGTGGCCATCACGCCCGGTGCGAGCGAGACGTTTGCGACCACGGTATTTGTCGGGCCGAAGCTGCAAGAGCAGCTGGAGCAGATCGACAAGAGCCTCAAGCTCACGGTTGACTACGGCTGGCTGACGATCATCTCGCAACCGCTGTTCTGGTTGTTGAGCTTCGTCCATGGCTATGTCGCGAACTGGGGCGTCGCAATTATCCTCGTGACCTTCCTGATCAAGCTCGCGTTTTACAAGCTCACAGAGTCGAGCGGGCGCTCCATGGCCAAGATGCGCCAGATCCAGCCTCGCATGAAAGCGCTGCAGGATCGTTACAAGGATGATCGGCAGGCGCTCAGCCAGGCCATGATGGAGCTCTACAAGCGTGAGAAAGTAAACCCGGCCGCGGGTTGTTTACCCATCCTTATCCAGATGCCGTTCTTCCTCGCGTTCTACTGGGTGCTGCTCGAGAGTGTGGAAATGCGACAGGCACCGTTCGCGCTCTGGATTACCGATCTGTCGACGCGCGACCCTTACTTCATCCTGCCGCTGATCATGGGCGCCGCGATGTTCGGGCAGCAGAAGCTGAACCCGGCACCGGCCGACCCGGTGCAGGCGAAAGTCATGCAGATCATGCCGGTCATGTTCACGGTGTTCTTCGCTTTCTTCCCGTCTGGCCTGGTGCTCTACTGGGTAACGAACACCTTGCTGTCGATCGCCCAGCAGTGGAAGGTCAACAAGGTTGTCGAGGCCGAGTCGAAAGCGCAAAAGGCCGGTAAGAAAGGTAAGGGCGGCTAACGGCCGCGCTAGTCTGCAAGCCGCGTACGAACGCGAATCTCATGGTGCAGCGTCTTGTGCACGGGGCAGCGGTCCGCGATCTCGACCATGCGCTGTCGCTGTGCGTCGCTTAAGTCACCCTCAAGCACCAGTTCACGCTGGAACTCGTGAATCATGCCGTCCTCCTGTTCGCAGTCCACACAGTCCTCGGCATGTACCCGGCCGTGGCTGACACGCACCGTCGCGGCGTCGAAACTCAGCTTCTTGTGCTCCGCGTACATGCGCAGGGTCATTGACGTGCAGGTCGCGAGCGAGGCGGCAAGCAGGTCGTAGGGCGTAGGACCGAGGTCTGTGCCGCCGACCGCCTTGGGTTCGTCCGCCAGTAACGCGTGCTGACCGGCCTGTACCTCGGTCGCAAAGCCGTTGGCAACCGTACGAGCGACGACCTCACCGCCTGACGCGTGCAATCCGGCACGCGGTTCCGCTTCGGGCAGATACCGCGTTGCCCAGGCGGCAAGCATCGCCCCAACATAGCGGGAGTCCTCGCCTCGGGAGAGCAGGTGATCTGCCTTGTCGAGACTGACAAAGCTTTTCGGGTGTTTCGCCGCGATGAACAGCGCAGACGCGTTGTCGATCTCGACGATGTCATCGAGTGGCGCGTGCATGATCAGGACGGCTTTGCGTAACGACGCCACGGCGGTCGGCAGGTCGTGCGCCGCGAGGTCATCGACAAACTCCTTGCGGATTCGAAACGGCCGTCCGCCCAGCTGCACGTCTGCAATACCGTCTTTAGCAAGCGTCTCTTCGGAACCCGCGAGCATGTGTCGCACGTGCTCGGGATCGGCCGGGGAACCAATGGTTGCGACGGCGACGGCTGACGGAATGCTGGCGCCGGCCTGCAGTACGGCCGTTCCCCCGAGAGAGTGACCGAACAGAATCTCGGGGGCCCGGTGCTCTTTTTCGAGCCATGCCGCTGCCGCCAACAGGTCGGCCACGTTGCTCGAGAAGCTCGTGTCCTCGAACGCGCCCTCACTTTGCCCGAGCCCGGTGAAGTCGAAGCGCAGTACGGCAATGCCCGCGTCGTTCATGGCGCGCGCAATATTCGTCGCTGCCTTGAGATTCTTCGAGCAGGTAAAACAATGGGCAAACAAAGCAAAGGCTCGAGGCGCCCGCTCAGGCATGTCGAGAATGCCCGAGAGCTTCTCACCCTCGGCGTTGGGAAAGGACACGTTTTTGCTCTGCATAACAAAGGCACCTGTGGTTTTATACGGCTATGGAACTCGAAGCGGACACGATAGTTGCCCAGGCGACGCCACCGGGCGTCGGCGGCATCGCCATTGTCCGCATCTCGGGAGACCAGACCGAGGTCATAGCGAGAACATTACTGGGTAGCTTACCTGAGCCCCGCACGGCGACCCATCGAATGTTCCGGGACCGCGCCGGCGCAAAGATCGACGCCGGCCTGGCACTGTATTTCCCGGCGCCCGCGTCGTTTACGGGAGAGTCCGTGCTGGAGCTGCACGGCCACGGCGGCCCCGTGGTGGTATCGCTTCTCGTCGACGCGGTCGTGGAGCTCGGTGCTCGCCACGCCGAGCCCGGCGAGTTCTCTAAACGTGCGTTTCTCAACGACAAACTCGACCTTGTGCAGGCAGAGGCTATCGCGGACCTGATCGGTAGCGGGACGGCCCAGGCGGCCCGCGCTGCGCTTCGCTCCCTGTCTGGCGCATTCTCGAGAGCCGTCGACGCATTGGCCGAGCAGCTCGTAAAGTTGCGCATGCATGTCGAGTCGGCCATCGATTTTCCGGAAGAGGAAATTGACTTCCTTTCCGACGCCGCGCTCAAGAAGCGCATCGAGGAATGCGATGCGGCGTTTCGCGCAATACAGGCGGAAGCAAAACAGGGTCGCGTTCTGCGTGACGGCTATCGTGTTGTCATTGTCGGCAAGCCCAACGCGGGCAAGTCCAGCCTGTTGAACCTTCTTAGCGGCCAGGACGCCGCTATTGTCACCGAGGTTGCGGGCACCACGCGCGACATCCTGCGCGAACAGATTGATATCGACGGCCTTGCCGTCGAACTTGTGGATACGGCCGGCTTGCGCAACGACCCGGACCGCATAGAAGCAGAGGGCATTCGGCGGGCGCGCGCAGCGCTTGCCGAGGCGGACGCCGCGCTCTGGATACAGGACGCGACCGACCAGGACCAGGCCGAGCACAGGGAAAACCTGCCCGACGGTATTCCGGTCACGATCGTACACAACAAGATTGACCAGAGCGGGCATGCGCCCGGACTGGTTGCTGGCGAGGTCTTCCTGTCGGCAGAAACCGGCGCGGGTATCGATGCGCTTCGCCGGTGCCTTCGGGACCTGGCCGGCTACGAAAACCAGGGCGAGGGTGCCTTCACGGCGCGCCGCCGGCACATCCGCGCGCTGCAGAAAGCGGCCGACCATTTCGCCACCGGTAAAAAGGCGCTCGAAGAAACCCGGGCCGGCGAGCTGCTGGCCGAAGAGCTGCGGCTTGCACACCAGGCGCTTGGTGAAATTACGGGCGCATTTTCTGCGGACGACCTTCTCGGGAAGATCTTCTCCGAGTTCTGCATTGGCAAGTAAGGCGGAGCCCTTGATGTACAAACCACACCTGTTTTTACTGAGCGCCGTGGCCGCTGTACTGCTTGCCTGTGCGCCGACCGATGATGCGGCAGACGCGGGCGCAGCGTTTCACGCGTTGCTGGAAAAGCATTGGGCTGCTGCCGAGGCCGAGAAAATATTTTTCCGCACGGACCCCGATGGGTGGCGCATGGATGGCAGGCTTTCGGAGCACACGGCGGAGGCGCGGGGCAGACGGGCGCGCTTCAATGACGAGGTGCTTGCGGAGCTGGCCGACATCCGTCTCGACGACCTTGATGCGACGGACAAGACCTCGTATCGAATTTTCAAGTACGAACGAGAGACCGAGCGAGAGAGTTACCGCCAGCCCGAGCACTATTTTCCGTTTACAAGCCTGTTCGGTTACCACACGTATTTTGCGGAGTCGCCAGCCAGCACGTCGTTCCTCAGCGCGAGGGACTACGACAATTACCTGGTCAGCCTGGCGGATTTCACGCGCTACAACGGCGAGCATATCGGCGCATTGCGAGAGGCCGTCGATGCAGGCTATACGCACTACTGCGGCAGCATCTCCGACTATGCGCAGACCATCGAGTCACACATCGTTTCGACACCCGGGGACAGCGGGCTGTATGTCCCGTTTACGCGGTTTCCCGGGAACATCGGCGACGACGCGCGAACCGCATACACAGAGAAGGGCGCGGAGCTCATCAATCGTGTCATCGTGCCGGGGTACCGGGAGCTGCTTGCGTTCTTCAACGACGAGTATCTGCCGGCATGCCGGACCGAGCCGGGCATCACATCCTTGCCCGGCGGCGAGGACTATTACCAATACCTGATTACGTATTTCACCACGACGGACATGACGGCGGCCGAGATACATGAGCTCGGCCTGGCCGAGGTTGAGCGCATTCGCGCCGAGATGCAGGCGATCATCGACGCGGTCGATTTCGACGGCGACTTCGATGCGTTTGTCGAGTTCCTGCGTGAGGATCCCCGCTTTTATGCAAAGACGGCCGAGGAGCTTCTCGGCCGCGCCGCGCTCATCAGCAAAACCGCCGAAGGCGAGCTGCCTCGTTTCTTTACGCGCTTGCCGCGGGCGACTTACAAAATCGTCGGCAACCCGACCCGGGGTGCGTACTACATGGCGCCCAGTGGCGACGGCACGGACTCGGGAACCTACTTTGTCGAGATCGGTGACCTGAACAGCGAGCCGCTGTACGCACTGGAGGCGCTGTCGCTGCACGAAGCGGTGCCCGGGCATCACCTGCAGGCCACGCTGGCACAGGAGCTGGACCTGCCGGCATTCCGGCGTGACCTCTACCACTCGGCCTTTGGCGAAGGGTGGGGGCTTTACTCCGAGCGGCTTGGCAAGGAAATGGGCTTCTACCAGGATCCCTACAGCGATTTCGGGCGACTGAGTTACGAGGCCTGGCGGGCATGCCGGCTGGTTGTGGATACCGGGCTGCATGCATTCGGTTGGTCGCGCCAGCAGGCCGTGGATTTCATGCTCGAGAACACGGCCCTGAGTGAGGCGGACATCAGAAAGGAAGTCGACCGCTACATCACCTGGCCGGCGCAGGCACTGTCGTACAAGATTGGCGAGCTGAAAATCCGCGAGCTGCGGGCGAGGGCGGAAGGCGAGCTTGGCGCAGCGTTCGATATACGGCGCTTTCATGACATGGTCGTGGGGAACGGCTCCCTGCCTATCGCCGTGCTCGAAGACATGGTTGCGGACTGGATAGCCGCGGAACACGCGCCGGCTCAATAGCCTGCGTTTCCTGCTTTTCTCGCAGCGCCGTGCCCGCGATTACGTGGCCAGACTGTGTACCGGTTCACAGCCTGCCGCGTGCGCAGCGACTACCCTCCGCCTTGTTAATCACAATTGAGCCGCGGGTCCCAAATGGAGCGGCAAGGATGAGTTATGTTAAAACGACTACTGGGTATAGCCCTCGTGTTTTCCGTGTCGCCCGCGCTCGCGGGTGGCTTGAGCTACAACTACGTTGAGCTGGGTTACCAGAACGCCGAACTTGACGACGATTTCGCCGGCATCAGCGTTGATGGTGACGGCTACGGCATCAGCGGCTCCTTCGAAGTCGGTGAGAGCTGGTTCATCGCCGCGTCGTACGGCACGCTGGATTTTGACTTCGGTGTGGATCTTGATCAGCTGTCGGTTGGCGGCGGCTTCTACATGGACCTGTCGGATCGCGCCGACTTCTATGCGTCGCTTTCCTACATCCAGGCTGAAGTATCGGCACCCGGATTCGGCTCAGCCGACGAAGATGGCTACGGCGTCTCTGTCGGTGTGCGCGGCATGGTCACCGATAAGGTAGAGCTGAACGGCAGCCTCTCGTACTCCGACCTGGGTGATGGTGCTGACGGCACGTCCTTCGGTGCCGGGGCGCTGTACAGCTTCACCGAGACCTTCGCGCTTGGTCTCGCTATCGAGACCGACGATGACGTAACCCTTTACGGCATCGGCGCCAGGTTCTATTTCGGTAACTAATCGAAAACCCCGGGCCCGGTGCGCTAGTCCACAGCCACCGGGTTCCGGGCTTCCTCCAGGAACCTGATCGCTTTCGCAAAATCGCCGCGCCGCGGCGTACTGTGCCCCATGTTGCGAATGATCATCAGCTTCGTCTGGTCGATCCCGGCCCGGCGGTAGCCGCGATAGGTCTTCTTGACGGGCTCGAGCGCCTGGTCGCGAGTGCCCGTGATCAGCACGTAACGGTTTCTTTTCATCAACTCAGCGTTCGGCGATTCGTCGAGGTGCCAGAGGTCAGCGCCGCAGAAAAACAGGCCGCCGCTGAAGGTGTCCGCGTTGTCGATGACGGCCATGCTCGCAACGCGCCCGCCGCCGGAAAAGCCGCTCAGGTAGACGCGACGACTGTCGATCTCGTAGTCCTGCTTTGCGAGCTCCACGCCGAGCAGGGACAACAGGACCCGCCGCGGCACCTTGGTCCGGTTTCCGGACTGGTCTGCGCCGACCCAGATGATGTTGTGCTCATTCATCGCGCCGCGCCATTCTTTCGGCATCGCACCGGAGCGTGTCGGGCTGATGTACACGAGCAGGCCGGCGGGTTCCTCCGGGTTGTAGTCGGGGGGCACGAAATACTGCCAGGTGATTTCTTCACCCGTATCGAACAGGCTCGCATAGCGCGACGAACGGTCGCCAAGCACCGCGGTCGCCAGGTGCGTTCTCGAAAATGCCCCGGTCTGTGCCGAGGCCTGGTCGTCGGTCGTCGTGCCAGTCAGTATGACGAACAGGAAGACAGCGGTAACGACCCGGGAAACGATGGCGGCGGCCCTAGTCCGCGGGCGGTACCCGGAAGCTCGGCTCCGTAATCGACATCTCCGTGACCTCGCCGTACTTCGCGACCTCGTCGCGGATCGTAGCCGCGTCGCCAATGATGACAAAAACCAGGTCGTCGGGCTGCGGATATACCTCACTGATCGCCAGCGCCACGGACTCGGCGGCAGCGGCCTGTAGTTCGGAGCCGTACTCGTCGATGTATGAGCGATCGAGCCCATTCAGCTCGAGGAACGCCAGCATGCGGGCCAGCGACGAGGCCGTCTCGAGGCGCGGTGGAAACTGCCCCATGATGTAGTTGCGCGCCGAGACCATCATGTCGTCATCGAGGCCTTTGTCCTGCAGCCTGCGCAACACGCTGATCGCGAGGTCGATGGCCTCGACAGTCGTACTCGTCTCCGTAAAGGAGCGAACGGTCACCGGGCCGGGTTGTGTGCGCTGGTCGACGACAGAACGAGCACGGTAGGTCAGTCCCGCGTTGACGCGCAGCTCGGTTACCAGCATCGAGGTGAAGCGGGCGCCGAACACCGTGTTGGCCAGGTTGAGTTCCGCTCTGCGCGGATAGTCAAGCGCCACGCCGACGTTGCCGAACCAGAAATAGGACTGCGTCGCGCCCGGCTTGTCGATCAGCAGGACGCGCCCACCCGTCGCTTTGGGCGGTGCCGGAACTTCTTCGAGCGCGCCGGCCGCCGGCTCCCAGCTTCCAAACTCGGCCGTTAGCCGCGCCTTCATCGCCGCCGTATCGAAGTCACCGACGACCGAAATGATGAGGCGGTCGCCGCCGAAGTTTTCGCTGTAGTACGTGAGGAGATCGTCCCGACTTACGTCGGCCAGCGACATCTCGCTGCCGGAGGTTGGCCTGCCGTAGGGATGATCGCCAAAAATAAACGCATACGCGTAATTGGCCATCAGGGCGTTCGGGTCGCCGTCTTTGGCGGCCTTGATCAAGCCAATGGCCCGGGCCTGCTCTTTCTCCAGCTCGTCGGCGGCGAGCGTCGGCTCCTGGAGCACATCCGACACGAGCTCGATCATAAGCTCGGCATCGCGGGACAGAAACTCGGCCGCAACCGAGATCGAATCCACATCAGCACTGACCGTCAGGCGGCCGCCGACATTCGCGGTTGCACTCGCAAAAGCTGCGGCATCGCGACCGCCCGCGCCTTTTTGCATGACCGACGCAAGTAGCTCGGCCACGCCGGCCTTGCCGACCGGATCGGCGACGCTGCCGCCGCGAACCTCGGCCCGCAGTCCGATGAGCGGTACCTCGTGTTTTTCACTGAGCAGCAATACCGTGCCGTTCTCAAGCACGACGCGCTCGTAGTCCGGCAACGTGATGTCGTCCGACCAGGCCGCGCTTGCGAGCAGCGTCAACACGCCGAGAAGAACACGTCTCATTGACTCTCCCCCTCAAGCGGTGCGCGCAGCACACCGACCGTCATGTTGTTACGCCGGAACACCTTTGCGGCGACGGCCTGCAGATCGGCCGCGGTCACCGCCGCGAGCTGCTCCGGGACGGCAAACAGGTTCTCGTAGTCGCCGGTAAAGACCTCGTAATTGCCGAGCACCGACGCCTTGCCGTCAATGGTCTGAAGGCTTCTCCAGAAAGACGCGAGACGCAGGTTGCGGGCTTTCTCGAGCTCCTCGGCCGTTACGCCTTTGGTCGCGGCGTCTTCCAGCATGCCGAGCAGGCGAGCCTCGACAGCGGCGGGGTCGCCGCCGGGCGGCAGGGTCATCGCGAAGTAGGCGACGCCGGGGTCAAATCCGCCGGACTGCCAGGCGCCGATATTGAGCAACAGCTGTTCCTCTTCGACCAGGGCCTGGTGCAGGCGCGACGAGGTTCCTTCGGCGAGGATGGCGAGCAGCAATTCGAGGTGCAGCGTTTCGGGCTCACCCTCTGCGCCCGCATGAAAGGCCACGTGCAACAGCGGAGTCTGCGCGTCGGTCTCGATCAGCAGCCGACGCTCGCCCTCCTGCGGCGGTTCGACGGTGGTGATTGCGGGCGGTGGATGCTGGCGCGGTATCGGCGAGAGGTGCTGGTCCGCAAGCAGGTAAATCTCTTCGGGCGTCACGTCCCCGGCGAATATCATGGTCAGGTTGTTGGGCGCGTAATAGGTCTTGAAGAAGTCTTCCAGGTCCTGCTGGGTCCAGTTCTCGATGTCAGATGGCCAGCCGATGACGGGGTTCTGGTAGGGGTGAGCGACGTAGGCGGTTGCGCGAACCTGTTCATAGAGGCGCCCGAAGTTGTCATTGTCTATACGCAGGCGGCGCTCGGAATACACGGTCGAGCGCTCGGTCTCGACAACGTCCGGGTCAATCGCGAGATTAAGCAGGCGGTCGCTTTCGAGCTCGAAGATCGTCTCGAGTGCCGAGCGTGGGAACCAGTCCATGTAGACGGTCAGGTCGTTGCTCGTGTAGGCGTTGTTGGCGCCACCGGCGGCTTCCATTTCCGTGTCGAAGTCGCCCTGCGCGCGCGCCACGGTGCCGTTGAACATCATGTGCTCGAAAAAGTGCGCAATACCCGTGATGCCCGGGTATTCATCGCGGCCGCCGGCGCGTACGAAGTTGTACATCACGACGTTGGGGATGTCGTGATCGGGCCAGACTATGATCTCGAGCCCGTTTGGCAAATTGAACGACGTGATTTCCCGCGGTACAGCGGCCTTGGCCGAGAAATCGAAAACAGGCTTGAGCGGGATTTCCTCGAGCACGACGGGCGGCGGCGGTTCGAACTCCGGCAGCAGCTTTTCGCCGATGACGGCGGCGACACCGAGGACCGCCAGTACCGCGAGCGCGGCGTTGAGCTTCTGCCCGGTCTTGTAAACGATCGACTGGGTCTGGTCGACATCGATGCCCTTCTTCAACCCCTCCGGTGTGATCTCGTAGACCCAGGCAAAGATGAGCGCAACCGGGAAGCCGATAGCCAGCAGCAGCAAAATGTAATCGCTGACCCAGGACGACAGGCCGAGACCGCTGACCATGTGACTGACGATCCAGACGAGCAGCCAGCTGGCGGCCGCATACAGGAGCGCGACCTTGATTACGTTGCGTCGCCGAAGTTCGGTGAACAGGGACATGGCGGCCATTCTAGCCGAGCAGGCCCTCCCGACGATACAGGCGGGCGCATACCCAGGTCAGAATGACGCCGATAAACAGCGTGCTGGTGACCGATATGGCGACATGCAGACCGTTGATTGGTTCGTTTTTGACCATGTCGACGAGCAGCAGGTGCTGGCTCAGCGACGGCACAAACATAAACTCCGTCCGCGGCCTCAGGGTCAGGATGCTCACGATCAGAATCGGCATCGTGGGCGCAATCAGCACGACGCTCAGCCAGGTTTGAGCTTCGCGGTAGCTCTTGGTGAACGAGGCAACCAGCGTCATCAAGGCAGCGCCGACCAGGATGAAGGGCAGGAAGATAGCCAGCGCAGCCAGCACGACGTCCGGCCCGAAATTCGGGGTCATGCCGAGCTGTTCGAGCGGCATGAAGTTGAGCGAGACATAGAACGCCGAGAGGCTCAACATCAGGGACAGCGTCATGAACAGGCAGGTTGCGGCGATCTTTCCGTAGATCAGCTGGTCGCGCGTAACGGGCAGCGACAGGAGCGGCTCGAGCGAGCCGCGTTCGCGCTCGCCGGCGGTTGTGTCGATAGCCAGGTACATGCCGCCCATAAGCGCCGCGAAGACGAAAAAGTAGCTCATCATTCCGAGCAACATGGCCGAGCGGCCGCTGGGCGTCGAGACATCGACTTCGTCGATGTTGATCGGCTGGAGCGCGCGCGGATTAATGCCGCGTGCGACCACACGGGTGCCGGCCAGCAGCTGCTGGTAAGCACGCAGCGCGTTGCGCGCCCGGCGGGCATCTCGGTCGGCATCGGTGTTGGCCTGGTCGGAGACAAGCTCGACCCGGGCTGGAACCATGGCGGCGAGCTGCTCGCCAAACTCGGCCGGAATCACGAGCACGACGTCGTGCGTACCGGCCTTGACGGCCTCCATCGCGGCGGCGGTGTCTTGCGGACCGTCGACGGCGTCGATGTTCCGGCTGTGCAGGAACGACACAAGGTTCGGCGCGTGTTCCTGGCCGATGACGGGCAGCTCGAGTGTACTTTCCGCGCTTTCGAACGAGCGCTCGATCGACAGGTTGATAACAAAGGCAAACAGCACGGGCCCGAATATCGGGCCCATGAGCAGCGCCGAGCTCAGCGTGCGGCGGTCGCGGAAGTTATCGAGAACCTCCTTACGAAAGACCGAGAACATCGTGCCCATCAGTCAGCCTCCACCCGGTGGATCGCATTGACGAACGCGTCCTCGATATCATCGCAACCGGTGCGCTCACGGATGCCGTCGATCGAGTCGTCGATCGCGACCTTGCCGTGCGCGATGATGCAGATGTCGTCACAGAGTGCGGCGACCTCCTGCATGACGTGGCTGGAGAACAACACGCAGCGCCCGTCGTCTTTCAGCTTGAGAATGAGTTCGCGTAGCGAGCGCGTCGCCATGACGTCGAGTCCGTTGGACGGCTCGTCGAGAATAATGTTCTGCGGATTGTGCACAAGCGAGCGAGCAAGCGAGACCTTGGTGCGCTGCCCCTGCGAAAAACCCTTGGTGCGCCGCTCCGCAAATGCGTCGATCTCGAGGAGCTTCACGATCTGCTCCACGCGATCATCGATCTCGGCCTTGTCGACACCGCACAGCCGGGCGAAGTAGGCAATGTTTTCGCGCGCGGTGAGGTGGGGATAAAGGCCGGCACCGTGTGGCAATGCGCCGATGCGCTTGCGCGCGGCAAGGCTTTGCGTGACCACGTCGGCACCATCGATCGTTGCGCGGCCCTCGTCGGGTTTCAAGACCGTGTACAGGACGCGCAACGTCGTGGACTTGCCCGCACCGTTGGGTCCCAGCAGTCCGGTGATCTTGCCATCCGGCGCGTTAAAGCTGACGCCGCGTACGGCGTGCACCTTGCCGAAGGACTTGTGAATGCCATCGACCGTAATCATGGCGCCGGCCCGGAAAAATCGAGAAAGAATGGCATGACGAAATTACGTTCCATGCACTCGGCATCGACGACGGCGGGGTCCGCGGCGTCGACGAAATCGGCCATGAGCCGGCTTGTGCACCCGACCGCGATCTGCCCGTGTCCCTGGTGCTTGCCGGTCAGGTGCAGGGCGTTGCCGAGATCGGCCGCGGCCAGGTCGGCATAACGCGGCGGCGTAATCGGGTCGGCGTCGCCGGAGAGCAGCAGGAACGGCAGGTCGGTTGCGAGCGGGACCTTGAATTCGGTGTCGATAGGGCCGGCCGGCCAGATCTCGCACATTGCCTCGAGCGTCTCGAGCTGGAACGAGCCCATGTAGCTCGCGTCGATGCCTTCGTAGTCGATCGTGGTCCTGTCAAGGAACGGCACGTCCTCGGTACACATGACGGCATTGTGCATGCCGAGGGCCAGCATGTCCGACATCTGCAGAGCCGTCATCATGTACTGGCTGGCTATAGGCGCCCAGTTGCCCTGTCCGGCCTCGTGAATAAACAGCGGCAGGAGCGCGATCGTGGTCGGGCTATAGGCGAGCAGGCGAACCGCGCCGGCAAACTGGCCTTCGCCCAGCGAAATGACTTCTGTTCGGCCCGTGTTGGGGTGCGGCACGGAAACCTCTACCGGACCCTCCCGCAGTTGCGCGACGATGCGGGCAAAGGTCGCCGCAAGATCCGGAAAGCGCTCGTTGCACGCTGCGTCCTCGGTGCAGCGCGCGAGGATGTTGTCCACGGCCCTCTGGCTTTCTGTCGCGATCTCCGGACCCAGTGACAGCTGCGGCGGCACGACGCCGTCGATCACGACCGTGCGCGTGGCGTCCGGGTAGCGCCGGGCGAAATGCTGGGCAACGCGCGATCCGTAAGACACGCCGTAGAGGTTCAGCGCCGAGTAGCCGAGCGCGACGCGCACGGCTTCAAGATCGGTTACGGCGACGCTGGTTGTGAAATAGCGAGGATCGTGCGGCAGCTTTTCAAGACACTCGCCGATAAACTCGACCGTGTCTTCGAGATTGAATTCGGACTCGAAAATGATGACGTCGTCATCGATCGGGCAGTCCATGCGCGCCGACTCGCCGGTGCCTCGCTGGTCCACGAGCAGGATGTCGCGGTTGCGGCGCAGGGGTTCGAACGCACCCTGCATCATCGCGTAGAACTCGACGGTGCCCTGGCCGGGCCCGCCGGCAATCGGCACGACCGGGTCTGTTTCCGGGCTCAGGTTCAGCGCGGGGACGACGGCGACGCGCAGCTCGATCCGCGGCGAGTCGGGGTCCGCGGGATTGAGGGGTCTCGGCAGGGTGCCGCAGCGGGCCTTGATGCTCGGGTAACCCGGACCGGCGCTGATACGGCACTCCTCCAGCGGCAGGGATTGCGCGCCGGCAGCGCCACACAGGCACAGCAGGGCAAGACCGCTGGTCAGTGTGCGAAGGATGGTTCTGGTCATCGACGGTCCGTCGGCTAAGCGAACGCGCTATCTTGGACAAAGGCCTTAACTTAGTAAAGTTTCCGCAGGGCCGAATAAACGATAGAATCCGCGCCCCACGCGGCCAGAAACTGGTTAAATATTGATCAATGCCCCGTTTGTATGACGTCATCGTGATTGGCGGCGGTCACGCCGGTACGGAAGCCTCCCTGGCAGCCGCGCGGGCGGGTGCGCATACGCTTCTCGTGACGCACAGGATCGCGACACTGGGGCAGATGAGCTGCAACCCGGCAATCGGCGGCATCGGCAAAGGGCACCTGACCCGGGAAATCGATGCGCTGGGCGGCGCGATGGCGCAGGCGATCGATCGGGCGGGTATCCAGTTCCGCACCCTGAATGCGTCGAAAGGGCCCGCCGTCCGCGCGACGCGGGCGCAGGCGGATCGCGAGCTTTATCGTGCGGCGATCCAGCAGCTCGTGACAACACAGGCAAATCTCGACATCGCTGAAGCGGGCGTCGATGACCTGGTCGTCGAGGGCGGGCGAGTGACCGGCGTCGTCACCGACGGCGGCGACAGGCATGCGGCGAAAACCGTTGTGCTGACGACCGGCACCTTCCTTGGCGGCCGCATCCTAGTCGGGAAAACCGAAGAAGCCGGTGGGCGTGTCGGAGATGCGCCGTCGATACGGCTGGCACAACACCTGCGCGAGATGCCGTTCAAGGTGGCGCGCCTCAAGACGGGCACGCCGCCGAGGCTTGACGGCGGAACGCTCAATTACGAGCTGATGCAGGAACAGCCGGGCGACGTGCCGATGCCGGTGTTCTCGTTCCTCGGTTCGCGCGACCAGCACCCGCAGCAGGTCTCGTGCCACATCACCCAGACCACCGCGGAGACGCACGACATTATTCGTGACTCTCTGGATGAATCGGCGATGTTCTCGGGACTCATCGAAGGTGTCGGGCCGCGCTACTGCCCGTCGATAGAGGATAAGGTCGTGCGCTTTGCCGACAAGGCCTCGCACCAGGTATTCGTCGAACCCGAAGGCCTGACAACGGACGTCGTCTATCCGAACGGGATATCGACCAGCATGCCGCTGGCCGTGCAGGAGCGCTTTGTGCGCTCGATTGTCGGCTTCGAGGCCGCCGAGATTACACAGCCCGGCTACGCGATCGAGTACGACTACTTCGATCCGCGCGACCTGCGGCCGACGCTCGAGACCAGGCCCGTGCAGAACCTGTACTTCGCTGGCCAGATCAACGGCACCACGGGCTACGAAGAAGCCGGTGCCCAGGGTTTGCTGGCCGGCGTCAATGCCGCGCGCCGCGCGCACGAACTCGACGAGTGGTTTCCGCAGCGCCACGAAGCCTACCTCGGGGTGCTGGTCGACGACCTGATCACGCGCGGCGTGTCCGAGCCGTACCGCATGTTCACGAGCCGTGCCGAATACCGCCTGCTGCTGCGCGAGGACAACGCCGACCTGCGGTTGACGGCAGCAGGGCGAGGGGTGGGGCTGGTCGACGAAGATCGCTGGTCCGCTTTCAATGCGAAATACGAAGCGGTCGCGGCAGAACAGGGCCGGCTGGCCAGCGCGTCGGCGAACGGCACCAGGGCGGCGGCGCTGCTCAAGCGTCCGGAATTTGGCTACGCCGAGGTTGCAGAGCTCGTCGGCCACAGCGAGGCGCTGGCCACAATGCACCCCGAGCTGCGCGAGCAAGTCGAGTTGCAGGTCGAGGTGCAGGCGAAATACGCGGGCTACATCGACCGGCAGCAGCGCGAAATCGAAAAGCATGCGAAGCAGGAAGCGCTGCGCCTGCCCGACGATATCGACTACGAACGCGTCGACGGCCTCTCTAACGAGGCGCGCCAGAAGCTCGTTGCGGCACGCCCCGCGACGCTCGGCCAGGCCTCGCGGCTCGAAGGGATGACCCCGTCAGCCGTATCGCTGATCCTCGTTCACCTCAAGAAGCGGCAGCTGCAGAAAAGCGCCTGACACGTCGCAGCGTCGCGTCGCCCAGTCAGGTATCCTCAGGCGATGAAAACGCTACGCATATTGGGTCTGTGCCTGGTGTTCGCCGGCCTGTACGCCTGCGGCGAGGCAGACGAGCCTGCCGGCCCGCCTGACACTCTGCAGCGCGGCCTGCCCACCGATGCGGAAACGCTCGATCACCACAAGGCGCGCAGCCTCCAGGCCGCCGATGTGTTGCGCGACCTGGGCGAAGGCCTCGTCGGCTATTCGGCGACCGGCGAGCTGATTCCGGCCGCCGCGGAAAGCTGGGAAGTGTCGGATGACGGCCTCCGGTACACATTCCATTTGCGGGACGGCCTGCGCTGGTCGAACGGCGATCCCGTGGTGGCCGATCATTTCGTAGCGGGTATGCGCCGGCTGGTCGATCCGGAAACGGCGGCGGTGTACGTCGACCTGTTGTCAGGGATTGAAAACGCTGCCGCGATTTCCGCGGGGGATATACCCGTATCAATGCTCGGCGTCGAAGCGCCCGATGACCGGACGCTTGTCATTCGCTTGGCGCAGCCGGCACCGTACTTCATCAACCTGCTGTCGAACCCGAGTACGTTCCCGATTCACCCGCCGTCGATCGCCGAGCACGGCGATAGATTCGCCCGGCCCGGTCGCCTGGTGTCGAACGGCGCCTACAAGCTTGCGGCGTGGGTGCCCGGTTCACTGATCGCCCTCACGCGCAACGAGCATTACTGGAACAATGCCGCGACCGCGATCGACGCGGTCAACTACCACGTCTTGGTTCAGGACACCGCCGAACTCAACCGCTATCGCGCCGGTGAGTTACACATCACCAGCACGGTCCCGCCCGACGCGTTTGCGCAAGTGCGTAATCAATATGGCAACGAGCTTCACGTCTCGCCACAACTCAATATCTATTACTACGGTTTCAACCTGACGAAACCGCCGTTCAAGGACAACCTGGCGTTACGCCAGGCCCTGTCGATGGCGGTTGACCGCGAAGAGCTGGTCGAGGACGTTGTCGGTCGCGGCGAGCCACCGGCCTACAGCTGGGTGCCGCCCGGCATCAACAACTATGATCCACCGCGGCTGAGCTTTTCGTCGCTCAGCAAGAATGACCGCGAACAGCGTGCGCGACACCTGTACAGGCAGGCCGGTTACAGTGAAGACAATCCGCTGCGCGTCCAGATTCGCTTCAACACCAACGCGACGCACAAGAAGGTCGCAGTGGCCATCCAGTCGATGTGGCTCGACGTGCTCGGCGTGGAAGCCGAGCTCATCAACGAGGAGTCGCAGGTGTGGCTCGCCAACATGCGCGAGGCCGAGGTCACGCAAGTGTTCCGGGCGAGCTGGGTGGGCGACTACAACGATGCGCATACGTTCCTCAGCATCCTGCAGTCCGGCAACGGCATGAACATGCCGCGCTACGAGAACGAGGACTATGATGAACTCATGGAGCTCGCTGCCGCGCAGAGCGACCCGAAGCAGCGCCGACTGCTCCTGGAGGAAGCCGAGCGTAAGATGCTGTCGGACCATCCGGTCATACCGCTCTATTTCTACGTTTCGAAGCATCTCGTCAAGCCCGAGATCGAGGGCTGGGGAGACAATGTTCTTGATTACCATTACTCTCAGCACCTGAGCTTCAAAGCGGCCGGTGGTGACTAGGAGGCAGTCAATTCCGGTTGCGGGCCGCACGGGATAAAGAACTTGCTTCGATACACGCTGCTCCGGATTCTGGGAGCAATACCGACGCTACTGTTGGTGATTGCTCTCGCGTTCCTGATGGTGCATGCCGCGCCGGGCGGGCCGTTTAGCAATGAGCGCGTGTTGCCCGAGCACGTCGAAGAAAAAATCGAGAAGAAGTACCGCCTCGACGAACCGCTGCCGAAACAGTTCATTCGTTATGTGTCCGGACTCGTACAGGGCGACCTCGGCCCGTCCTATGGCTATCGTGACTACGATGTTGACGAGCTCATCGCTGAAACATTTCCGCGGTCGCTGAGGATCGGCGCGCTGGCAATTACGCTCGCGCTGTTGCTCGGCATGGCGGCAGGTACCGTCGCAGCATTGCGGCAGGGCTCGTGGCTGGACAAGTTCGTCATGGGCTTCTCGATGACGGGCCTATCTATTCCTGTATTCGTCGTCGCCCCGGTGCTCGTGTTGCTGTTTGCCGTGAAGCTGCACTGGCTGCCGGCGGGCTGGACGAGCCAGACTGGGATCAGCCGCTACGTGCTGCCCGTCATCACGCTGGCGTTGCCGCAGATCGCGTACATTGCGCGCCTGACGCGGGCGAGCATGATCGATGTGCTGGGCCGCGATTTCGTCCGGACGGCGCGCGCCCAGGGGTTGGGCACGGCGACGGTTGTGCGCGTGCACGCACTGCGACCGGCCATGCTGCCAGTGCTCTCGTACCTCGGGCCGGCGGTCGCGGCCGTGCTCACCGGCTCGGTCGTGGTCGAGGAGATCTTCGGCATTTCGGGCATGGGCCAGCTGTTTGTGCGCGGGGCGTCCAATCGCGACTACACGCTGGTACTCGGCATTGTCATTACGTACGCGACGTTGATCATTGCGCTCAATCTCATCGTCGACATTCTCTACGGCATCATCGACCCGAGGGTGCGGTACCGATGAGGGCCGGGCGCGGCATCCGTGTAACCGGCGGCATCTTGATTGTGGTGGCAATCACGGCACTGGTCGGGCCATGGATCAGTCCGCACGATTACTTCACTACCAACTTCGATCGCCCGCTCGCGCCACCATCTCTCGGAGATATGCACCTCTTCGGCACCGATGACCTGGGGCGCGACCTGTTCGTGCGAACGATGCTCGGTATCCGCGTCTCCCTGCTCGTCGCCATCGTGGCGAGTTTTGTCAGCCTTGTCATCGGCGTCGCGTACGGCGCGATCGCAGGCTTCGTCGGCGGGCGCGTGGATGCTGCGATGATGCGCTTTGTCGATACGCTGTACGCACTACCGTTTATTTTCTTCGTCATCCTGCTCATGGTGGCGTTTGAACGAAACTTTCTGCTGATCTTCGTGGCTATCGGTGCCATCAACTGGCTCGACATGGCGCGTATCGTGCGTGGGCAGACACTGGGCCTGCGCGAAAGAGAGTTTGTCGAGGCAGCGCGACTGATGGGCGCCAGTCCACTGCGCATCATCTTCCGGCACATTGCGCCGAACCTCGTCGGGATCGTCATCGTGTACGTCACGCTGACGATTCCGCAGGCCATTCTCGTAGAGTCCTTCCTGAGTTATCTCGGCCTCGGCGTGCAGGAACCGCAGACGTCGCTTGGTGCGCTCGTCGAAAACGGCGTGAAGCTGATGGAGAGCGCCTCGTGGGCGCTGCTGATACCGGCAACACTGCTGGCGCTCATCCTCATGTGCTTCAACTTCCTGGGCGACGGACTGCGCGATCAATTCGATGCGAGGAGCTTGTCGTGAGCCTGCTCGACGTGCAGGGGCTGACGATCCGCTACGGCAACGACACGGTGGTCGATGGCGTCGACCTCTACATCGACCGCGGGGAGTCCGTTGGCCTGGTCGGGGAATCCGGCTCGGGAAAATCGCAGTCGGCACTGGCCATACTCGGGCTGCTGCCGCGGCAGGCCGAGGTCAGCGGCAGCATCCTGTTCGACGAGCAGCAGCTGCTGGGGGCAAGCGAGCGGGAGCTCGACACGTTCCGGGCGCGCCGCATCGGCATGGTGTTCCAGGATCCCATGCAGGCGCTCAACCCCTACCTGCGCATCGGTGCGCAGTTGCGGCAGATCCTGCGCAGCCATGGTGGCACAGACAAAGCGGCAGTCGATGCGCGGGTGCTCGAGATGCTCGCAAAGGTCGGCCTGCCCGATCCCGACAGGCAGCTTCGCGCCTATCCCCACGAACTGTCGGGGGGCATGCGCCAGCGCGTCATGCTGGCCTCGGCCCTGATCGTCGAGCCGGACCTGTTGATCGCCGATGAGCCCACGACAGCGCTCGACGTCACGGTGCAGGCCCAGATACTCGATCTGCTCGAGGACATTCGCGACAATACGGCGCTGCTGCTGATTACACACGACCTCGGCGTCGTGGCGGGTCATTGCGAGCACATGATCGTGCTCGACAAAGGCCACCTCGTTGAACAGGGGCAGACAACCACGCTGTTTGCGGCGCCAGGGCACCCCCACACACGGACGCTGCTGGATGCCGCGCCACGTGTTGATAGAGGCGACGTGGCGACCTCCGCCACCGGCAGTACGATTCTCAGCGTCAGCGATGCATCGGTTGAATACCGCGACCTGACAGCGGTCAGGAAAGTGAGTTTTGCGGTTCGGGAAGGCGAAACTGTCGCGGTTGTAGGCGAATCCGGCTCCGGCAAGTCGAGCGTCGTACGGGCGATGCTGGGACTGGTGCCGCTCTCGGCGGGCCGCGTCGTTTACGCGGGGAAGAACCTGGAGGGGCCGGTCGAGCGACGGCTGAAATCGCAGCGGCGCGATCTGCAGCTCGTATTCCAGGACCCGGTCAGTGCGCTGAATCCGCAAATGCGCGTGCGCGCGATCGTCGCCGAACCCCTGCTCGTGCATGAACCGTCGATGACAGCGGCGGAGCGGCTGGAGCGCGTGACGGCGATCCTCGAAAAGGTTGGCTTAAGCGAGAGGTTCCTGCAGCGTTTCCCGCACCAGCTCTCGGGCGGACAGGCGCAGCGCGTCGCGATAGCGCGCGCCCTGATATTGAGGCCCAGAGTTCTCGTTTGTGACGAAGCCGTCGCGGCGCTCGACGGGTCGGTGCGCCGGCAGGTGCTGGATATGCTGCGCGCGGTACAGGCGGACACTGGCCTGTCCATCATCTTTATTTCACATGATCTCGCGGTCGTGCGGTCGATCAGTCACCGGGTGCTCGTCATGTACCTGGGCAAGCTCGTTGAGGCGGCCGACAGCGGCACGCTGTTTACGGCGCCGCGACACCCCTACACGCAGGCGCTGCTCGATTCCGTGCCGGTTCCGGACCCGGTCGTCGTGCCGAAGCGCGCGCCCCTGCGTGGCGAGGTGCCGTCACCCGTGAACCCGCCGCCGGGCTGCGTGTTTCATCCGCGCTGCACGAAAGCCGAGGCCAGGTGCGGTAGCACGGCGCCGAGCATGCGCGACGTTGCCGGGTCCAGCGTGGCCTGCCACTTTCCGAACTGAGCCGCGCTAACGGACGGCGCCGAACGGAATCGGGATCGGCGCACCGTTGACATTGAGCAGTCCCTTTTTCATCTCGGCGTTCATGACATAGGCGTCGCCGCGCTTGACCAGGAAGCCGCTGCCGATGGCCATGGCGGCATTCGGCTGCATCTCCACGAGCATTTCGACCAGCGCTTGGGGGATGGACACGTCGACGGTCGCCTCGGTGGTCATCAGTAAAGATGTCCAGGCGAAGTCGGCCGGGTCGCGTTCGTCAAACGAGAACATCATTCTTGACGTCATCGTGCCCTGCGGCAACGTCAAGTCGAGCCGCTTGAAGTTCATCTCGAAACCGGCCGCAAACAACTGCAGCGCGTCGCTTTCAACCGCCGCATAGACCGCCATCGGGTCCTGTGAACCGCCGACGTTGTCGAGCGCGCGCTGCAGGCGCGCAAGGATCTGTGCATCGGCGCCGGCCAGCTCGAAGTCCAGGTCGAACGAGGCCTCGCCGAACTGCGGCAGGTCCTTGAACAGCATGCTGACGGTGGCGTCCGCGTTCACGTCGGCACCGTCGAGCGCCGAGCTGGCGTCGACGGTCATGCTCTGCATTCCGCCAACCGCTGTGGAGCCGATCCGGACCTCGAAGTCGTCAAGCTTCAGGCTCATCGCGCCGACGGCGAGACCAAAGTCCGTCGGCTCCTGGGACCCGTCAAACGTCAGGCCGCCGATGGACACGACCTGGTCGCCCTCGTCAACCGAGATCGAGCCCACGCTTCCACTAAACGAGGCTTCGCCCGTCTTCGGGTTGGTCTTTACCTTGATATCGGTCGCGCCCCAGGTTGCAGTCTCGCCACTATCCTCGTGTGAGCCGGCTTCGAGGATGTAGTTCGACAGCAGCTCGCCGCCGAGCCCGACCTTGCTGTAGATCGTGCCGGGGATGTCCGCGCCCTCACCGTCAGAGAACTCGACCCGCATCGTGGATACGGCGCTGCCAAGCCCCGGCGCAAGCGAACCCTGTTCCCGTGACATGGAGGACACCGGGATCAGTCCGTGATCGAGCTTGGTGTTGATGACGAGCACCGGCAGGTCACCGCCGGCGCCTGTGGTGCCGGTCATGGTCTGCACCATGGTTTTGAGTTCGCCCTCGTTGAGCTCGATGCGATGCTGGCCCTCGGACGAAAACCACCCACGCTTGAAGTTTTCGGACGTCACGCGGACATCGCCGCTTTCCTGAGCTGCCCAGTTCAGGTTCTCGTCCATGGATTTTTCGGCCAGCCGTCCGACGATGGCGGGCGATACCAGGACAACCAGGGCGAGGAGAATGAGTACGACGACAACACCTTTCTTCACGTTGAATCCTCTGTTTGAAGGGCCAGAAAGTGCCGATGCTAGCATGGGCGTTGTCCGCAACCCGGCATGAGTGCTAGAAATCGGCGGCGAGTGTCACTACCATAGCGGCCTCATTCGCAACCTCTGCCCTGGCCGGGGTTTGGAACAAGTGAAAATTCAAGTGATTACGAACATGAAGATCGTAGCTAGCGCCGCGACACTGCTGCTCGCAGTGGCCTTTCTTGCGCAGCCCGCATACGCCGAAGGCGATGCTGCGGCTGGCAAGGAACTTACCTACACCTGCCTCGGCTGCCACGGCATCGAGGGCTACCGCAACGCCTACCCGTCCTTTCGCGTACCGAAACTCGGCGGGCAAAAAGCCGCCTATCTCGAGATCGCCCTCAAGGGCTACCGAGACGGCGCCCGCAAGCATCCGACGATGGGCGCCCAGGCAACGAGCATGACCGACCAGCAAATCGCCGACGTTTCGGCGTACCTGGCCAGCATCGGTGGCGACACGGTCGCGGCCGGCGGCACGCAGGGCGCGTCCTTTGACAAGGCGGCAACCTGTGCAGCCTGCCATGGCCAGAACGGCATCAGCATTAGCGCGGTCTGGCCGACGCTGGCAGGGCAGTGGGAGGACTACCTCCTGAATGCGCTCAAGCAGTACCGCGATGGCACGCGCACGGATCCCGTCATGACGGCGCAGGCAGCCCTGATTGCCGAGGAAGACCTGGCGAAGCTGGCAATGTACTTCTCGAGCCTTGAAGGCCTTGAGACCACGAAGCCTGAGTAGGCACGCTCATATCACGATGCTCAACGATGGCGTACTCGCCATCGACACGGAGTACCTGCGGCCGCTTCAGGATGCGAGCCACCTCATTGTTGAAGGCGGCCGGGCCGCGTTCGTGGACACCGGCGCGAATGATGCCGTCCCCCTGTTGCTCGATGCGCTGCGGCAGCAGGACCTTGATGCCGGCGACGTCGACTACGTTTTCCTGACCCATATTCATCTCGATCATGCCGGCGGCGCCGGTCTGCTGATGCAGCAGCTGCCGAACGCCCGCTGCGTCGTGCATCCGCGCGGCGCCCCGCACATGGTGGACCCGGAGCGGCTGATTGCCGGGACGATCGCGGTCTACGGCGAAGACCGCATGCGCGCAATGTACGGCGACATCGTTCCCATCGATGAGTCCCGCGTGGTGATTGCCGATGACGAGGCGCGTTTCGAGCTCAACGGCAGGGTGATGCACGCGTTGCACACCGAGGGTCACGCCAGGCACCACTACGTGCTCAATGATCCCGCGTCGCGCAGCGTATTCACGGGCGACAGCTTCGGCATTTCCTATCGCGAGTGCGACACGGCCGATGGCGAGTTCATCTTCCCGACGACAACCCCCGCGAGCTTCGATCCTGACGAGGCGCACAAGTCGGTGGACCGCATCATGGGCTGCGAGCCCGGACAGCTGTTCCTTACGCATTACAGCCGGGTATGCGATCTTGAGCGCCTCGCGGATGACATGCACGCGGGCATCGATGCCTATGTGGACCTTGCGCTCCGGCATCGGGCGGAACCGAATCGCGGTGAGCGCATCCAACAGGCAATGGACGAATATTTGAGTCAGCGCCTGCTTGAGCATGGCTTCGCCGGCGATCGTGACGCGATGCGGTCGGTGCTCGAGATCGACATTGAACTAAACGCCCAGGGCCTGGTGTCATGGCTGCAGCGACTGGAGAAGAACAATGGATAAATTCCGAGCATTTCGCATCGACGAGCAGGACGGCAAGATCAGCGCGGGTTTCCAGGAACTCGCTATTGACGACCTGACCGACGGCAACGTGGTGGTACGCGTCACGCACTCAACCATCAATTACAAGGACGCCCTGGCCGCTACGGGTAAGGGGCGCATCTTGAGAAAATACCCACTGAACGGCGGCATTGACCTGGCGGGCGTGGTCGTCAGCTCCGAGGACGCCGATTTCCAGCCCGGCAGCCATGTCCTCGTCAACGGCTGCGGGCTGTCGGAGACCATCGATGGGGGCTACTCCGAGTATGCCCGCCTCGACAGCCAGAGCCTGGTCGCGGTTCCCGACGGCATGACTTGCGCAGAAGCCATGAAGATCGGCACGGCGGGTTACACGGCCGCGCTCGCGATTCACCGCATGGAGCAAAACAACCAGAGTCCCGATCTCGGTCCGATCGTGGTCACGGGTGCGACCGGCGGCGTGGGCAGTATAGCGATCGACATGCTGGCGGGACGCGGTTACGAGGTCGCGGCCGTGACCGGCAAGGCGGCCGAAGAGGCCTACCTGAAGGGCATCGGCGCACAACAGATCCTGCTGCGCGATGACATTGACTTCGGCAAGCGGCCGATGGAAAAAGCCGCATGGGCGGGCGCGATCGATAACCTCGGTGGCGACTACCTGGCGTGGCTGACCCGCACCATGATGTACGGCGGCAATATCGCGAGTATCGGGCTGGCGGCAAGCCACGAACTGCACACGACCGTGATGCCGTTCATTCTCCGGGCGGTATGCCTGCTCGGCATCAACTCGGTCGATACGCCGCGCGACCTGCGGCGCACGGTCTGGAACCGCATCGGCGGCGATTTGAAACCGCAGCACCTCGATGCCATAGGCAACCGGACGATTTCCTTTGACGAATTGCCTGCGGCGTTCGATGCGTACATCGATGGCACGGTAACGGGCCGCACGATCGTCGAAATTTCTCCGGAGCAGTAGTCTCATGGCGCTGCGCATTGAGGCACGGGCACTGATCGCTGTCGCTGTAGCGTTGGTGGCGCTTGCCGCGGCAGCCGACACCGTGGAGAGCCGGGTCCTGAACAACGGCAACCTTGTTCTCGAGGACATTCCCGAGATACCGCAAGACCTGCGGCGCGAACTCTACCGCTGGCAGGAGGTTCGGTCTGCGGCGTTGCGCGCCTTTACCGCGGACGGCAAAGGAATCTACGTTTCGACGGGTTTTGGCAGCGTCGATGCGTTGCACAAGATCGACATGCCGATGGGCGCACGCAAGCAGCAGACGTTCTACCAGGAGCCGGTTGGCCAGGTACGGCGCCGGCCCGGATCAGAGCAACTGGTATTTACCCGAGACGCCGGCGGGAGCGAGTTCGCGCAGATCTTCCTGTTCGAGCCGCAGAGCGGTGAGGCCGTCATGCTCACCGACGGCGAGTCGCGCAACGGCGGGATGGTCTGGGATCGACGCGGTGAGCGCTTCGCGTTCCAGAGCACACGCCGTAACGGAGCCTCCAATGACATCTGGATTGCAAACCCCGACGCAGCAGGCGAGCCGAAAATCGCCGTCGAGGCCGGCAATGGGCACCTCTGGATTCCGTCCGAGTTCTCGCGCAACGGTAGTCGGCTGCTCGCCCTGAGCTACGTCAGCGTGACTGACTCGCGGGCCGCGGTGGTCGATCTCGATTCCGGTGCCGTGACCATACTGGCCGGCGGGGAAGGCAACGAGAGCGTCAACCTGCCGGTCGCATTTGACGATGACGGCGACGGATTCTGGATGATTACGGACCAGGGCAGCGAGTTCAATCAGCTCGCCTGGCAGTCGCTTGCGCCCGGCTCGAAGCCTGAGGTCGTGACCGCATCGATTCCCTGGAACATCAGCAACGTGGTGATCAGCCATGACCGGAAGCGCATTGCATTTGTCGCGAACGAGAACGGCAACTCACGTGTTTACCTGATGGATCCTGCGACCCGCGAGTACCGTGTCGTTGACAAGATACCGACGGGCCTGGCCTATGGCCTGGTGTTCAGCCCGGATGACCGTCAACTCGGCATGACCCTGAACGCGGCACAGGTGCCGAGCGACGCCTATGTCCTGAAACTCGGCCGCGATCCCCTCAGGTTCGGGCGGCTGGTCCGCTGGACCGAAAGCGAGATTGGCGGCCTCGACGCGACGCGCTTCGTGGTGCCGGACCTCGTCGAATACCAAACGTTCGACGGGCGCCGGATTCCGGCCTGGATTCACAAGCCGCGAGAGGGCGGGCCGCACCCCGTCATTATTCGCATTCACGGCGGACCCGAATCACAGGCACGGCCGGTTTTCAGTGCTACCTATCAGCTATGGGTGGCGCGCCTGGGGGCTGCCGTCATTCAGCCGAACGTGCGCGGCTCGACCGGCTACGGCAAGAGCTACGTGTCGCTCGACAATGGTTTCCGGCGTGAGGACGCGGTGCGTGATATTGGCGCATTGCTCGACTGGATCGAAACGCAGCCGGACCTCGACGCCAGTCGCGTTGTCGTTTACGGCGGGAGCTATGGCGGTTATATGGCGCTGGCGAGCGCGGTGCATTTCAGCGATCGGCTCAAGGGCGTTATCGACAACGTCGGCATTAGCAATTTCGTTTCATTCCTCGAAAATACGCAGGACTATCGACGCGACCGGCGGCGCCAGGAGTATGGCGACGAACGGGATCCCAAGATGCGCGCGCACCTCGAGCGCATCAGTCCCCTGAATAACGTGTCTCGCATCTCGGTGCCCATGTTCATTATCCAGGGACAAAACGACCCGCGCGTTCCCGTGACCGAGGCCACGCAAATGGTCGAGGCCCTGCGCGAACAGGGAGGGTCGGTCTGGTACATGAACGCCCTCAACGAGGGGCACGGCTATCGGAAACGCGAAAACCGCGACCTCATGCAGCAGGCGATGATGATGTTCCTCGAAAAGCACCTCGCGGCCGGGAACGACGGCCCCTGACTCACTGCAGCAGTGGATCCAGGTAATCTGCGAAAGTCCCCACGAGCATGAGCAACCAGATGACACCGCCGACCACCATCCAGGCCCAGTTCGCCCCGGTAAGATTGGAATTCGTGTCGCCCTTCTCGTCACTGGACGCAACGTTGATCGCTTTCTGCGCGGGCAGCAGCAGGAAGGTTGTCAGCACGACGGCTGTCATCGGCACGAGGCCGCTCAACAACGGGGATGTCTCGTAGGGGACCATAAAGCCGACGACGTTGCTGCCGATGACGAGCAGTACGAACACCGTCGCCAGCAAGACCGGCTGCCACCGGTAGCCGCGGCCCTGGGTCTTCAGGTTTTCCTGTACGTCCGTGAACAGGGCGTGGGTGAAGAAGACAAAGAAGATGCTCCGAGCCGGTGCCCACAGGTCATCGTTGTCGTCTTCCTTGATTTGCCGCCAGTTCCGGTAGAACCAGTAGTAGAAATAGTAGGTGGTTGTCAGCAGTGACAGCAGCAGGAATTTTCTGGGCGCCACAACATAGTAGCGCGGCTGGTCGCTGTTCGGGACCGTAAGGTCTGCCTCCGGCGGCGCATAGATCGAATCGGACAATGGCGTCTTCCCTGTTCTGTTCGTTGCAGGATCAAACCGATACTATTCACTTTTGCCACGAAACAAAATGTCAGACTTCACAGACCACGCGGCCCAATTTGACGTGCTCCTCGACGAGCTCGACCGCTGGAATCGTAAGGTCAACCTGACCGCGATCCGCGACCGGAGCGAAATGGTCACTGCGCATATCGTCGACAGCCTCGTCGCACGACCGTTCCTCGAGGGTGAGATGATCCTCGACGTGGGTACGGGCCCCGGGTTTCCGGGTCTGCCGCTCGCGATTGTCGAGCCGGAGCGCGAGTTCACGCTGCTCGATAGCAACAACAAGAAGATCATGTTCGTGCAGCATGTGGCCGGATTACTGGGCCTGACCAACGTCAGGGCCGTGAAAGGCCGGGGTGAGGACTATGCACCCGGCCACCGCTTTGATACCGTGATCGCCCGGGCGCTGGCTGCATTGCCGCGTCTCGTGGAGATCGCCGGGCATCACGTGAGAGAGGACGGGGTGTTTGTAGCGCTGAAGGGGCGCTACCCGACGGAAGAACTAGAAGAACTAACGGCTCCGTGGAGCTACGAAGTCGAAGAGCTGGACGTGCCGGGCCTCGAGAGGGGCTCACGGCACGCAGTGCTATTGCGACGGGCGGGATAAATGACGCGAATTATTGCTGTGGCAAACCAGAAAGGCGGGGTGGGCAAGACCACCACCTGCGTCAACCTGGCTGCGTCCCTCGCCGCGACCCAGCGGCGCGTCCTGCTGGTCGACATGGACCCGCAGGGCAATGCCACGATGGGTTGTGGCGTGAACAAGATGGAGCTCGAGAATTCAGCCTGCGACGTGCTGCTCGGCGATGCGACCGCGGCCGATACGATCGTCTCCGCACCCGAAGGTGGCTTCGCCATTCTGCCCGGCAACGAGGACCTGACGCTGGCCGAGGTCAAGCTGCTGCAGGAAATCGGCCGGGAGATGAAGCTCAAGAAATCGCTCGCGCCCGTGGCCGGCCTCTACGACTTTATCCTGATCGACTGCCCGCCCTCGATCAACATGCTGACCGTGAATGCGCTGACCGCCGCCGACGGCGTGCTCATCCCGATGCAGTGCGAGTACTACGCGCTCGAAGGGCTTTCTTCGTTGCTGAATACGATCGAACAGGTGAGGGATTCGGTGAATCCGGGCCTCGAGGTGTTTGGCATCCTGCGCACGATGTTCGATCCGCGTATCAATCTTTCCAATGAAGTGTCGCTGCAGCTCATTGAGCATTTCGATCGCAAGGTCTTCCGCACGGTTGTGCCGCGCAACATACGCCTCGCCGAGGCGCCGAGTTTCGGGCGGCCCGTGTTGTTCCATGACCGGTCGTCGCGCGGGGCCATCGCCTACCTGGCCCTCGCCGGGGAAATCCTGCGCCGCGAAGATGCGCGCGTAGCCGAAGCTGTATAGAGAAATATGACTCCCAAGAAACGACTAGGCCGCGGCCTCGATGCGCTCCTGAGCAAGCCGGCCGCCAAGACACCCGCCGCAACGACCGGCGATGAGCCCGCAGGGGGCGATACGCTGCGCCAGTTGCCGGTCGAGCTCCTGCAGCGAGGTCAATACCAGCCGCGCGTGGACATGCGGCAGGATTCGCTCGATGACCTGGCGGCGTCGATCAAGGCACAGGGCGTGGTCCAGCCGATCGTGGCGCGCCCGATTTCCGGCAAGGGCAGCGAGCAGCGCTACGAAATCGTTGCCGGCGAACGCCGCTGGCGAGCCGCGCAGCTTGCGGGCCTGGCCGAAATCCCGGCCGTCATTCGCGAGATACCGGACGAAGCCGCCATCGCCATGGCGCTCATCGAGAACATCCAGCGCGAAAACCTGAATCCGCTCGAAGAAGCGCGCGCGCTGGATCGCCTGATCCGGGAGTTCGACCTGACGCACGCCGAGGCGGCCAAAGCCGTCGGGCGCTCACGCGCTGCGGTCAGTAACCTGCTGCGCTTGCAGGACCTGTCTGACAAGGTGAAGCCCTTGCTCGAAGACCGGCAGCTGGAAATGGGGCACGCACGAGCACTGTTGTCGATATCGAATGCGACGCAGCAGTTCGATGTCGCGCGGCAGGTCGTCAGGAAGGGCCTGTCGGTGCGTGAAACCGAGCGGCTCGTGAAGCGCATGCTTGAAGGCGACAAGCCGAAACCCGCGAAAAAGCCCGCGACGAAAGACGCAGACATCCGCCGCCTTGAAATCGAGGTGTCCGAAAAGCTCGGCGCCAAGGTCAATCTCGACCACACAGCCAAAGGTGCCGGCAAGATCGTCATCAGCTACAACAGCCTCGACGAACTCGACGGCATCCTCAAGCACATCAAATAGGGTGTCTGTCACCCTGATCTAGGCGGCGGAGTTTGGGGTCGGCTCTTTTGAGCTGTACACGCGTCGAATGATGTTGGGAATGACGGCTTCCGAAATCAGGAAGCCCTGCATCTTGTCGCACTGGATCGTCTTCAGTAATTCAAAGGTCGCCTGATCCTCGACGCCCTCGGCACACACCGACATGCCCAGGCTGTGGGCCAGTCCGGTCACGGCCGCGAGGACCGCCATGCAGACGGGGTCTTGCTGGGCGCGCTTCAGCGCCGAAGCGTGGATCTTGATCTCGTCGAACGGCAGATGCTCGAACGTGCCCAGCGACGCGGCGGCGACGCGGAAATCGTCGAGGCAAATGCGGAAGCCGTGATTGCGCAACGACTTGATTGTCGCGAGATGCGGCGCCGTCGGGTCCGCGAGGTCCTGTTCGATGACCTCAAACGTAAAGCTGGCACACTCGAGCCCCGCCGCTTTCACGATGTCGCGATACGTGCTCGCGAGATCCGGGTTGTTGAGCTGGCTCGACGCCAGGTTGATGCAGGAGTCAAGGACGATCCCCTGGTTTCGCCAGGCCACCTGCTGCTTGGCCGCCTCTCGCACGACGAATTCGCTGAGTTTGCCCATCAGGCCGAACGCCTCGGCCTCGGGGAGGAACTCGAGCGGCCCGATCAGGCCGTGCTCGGGGTGATGCCAGCGAATCAGGGCCTCGGCTTCGTGGGTCAGCCACTCCTTGCCGGCGTTGCGTTCCACTTTGGGCTGGTAGCGCAGAACGATTTCGCCGTTCTCGAGGGCGCTCTCGAGCTCCTGACGCGAAACGCGCAACATACGCCGGCGGCAGCGTCGTGCCGAAGCGCTGAGCCGGTCAAAGTCAAAGTCCTGCCCGACCCACTCGAGATTGTCGAAACCGGCCAGCTTGTCGACGAGCTCGGACTGGCGGCTGCTGCGCAACGAGGCCCGATCGGCGGCAATGATGATCCCGAACATTGAGCGGTCCCTGGCCCCATCTAATGTTCGCAGGGCTTCGGCCGTGACGTCAGCTTCGGTCAGAAGCACTACTCGACGTGACTGACCGCGCATGAGTTCGGCGAATTTCGCAGCGCTGGCGAAAAAACTCAGGGTAAAGCTCATTTCCCGGACGACATCCATCAGGGCGCGGTTGGCACGTATGGTGTCACTGGCAATCAACAACATGGCGTTAAGTAAAGTGCGATCGACGCCTTCTTTATACGCTGAGACCGCCATCCCATATGTGTTCTGCGTCGCACTGGGAGAAATCGGCCGAAACCCCATCAAATTCCGACAAAAAAGCCATTGGACCAGCCCCATTCCGGACAGGGTTTTTGGTTGCCTTGCCCCATAGCGGCCTCTATAATGCGCACGCAATTCGCAGGCCCGCCTGGAAGAATCACACCACATGCGCCACCACCCGCCGGCCCGTACCGATGGAAGTGGCGTTTTTAGTGCCGGAGGCATAGAGAAATGGATCTCACTGTTCCCCGGGTCATCATGTGGCAATTTCTCATCGGGGCGGCCCTGGCCGCAGTCCTCCTGGGCGTTTTCGGCAAGGTGGCAGGTTACTCGGCAATGCTCGGGAGCCTGACCGCCGTGATACCGAACGCGTTCCTGGCCCTGCGGTTGATGGCACCACGCCGGGATCCCGGGGCACAGTCGCTGATGCGGGCTGTCTGGATTGGCGAGGTAGGAAAACTGGCGCTGACCGTGATCTTGTTCGTTCTCGTGTTTGTGCTGGTCAGGCCGCTTTCACCAGCGGCACTTTTTGCAGGATTCATAGTTTCGCAGATGGTCGTCTTATCGGGCCTCCTGATGCGCGGCTCGACAGAGACGGAAACGAGTAACACGAATGGCAGCTGAAGGCGGACACGGCCCACAAACGTCAGGCGATTATATTTCTCATCACCTGCAAAACCTGCAGGTGTGCAGGGATGATACCGGTCAGTGGGTCTGGAACACCTGCGCCGGCAACCCGATGGCGATCAACGTCGACTCTATGTTCTGGTCGGTGCTTCTTGGCCTCGTGTTCTGCTTCATGTTCTGGCGCGTCGCAAAGAGGTCGTCGGCCGGCAAGCCCACCAAGTTCCAGGCGGCGGTCGAGATTATCGTCGAGTTCGTCGACTCGAGCGTCAAAGACACGTTTCATGGCACGAGCCGACTGATTGCGCCGCTCGGCCTGACGATTTTCGTCTGGGTCTTCCTGATGAACCTCATGGACCTGGTTCCGGTTGACTGGATTCCGCTGGCGTCGGCGGCTATCGGCATTCCTTACATGAAGGTTGTGCCGTCAACGGACGTCAACATCACGTTCGGCATGTCCATCGCCGTCTTCTTCCTGATCATCTTTTACACGATCAAGAACAAGGGCGTGACCGGGTTTATCGGCGAGCTGACATTGCACCCGATTGCGCCGCCGACGAAAGGCGCCGGCCTGATCGCCGCGCCGTTCATTATCGCGTTTAACTTCATTCTCGAAAGCGTTGCGCTGCTGGCCAAGCCCGTATCGTTGTCGCTGCGACTGTTCGGCAACATGTTTGCCGGCGAACTGATCTTCATCCTGATCGCGTTGCTCGGGCTGTGGCAGCTGCCGCTGCACTTCGGCTGGGCCGTTTTCCACGTCCTGATCGTGACGCTGCAGGCCTTTATATTCATGATGCTGACCATCGTCTATTTGAGCCTTGCGTCGGAATCACACTAAAATTTTTGCTTTAAATTCAATAAGTAGGACTTGATCCTCCGTAGGAGAAACTGATGGAAACTGTTATTGGCTTCACGGCTATCGCTGTCGCACTTCTGATTGGCCTCGGCGCCCTCGGCGTTGGTATTGGAATGGGCCTTCTGGGTGGCCGCTTCCTCGAAGGTGCCGCACGTCAGCCGGAACTGGCTCCGATGCTGCAGACGAAGATGTTCATCGTAGTCGCACTGCTCGACGCCGTTGCGATGATCGGTGTTGGTATCGCGTTGTTCTTTGCTTTCGCGAACCCGTTCATCGGTCAGCTGCAGAACGCTACCGGCGCTATATAAGAACGACCTGAATCCAATCACCCGAGCGCTGCAGTTAATCGCGGTGCCAGGAGAAAAATGTGGACATTAATATGACCCTCATCGGCCAGACGATCGCAATGATCGTGTTTGTCTGGTTCTGTATGAAGTTCATCTGGCCGCCGATTCTGAATGCCCTTGAAGAGCGCCAGCAGCAGATCGAAGAAGGTCTTGCTGCGGCCGACAAGAGCCAGGAGAAACTGGTCGAGGCGCAGGCCCAGGCTGACGAGATCGTTAATGAGGCTCGCCAGCAGGCCACCGGTATTCTTGACCAGGCCCATGCCCGCGCCAACGAAATCGTTGCCGATGGCAAAGACGCCGGCGTCAAGGAGCGCGAGCGTCAGCTCGCTGCCGCGAAGGCCGAGATCGAGCAGGAAGCCAACAAGGCTCGCGAAGAGCTGCGCGGCCAGGTATCGGCCATCGCTATTGCGTCTGCCGAGAAGATCCTGAAACGCGAGATCGACGACAAGGCGCACGACGACATCCTGGGCAAGCTTGCGCAGGAGATCTAGGCCGTGGCTGACAACAACACAGTAGCAAGGCCCTATGCCCAGGCGGTGTTCGACGTTGCCCAGGAAAACGACGCGCTGGCGGAGCTTTCCGAGTCGCTGGCAGCGGCGCAAGCGCTGATGGAGGATGGCCAGGTTGCCGCGTTCATGGCGACGCCGACGCTCAGCGATGATGAGCGGCTGACGTTCCTGCAGGGCCTGTTTGGACAAGCGGTCGGCGAGAGTTCGGTATTTGCCGGCGGTAGCCAGCACGGCACGAACTTCCTGAAGCTCCTGCTCGAGAATGGCCGCGTGGGCGTGCTGCCCGAGATCGCGGAGCACTTCGAGGCGCTCAAGGCGAAGATCGAGAACAGTGTCGACGCGGTTGTGACGTCGGCAGCCCCGCTAAGCGAGGCACGAATGCAGGAAATCGCCTCGTCGCTGAAAGCCCGGCTGGGTCGTGAAGTGAAGCTCACGTCGGAAATTGATGAAAACCTCATTGGTGGTGCTGTGATCCGCGCCGGCGATGTCGTAATTGATGGATCACTGCGTGCAAGGCTCGAAGGTCTCGCACACGCACTGGTCAAATAAGAGGAAAAGGAAATGGCACTCAAAGCTTCTGAAATCAGCACGCTGATTAAAGAACGCATCGAGAACTTCGAGGCTTCCGCGGAAGCGCGTGACGTTGGCACCGTAATCGCGGTAACCGACGGCATTGTTCGCATCCACGGTCTGGCCGACGCTCGCTACGGCGAGATGCTCGAGTTCCCGCAGAACACCTTCGGTATGGCGCTTAACCTCGAGCAGGATTCGGTGGGTGCGGTTGTCCTGGGTGACTACAAGCACATCTCGGAAGGCGACACGGTCAAGACGACGGGACGCATCCTCGAGGTGCCGATTGGCGAAGCCCTGCTGGGGCGTGTTGTCGACTCGCTGGGTAACCCGATTGATGGCAAGGGTCCGATCGAGACCAATTTGTCTGCTCCGATCGAAAAGGTCGCGCCGGGCGTCATTGAGCGCCAGTCAGTCAGTCAGCCGGTCCAGACCGGGCTGAAGTCGATTGACTCGATGGTGCCGATTGGTCGCGGCCAGCGCGAGCTGATCATTGGTGACCGCCAGACGGGTAAGACCGCTGTTGCCGTCGACACCATCATCAACCAGCGTGGCACGGGCATCAAGTGCATCTACGTCGCCATTGGCCAGAAGGCTTCTTCGATCGCGGGCGTTGTTCGCAAGCTCGAGGAAGAGGGCGCACTGGAGCACACGATCATCGTCGCCGCCGCCGCTGCCGACAGCCCCGCCATGCAGTACATCGCGCCGTACGCAGGCGCATCGATGGGCGAGTACTTCCTCGACAAGGGCGAAGACGCGCTGATCATTT
>SHLT01000183.1 GCA_004282875.1 Chromatiales bacterium | reverse complement strand
GTGTTATGGTTCAGCCCGAGTATTTGCAGCGGCATACGTTATGTTGTGGGCCCGGCGGGCGCTCAAGAAAATCGAAGTGCGTATGATAAGCGAACTGAACGGCGAGTTCCTTGTCTGTTTGAATGCCGCCTCTGGTAAACGGACGACTTTTTATGCATGAATCCCAACGATGGCTCGCCGCCGCTGCGCTGTGTGCGCTGATTGCCATCCACAGCCCGGCTGTAGCGCAGGATCAGGACGACACGGATCCTGCGGCGTACATACTGCAGGCCGAAATGGCGCTGCAGCGAGAGGACTACCGCGAGGCCGCCGAGGAATATCGCAAGGCCGCGGAACTCAGCGAGAGCCCGGACGTCGCCCGGCAGGCCGCCATCATGGGCATGACCTACGGTTTTGATCGCGAGGCTCTGCTCGCGGCACGGCGGTGGTACAAGCTGGATCGCAAGAGTACCGACGCACGCATTACCCTGGCCCAGCTGAGCTTCATGACCGGGGATATCAGGGCAGCGCGCCGGCATTTCACCTATATCCTCGAGCAGGGCGATGAGCCGCCGGGCGAGAAGCTCGTGGCGCTGATTCGCTATCTTTCCGAGAAAGGCGACATCGAAAAAGCCGACAGCCTCATGCGATCGCTGGCGCGGCCCTATGCCGATTCGTCACTGGCCCACTACGCCGCTGCGACATTGGCGCTGCGTGCCGGCGACACGGAGCACGCGTTGCGGCGTGCCGACCGGGCGATCGCACTGGACCCGGACGGGCTGAAACCAAAACTGCTGTATGCGCGAGTCTTGCTTGCGCATGGCGAGACAGACAAGGCCATCGACTACATCGCACGCATCGTCGGCGATGATCCGGACCCGGACCCGGACGCGCGCATGGAACTCGCCATCCTCTATGTCCTCGCTCAACGCGAGGACGATGCACTGAGCCAGGTCAACCAGGTGCTGCTCGAGCAGTCGGGTCGCATGGACGCGCTGCGTCTCGGTGCCATCATCCTCTTCCACAAGGGCAGTCTCGACGAGGCGTGGGATGATTTTCACGATCTGCTGGCGAGCGGCCGCTTTTCGATGGATGCCCTCTACTACCTTGGACGGATTGCAGATTATCGCGACGAGACCGATCGGGCCATTCGCTTCTTCAGCGAGGTTCGACAGGGCTCAAATGCGCTGGAGTCGCAACGCAGGGCGGCTTACCTTATGACGCATCGCAAGGACAATCTCGGCGGCGCGCTAGCCCAGTTGGATGCGTTCGCGCAGGCATCGCCAACGAATGCCGTGGATGCCCTGGTGTCCAAGGCGGAGCTGCTGGGGTCGGTCGATGAAAACGACGAGGCGATCAAGCTGTATGAAAAGGCGGTCACGTTTCGGCCCGACGATACCCGGCCGGCGCTCGGGTATGCCGAGCTTCTGCTGCGCATGGGACGACTTGACGAGGCGCTGGAGCGATACGCGGATGCCGCGCGCCGCTGGCCCAAGAGCCCCCTCACGCTGAATGCGTATGGCTATACGCTGGTCGACCGGACGGACCGCTATCGGGAAGGCGAAAAGCTGATCCGCAAGGCGCTGCGTTACGCGCCAGACAATCCGGCGATTATCGACAGCCTGGGATGGGTCTTGTTCAAGCAGGGGCACTACGAAGAAGCCCTCGTCGAACTTGAGCGAGCTTATAAGGGAATGCCTGACCACGAAGTGGCCGCGCACATTGTCGAGACGCTGTTCAGCATGGGCCGCAGCGACGAGGCGCTTGAACGCCTGGCCGAGGCTGAAGCGAAGGATCCGGACAGCGAGTTATTGGAAAACGTCCGCAAACGCCTGTTTGACGATGTGCCCTGATAGCCGCCTGTGGTGCCTGCTCGCGGCACTGCTGGTGCTCGCAGGCTGCGCAGCAACCCCGGCGAGTGTGGACTTACCGCCGCTGGACAGCTGGGATGCGCGCAACCAGGTCCTTGGTGGTCTCCGAGACTGGGAGTTCAAGGGTCGTATTGCGGTCAAGGCCGGGGACGACGGGTTCAACGGCAAATTCAATTGGGCCCAGGAGGCCGATGCGTTCAACGCCACGGTGGGCGGGCCGCTCGGCATGGGTACCGTCCGGATCGAAGGTGATGGCAATAGCGTGGTCCTGACGGACAAAGACGGCGTCGAGACGGTCCTGGAGGATGCTGAAGTCGAATTGCGCTGGCGCTACGGCTGGACGATTCCGGTTGCCAGCTTGCGCTATTGGGCGCTCGGCATTCCGGACCCGCGCCTGCCCGCGGTGACAGAACTCGATGAAACGGGACGGCTGAAGCGCCTGGAACAGAGCGACTGGGTCGTGGAAATCACGCGGTACCGGAACGGCGGCGGACAGCCAATGCCGCGCATTCTGTCGGCGACGAACCCGGATACGCGCGTGCGCATGGTCATCGACCGCTGGTTGTTCTTCGATCGTTGACACCCAACGGGTCGCCCCGCACAATTGCGCCCCGCAACGCGGAAATCAGATTAGTGGGGCGTAGCCAAGTGGTAAGGCATCGGGTTTTGATCCCGTGTATCGCAGGTTCGAATCCTGCCGCCCCAGCCATCTAACCACCAGGGAGTCATCGTGGAACTGGGAACAATGGCGGTTTTTTCGGGTAACGCCCACCCGCAGCTCGCGCAGGACATTGCCCGCTATCTCCGTATACCGCTCGCCCGAGCCCACGTAGGTCATTTCTCGGATGGCGAGCACCACGTCGAGATCCTTGAGAACATCCGCGGCCGCGAGACGTTCATTGTCCAGCCCACCTGTCCACCGACCTCCGAGAACCTGATGGAATTGCTGGTCATGACCGACGCGGCCAGGCGAGCGTCTGCGGCGCGTATCACGGCCGTGATTCCGTACTTCGGTTTTGCCCGCCAGGACCGCCGCCCCCGCGCGTCGCGTGTGCCAATCACGGCGAAGCTTGTCGCCAAGCTGATCGGAACGGCCGGGGTCGATCGTGTGCTGACCGTGGACCTGCATGCGGACCAGATCCAGGGCTATTTCGATATCGCCGTGGACAACGTCTACGCGTCGCCGATCCTGCTGGCGGACGTGTGGAAGCAGAAATACAGTGACATGGTCGTGGTGTCACCCGACGTAGGCGGTGTGGTTCGCGCCCGGGCCCTGGCGAAGCGCCTGGGTGACGCGGATCTTTCCATCATCGACAAACGACGCGACAGGGCCAACCAGTCCGAGGTGATGAACATCATCGGCGAGGTCGAGGGCAAGAACTGCGTCATGATCGACGACATGGTCGATACGGCCGGCACGCTCTGCCATGCGGCCCGCGCGCTGAAAGACCAGGGTGCCGTCAGTGTCGCGGCCTACATTACACACCCGGTTCTCTCCGGACCGGCCGTCTCGCGAATTGCCGACTCGAGCCTCGATGAGATGGTCGTCACCGACACGATCCCCCTGAATGAGGAGGCGAGGGCCTGCGACAGGATCCGGCAGCTCTCCGTTGCCGAGATGCTCGCCGAGACCATGCGCCGGATCAGCTACGAAGAATCTGTGTCGTCCCTTTACGTGGACTAGCAAAACGAAGCCAGCCCCCCTTCTAAATACAGGTGCTATCGGTTAAGATGCGCGCCCTTGCGCAGGTTGGTCGCGACCTGCGCGTTGTCAATCGCTAGAACAAATCTAGCAAAATCAATTAGATAAGGAACAAGGTCATGAGTGACGATTTCGATCTGATTGCGGAACTCCGAGAGGACCAGGGGAAGGGTGCGAGCCGCCGCCTGCGTCA
>SHLT01000182.1 GCA_004282875.1 Chromatiales bacterium | reverse complement strand
TTGGGAATGTCGAGCCGCTCGAGGCCCCAGGTCATGCCCGCGGCCTGCTCCTGGTTGTTCAGGTCCTGGTAGTCGATCGCACGCGGCTCAAGCAGGTGAATCCGCTGGTTCGGAATGACGGCGGCAATATTGTCGGAGCGCCGCAGCTCCGTGAGCGTCTTGCGCGTCACCTGGGCGTAGGCAAACGGCATCGAACCTTCCATCGGCCCGGCGGTGCTCGTCTCGAGATCTCGCTTGTCCTTCTTGGGCAGCCGCGTCTTGCCGGCCTTTCGGTATTTCTGCAGTGAGGCCAGCTGCGTCGGCGCCTGGATGCTTGCGAGATCGCGCAGGTAGCGTCGTTTCTGCGGGACGCTCATGCGCTTCTTCTTACGCCTTTCGCGTAACTCGGTAGCAGACTCGGGTGTCTTGTAAATGACGATCGCCTCGCGACGGTCGTTGGGTCCGCTTTCGGCAAGGAACGGCTCGAATGCTTCGGAAATGATTGCCATCTTGCTCTCCTGCTAAGTGATGTTCGCCGGCTCTCAACCCGCGGCGATCTTTGCGATAATCTTGGATGCGGCGATTCCAATACGAATGGCGCCATCAATATAGGCGACGGCCTTCTTCTTCGCGGCAACCGCGTTATTAACCTCGGTGATCAGCGCCGCCAGCCGGTCCACCTCCTCTTTGCTCACGATGCCTTCGAAATCGAGCCCGGCTCGTCCCCGGTGGTAGCCGCGCTGTGCGACAAGCGTGGCGCGCTCGGCTTCGACCGACGCGCGAACCGTGGGAGTCAGGTTCAGCGACAACAGCACGTCGTACTGGCCGATGCGATCCGTGAGGTCCTTGATGATCTGGGCCCGGCGCTTGACGGCAGCGGCGCGCGCCGCCGCATCGAGGCCACCAGCTGCCTTCGACAAACGTCGAAGCACGGTTGCGGGCGCTTTCTTATCGGCCTGCGCGAGTGTTTCCAGCTCCTTGAATATGGCGTCCGCCTCTTTGCGGATCGCTTTCAATTTGGCAATTTCAGCGCTTAGGGACATGTCGGTCTACTCCTCTTCGATTCGTTTGAGCAGGTCGACAATGCGATCTGACGCATCGCTGAGATCCTGCTCGCGCTCAACCAGGTCTGCCATGACGCGCTGCAATCGGGGGTCATCGGTGCCCTCAAGCGCTTCGCGAAACGCTTGCGACTCGGCAATCACCTGCTGCAGCACGAGGCCGATCTGCGTGCTGGTCGGCTGGTCGAGGTGCACCAGCAGCTGTTCTTGCGCTGCAATCAGGGAAGACATCGACCCCACGAGCTGCCCGTACGACGTCTTGAGTTGCCCGATGCGGGCATTGCGAGCATCGACCCGCGCCGCAAACGCCTTTTGCTCTGCTTCCTCGAGTGCGAACAGGTGATACAGGGCCACTTCCTTTTGCGTGGACTCGAGGTTGGTCGTGGTCCACGGCGATTTCATCGCTTCGAGGAGCTGTGCCTTGGCGATATTGGACTCGAGGCGATGCTGCTGGCGGAGCGCGTATTCAACAGTATCGGCCAGGTCATCGAGTGAGCCGTTCACGCTCGACCGGTTGGCGGCAAGTCGAGCACGCGTCTGGCCGAGCACTTCGATCTCCGCCTCAGTCAGGCTCCGTACCGAAGCGTTATCGAAACTCGCACAGCCGCTCAGTGCGATCGCTGCAAGCACCATTAAAATTCGTCGGATCGTCGTCATTGCGAACCTCCGAGTGCGTCAGACCAGGAACTCACGAGCGCCGCAACGTCTTCGCCAGGGACCGTGACATCCGTCTGGATCCACCTGTCCACCGACGAATGCGCCGTCTTCAGGGCCGCTACCACGGCCTCGAGATTGTCGAGGTCCCCCGGAATGGAGTCTCGCGCCAGGCGCGACGTGATGATCATCTTGACCATTTCGTTGGACACCGTGTCGCGCCCGAACGGCCCCATGTTGGCCTCGGCAATCAGCCGGTCGCGCTCCGCATCGCTCAGGTCGGGCCGGATTCGGAGGACGTCGATCGTGTCGTCCCGGTAGGTATTCAGCACATGCACGATAACCTGCTGCGGGTCTTGCGAATCCCCCAGCCCGATATTCCCGAGTCGACCTAGAACGCTCTCCACGCGTGCGCGCTCACCCGCGACAGCCTGCGACAACGTGATGAGTCCGTTGCGGGCAACTTCCCGTTCCCAGTCCTCGCTTGAAAACCCGTCGTAGTCCGCTGACAGGATACGAATGCGTTCGGCAACGGCACGGGACTTCAATGCCGAGCCGAGATCGCCGATAAGCGCATCAATCTCCGCCATCCACGCACGCTCAAATGCGCGTACGTTTTGCGCGTAGGTGTCGAGTGCAACTTTGTACTGCGTCGATGCGAGCTTGGTTTCGGGCGACGATACGCAAGCGCCGAGAAATATGAGCGATGCGAGAGTCACCGTTTGTAGACAGCGTTTGGAAAACCAGGCGATATTGATTGGCATCATGGCGTCGGTCCGGTTGGTGGTGGAGCCGGTGGTAGCGGCAAGGCGTCCTGGCTTGTCGTAATCGTCGCCGGGTCGACACCGAGGCGATCGGCCCATTCCTCGATGTTCTTCGGTCGATAGTCGTCGTCATCGGCCCACTTCCTGAAGACGCTGGCGTCGATCGTCTCGTACTGAGGCACGATCCAGCCCTTGCTGACCTCCATCTTGTCGAGGCCGACGTCGCGATAGAAGCGACGGCCGAACTTGATGATCTTGTAGAAGCCCTTCATGAAATCACCAAACGAATCAACGACATCGCCACGATGCTCGGTGCCCGTAAGCTTGAGTGGGTAACGGAATTTCAGCCCGACCGCGGCCGCCTTACGCTGCAACCACCCGAGGGGGATTTGCGAGAGGGAATCGTTCCGGTAACCGCCACCGACGTTCGAGTGCGCACCGATAAACCACCGCTGCTCGACTTCGGGCGGCGCCTGGTGAGTCTTGTCCGGCGCAGCCTCCGGGATGAAACGATACCATCTCGAAATCGGGTACGGCTTGCGATGCTCGTCGAGCGCCATCGCCTGGTAAGCGTGGTCATAGCTTCTACTGAGTCGGACGAAGTGCCGGTCGTATTCTCCGCGTGCCTCGTGTCTCGTGGGAACCACGTTGACGCCAAGAGCGCCCACGGTATCCCATACGCCAATAAACTTGATGCGCACACGCTGGCTATAATCGACGATCCATTTGTCCTCGAGTGGCAAGTCACTGTCGGGATCCACCGTCTTCGGCAGACGGTAAATTGGCCGGGCATCCGGCCGCTGGTAGCGCTCGAACACCTGTGCTACCGGCATGGGCGAACCGGGCATCAACAGGCCGCATTTCGAAATCATCCCGGCCAGCGATCGCGCCGTGAACGCGCCCCGGCTGAACCCGAATATATAGATCTCGTCGCCGTCGTCATAGTTCTCGACCAGCCACCGGTAGGCTTCACGGATATTTTTCGATAGGCCGACGCCGACAGCGCCACCCCGAACGCGGTTGTACCACTTGGTACCTACACCCGTATCGTAGTATGGCAATTGCTCCACACCGTGATCATCGGTTCGCGACAGCATGGATCGCAATCGCCAGACATTGGTGTTGTCACCCGGGTCGTTCCAGGTGCCGTCAAGGAATACAGCTAGTCGTTTCATAACAGGTCTACTCTCCTACCTCGCAAGCGCCGATCGCACCGATGCGGATGAACGCCGACCGGTTTAGACCTTCCGATTCGTTTTCGCGAATCTCGCCCGGGCGGTCGTTAAACGGCCGATGGCTGATCATCTCG
>SHLT01000093.1 GCA_004282875.1 Chromatiales bacterium | reverse complement strand
ATGGAAGCGATACCATGCCAATGGCCAACTCTGGGACGAAGGTCGCTTCGAACACGGCAAGAAGAAGGGCACTTGGAAAGTATACGATGAGGCGGGCGAGCTCCTAAAGACCCAAGCTTTCAAGTAGCGGAGCCGGCGAAATGCGCTTTGATATTCGTCTCGTTAGTCCGAAAAACCCAGAGATATTGGATCGAATAGGGCCGGATGTTTTTGACAATCCAATAGACGCAACCCAACTTGATGCTTTTCTCGATGACAAGCGACACATCATGTTTGTTGCTGTGGACGAAGGTGTCGTCGTCGGCATGGCGTCCGCCGTTGAATACTTCCATCCCGACAAGAAACCCCAGTTGTGGATTAATGAAGTTGGCGTTGCCTCTACGCACAGAAGGCTCGGCATAGGTCGCAGTCTGGTGAAAGCGCTGATAACGGAGGCAAATGCTCGAGGCTGCGCTTCTGCCTGGTTGGGCACAGATATCGACAACGAATCCGCCCAAGCTTGTTTTGGGTCGGTACCGGAGGGGGAACCGCAGCAGCCGTTTCTTCTCTACCAGTGGAACCTTTAGGACTGCCTGTCCGGTATTGGCCGGAACCAGCCACTCAGGCATTTCGAGGTAGAATGACAGCTACTGACCCGAAGCGGCCATTCGTGCATTTAGGCGACTGTCCACCCAACCACATGGATCGAACCACCAAGAAGTTACTTCAAGAAACGCTGATTCGGCTTCGAGACTACATGAAGGATTTCTACCCGAATCGCGAATTTGGAACGCGGTTCTGGGAGCTTGAAGAAAATGATCTGTTCTTCGAGGCTCTCGGCTACCTGCCATTGCAGATGCCGGATGAAGTCCTTGAGGACATCGACATACTCTCCCGAATGCCGCGCGGGTATCGACTCGCGTTCCCGATTTTCTGGATTGAGGACGACTACTTCGTGAACGGATGGACGGCATTGTCGAACGCCGGAGAATGGTTGTTGCCCGCCGCAATTGACGCATACCGTGAGATTGGAATGCTGTCTGAAGCCGAAGCCTTATCGGCCGCGTTGTCCGTCATTCAAAGAGGCGAGGATGACTACTACGATGAGGCCACGGAGGCCGCCTACAGGTCGGTTCCCAACCAATTCGCCGACGACGAAGCAAAGGATCGTGCCTTGCTCGAGTTCTTTCGAAGTGATCCAAGCCTTTTCGATTTCAATGATGCGTGAATAGCCGCTTTTGGCCGGGCCCAGTCAGTCGCTGGAAGACAGACGAGCGGCTGATTCACTTCGCACATCAGCCCCTCAATGCAGTTGAGTTAATATGGCTGGAGATGACCCGAAGCGGACTCTCGTAGAAGAACATCATAAAACGTCAAATAGACAGCGTAGTGATTGCCATCGTGTCCATGGGGTGTGCCGCCTCATGTGTTTGGATCGATTACTCCGGTGCAGGAGACTCGTTCGAGTCGTGTAGGGCCGAATGTGAACAAAAGCTACATACGGTCGATGTTTCGGAACTCTGTCTGACCGTAAACAGAAATGCGTGGAAACAATATGAGTTTGTAATGCATAGAACCGATCCGATCGAAGCCGCGATCGAAGCCGCGCACGACGGTTGTGGATGCCTGACTGTTGAAATTTCAGCTGATGGTAGTCTCGCGAATCTGGAAGTCGCTTATTCCAATCTGGATGGTGCATTAGAGCTTTTTGGCAAAGAGCTTGGTTATGTGCAGATCGATTCTCCGGTCGAACCCTGCATTGTAGGCGCCGTTGTACCGATAATTTTTGGCTGGGATGCCGAGTCATTGATCGATGAAAACAATCGACGGCATACCATTCATCCAGTGTATAAATTCATTGCTGATAACCACCTCCGCAAGGAGTCAAGCATCGTGGCTAAGAGCGAAATTGGATGGTCAAGTCTGAATTACCACTTTGGCATTATGCGAAACGGTGAAGATGGGTACCTGGTCGAGTCGTGGGAGCATTGCCTTCCTACTGGTGCTGCCACAGAGTTTTCCTTCGACAAGGCAGTCGAAGAAGGAGACATCATTTCACCGGACCGGATAAAGATCGATGATTGTCGCCTCGCGAGTATGTACCGAGTTGATGCGGAGCAAGCCCTGGCACTAAAACGCATTGCGACCGGCCAGGATCAACCCTGAGAAACCGTCCGGTTTTGGCCGTAAGTGGCCCTTGGCCGTTTGCTACACTCAACGACTGGTAACGTCCCAAAGGCGACACTAAATGATTATGCGATTTCTGGTTCTCTTGCTGGTTTTGGTGATACCGATAGCAAGCTTGGCGGACGTTCCTGAACGAGTAAAAAGGGATGCCGCGAAAAACGCGTCCAGGGCTATTCTGGATCAGTGCAAAAAATCAGACGACCTTAAAGAATGCCTGGTAGCGCGCGGCTTTCAATGTGAGCCTGAGGAAGGCCAGAAAGAGCAACAGCATCATTGCAGCATGGACATCACGGTAGATTTTACGAAAGCAGGCAGACGTGACAAACCTCCCGAACTCGTTGAAAAATACAGAATTCAGATTACCGTCTATATGACGAAGAAGGGTTGGCGGGGGAAGACAGGACCGTCCATTCCGGTCTCTGCAGAAGACTAATGTTCTGACGAGCATCAGTTGCGTTTGCGAACGTATCGAAGGACCGAGACGACGAAGTGACCAAGCTCTCTGAACGTCGTTTCAACTGAAAACTCTTTGGCACCGAAAGAATCAGGCAATGGAATCCGCTTGGCTCGATCCTGGTCGACTTCAATGAATGCACTGATTCGTTTGACTCCGCGAAATCTCGACACATACTGCCGCAGCGGGACATCCGGGCTAACGTCCTCCGGCTGGATCTCGCGTCCTGTAACGGATTCGCAATCCAGAAGCTGATCCAGGATAAGTGATTCCATCACATCGTCTAAGTCAGGTTCATAGTTCCAGTCATCCATGTAATACCACGGTTCACCAATGCCGACGAACTTGACGTCGACGCGAGTAAATCGTCGCACTTTCTCGGTGGTGATTTCCGGCCGGACCGGCGTAACTGCCAGCCCCACTTTTTTCGAGCCGGATTTCAGATACTCGACTTGGTATCTCGAATCACACCGCACGCCGACAACAAGCGCCCTGAGACGCGCATTGTCGTCCGGCGAAATTTCAATTACACCGTCCGTCGGCGGACACGCTTCGCTGTCGGACCACTCGAATAGATCCTCGAATTCTCCGCCGAAGTGATCCAGAAATGCTTTGCGGTTGAATATGCCCATTCGTGCCCCGTCGACGTCTACCGACCCGGCATTCAGCCGACCGTCCGGAGATTCTCCACGAAGCACAAGGCTGAATCCTCGCCCGCTGTGCTCAGCAGGTTCGGCTACCGAGACGCAGTACTTACCCGACGGCAGCGTGCATTCGACGCCATCCTCGGTAAATCCCGGGCGCATATCACACAGAAATACGCTTTCCGAGTTGATTTCAAACTCATCGACCTCCTGCTTACTCATTGGAAACCTCCCTTACGCTTGCATTACAGCCGTTCAAAAACTCTGTGTGAATAGATCCTCACTGCCAATTTAGCGTGGCAGCCAAAGCAATCGAGGGATCATGTCACGATTTCAGCGTCCGCTTCTGGCCGGAAGCAGCCCGCGGGGTGCATTGAGCGAGAATGGCGGCTACTGGCCCAAAGCGGACAATAAGCACATCCCAGAATTGACTGATCTTGAGTGCATGGAATAATCGCCTCCGCGATAAAGGCAAACCTGACCAAAGTCAGCGACGCAAAGCCACGGGTCCTCGCTTCCTCCGCGACGTTTGAACGCCACGAAGGCCCCCAAGATCGCCGGGCTGCAGGACGCCCTCGTCTTGCACCGGGGGCAATCATCGATAGGAGTGTAGAGATGCGAAAGCTGATATGGCTGTCTGTCGTTTCAATTCTGGCGGTCGCGCTCATGACCCCCGCTGTAGCCGATAAGTCGAAAATGAAAGACGTCCCTTTTAAAGCCACTTTTTCTGGCTATTTGACCGGATTTGGTCCGGTTCCAGATGGCAGATGTGACAATCCGCCGGAAGGAAAAGTCGCCTATGCATTAGCGTCCTTCGAGGGATGGGGAAATGCGACTCACGCGGGCTATTCATTTATTTCCGCGGAGCATTGTTCGTACTGGGATCTTAATGCGGGAATGGCCGACGGCACCTACGGCCAAGGGCAGATGACTTTAGTCGCTGCAAACGGAGATGTGCTTCGAATAAGCTACATCGATGGTGTTTCTTTGTCCGGTCCTCCTGTTGTGGAGTTCATGGACTACTTTACGTTTGAGGACGGCGGTACGGGCCGGTTCACATTCGCGAGTGGCGGAGGCGTAGATATCGGATCGGTCGATTTTTCGACGTACATTTTTGAAATGCGAATGGAAGGTGTCATTGCGTACAAGAAGCGCTGACCCCAATTTCTCAAGAATCGTTAAAGGCAATTAAGTTCTTATGCGGGCACGAGATCAGTCGTGCCCGCACGAGGACGTCTCTAAAGGCCACCGATCTTGCGTTCTTCCTGATAGACGAAGAACCGGCCGAAAAATCCTCTCCGCACCAAGAAGACAAATCGTTAGTTTCGGATGACGGATACCAGGGTTCGTTGACGACTGACTTGATATAGGCTCTACTAAAGATTCGCGCATCCCGGGCAAGAGCGGTCGCCTTTTGCCATCGGCGTGAAAGAATTTTGAACGGGGTACCGGATATGGAATTGATTCAATTTGCCGTGCTTGTATCCGTCCTGCTCTGTTCGTTGGTCGCCGGTTTGGTGCTCACCTTCGCTATAGTCGTGATGCCCGGCATCAGGAACCTGGGCGATCTGGACTTTCTCAAGTCTTTTGCCGCAATAGATCGCGTGATTCAGAACAACCAGCCGATATTCATGTTGGTCTGGATAGGCTCGGCTCTGGTATTGCTGGCGTCCACCGTGCTGGGAATCTGGCAACTTGACGGTCTTGATCGAGTCCTCCTCGTTGTTGCATGCGCGATCTATATGCTCGGCGTTCAGGTGCCGACGGTCACGATCAACATCCCGCTGAACAATCACCTTCAATCGCAGGATCTTCACACGATGACCGAATCCGGGCTGCTGGAGATCACAGAAATGTTTGAGTCCCGCTGGTTGCGCTGGAATACGATTCGGACGGTCAATGCGACCCTTACAACGGTGCTGTTACTTATTCTGTTGCTACGACTTTGAGAAAGAGATGGTTACTCGACGTACGCTTCTGACAACCGGAGCAGCTTCAATTGTCATCGCGGGTATTGGTGGAACGTGGTGGGGAACCACCGGGCCCGCCAAGGTCGCGCGCGAGCCGTGGCGCCGGGCTTCCGCGGGCTTTGGTGATCCCAGGCTCGATGTGCTTGCGTATGCCATCCTCGCGCCGAATCCACACAACATGCAGCCATGGCGAGTGGAGCTCGATGAGGGTCTCGGCTTCAGGGTCTATTGCGATCTTGAGCGGCTGCTTCCCGAAACAGACCCGCCGAATCGCCAGATAACCATCGGGTTCGGCTGTTTTCTCGAACTGTGCCGGCAGGCTGCGGCCGAGGCGGGTTTTCGCGCTGACATTGCGTATTTCCCGGACGGGGAGCCAGGCGCTCTGCTCGACGCACGACCCATCGCTGCGGTTGAGCTGGCCGACGATGCTTCGGTCGAGTCCGATCCTCTTTTTTTAAACGTTCTGGATCGCCGGACAAACCGGCTCGAGTACGATACATCTCGGCCGATCGATGCCGACTTGCTTAGCAGGGTGGAGGCAGCAACGGTTGAGGGCGTTGAAGTATCGACGACTGCCGACACAGGTTTGCTTGAGGAACTAATTACGCTCGCTGTCGACGCGTGGTCGGTTGAGTGGTCGACCCAAAGGACGCGTGGCGAGAGCGTTGAGGTTTCGAGGATCGGCCGCGCTGCAGTGGACGCTAATCCTTACGGTCTCGCAATGGATGACCGCATGAGTTCAAGCCTCGGCCGAATTGGCCTGATGACTCCGGAGGCGCTTGATGATCCGGAGTCCATGATCTACCGCGAGTCCTTTGCCTTCTACGAGCGGGCCTGCCGCTCCGTGTCCGCGTTCGTGTGGTCGACGACGCCAACGAACTCACGTATCGCACAGCTTGACGCCGGTCGTGCCTGGGTCCGCGTTCAGCTGGCCGCTAACGCCGTTGGACTCAGTTTCCATCCGCTTAGCCAGGCGCTGCAGGAGTTTCCGGAGATGGCGGAGCACTACCGCCGTGCCCACGAACTTCTGGCAAGGAAAGACGGAGAGACTGTCCAGATGCTGGCCAGGCTGGGCTTTGGAACGCCCATTGGGCCCGCACCACGAGAGGCTTTGGAGTCAAAGCTGATTTCCTGAATCGAGCACTGTGGGGAGTTGATTCATATGCAAAGTAGGAAGGAATTCGTTGCGGGCCTGTTTGTACTCGCGCTGTGCGGGTTGGTGGCGGGTGGCATCAGTCTCTACCAGAACATCGATTTCTGGCTCAATAGCCAGGTGGCAACCATGGAATTGACCGACCCTGACAAGGAGGTCGTGTCGTATTCCGATGTGCTGAGTACGCGGACCCTTAACGTCTCCTATGTGAGCGAAGCAGGCAGGGTCGATATGCCGCAAAAGGCGGTCCCCAACGAGGTGGCTGAACGACTGGTCGCCGGCGAGAAGATTCCGATCACGTATATGACGAATAACCCCAACAGGATTTTCTATCAGTACCAGCGCCCGTCGAAACCCTGGGTGTGGCTAATTGTCGGTTTCGCCGCGTTAGCCACGGCAATCTACGCCTTACGACTGATGAAGCGGGAACATCGTGAATAGTCGCGCTGACTTATCGGTGGAGTAGAGCGCCGGCCATACTCCGACCATATTCCGCGTAGCTTTCCTCAGACGGATGATAGCCGTCCGGGGAAAACTTGCGTGGATCCGGTTCGAATTCAACAGGCACATGCACCGTACCCGGATGAGTGCCAGCGAGACTCCGGGCAATGTCGTCAAACGACCGGGCCCGCAACCCAAGGGTGGCGCGCAGTGGCTGTGGCAACAAAGGGAAATTGTGCAGCGGTGGCATACCGGCGAGTGCAATAATCGCATTGGGCGAATGAGATCGCAGTGCCTCCAGTAGCAGGGACAGGTTTTGCCGCCACCGCCGCAGCGTCGTCAGGCCGGTAATGTCATTGACACCAACCGACACAATCACATAGTCGAAAGCAACATCGGGCAACTCCGGAATCAACCGGTCCAGAACCTTGTCCGAGTTGTAACCGCTGGCACCCAGCGCATGCCACGAAATGCGGCTCTCAAGAGACACCGCGAGCGCTTCTGCGGTCTGCCCGACCAGTGCCCTGGACAGCGTGGTCGCACCGACCCCGGCAACAATGGAGTCACCCACTGCAAGCAGGCGAAACGGCTCGCCGTCTCCGCAGGTGCCTTGGGTCGGCCCGTCCGCTGGCGCGAACCTCGGCGCGGTCCGTCGGACGTACAGCGCCTGCGGCAACAGAAATGGGAACACACCCCAAAACAGGACATTTCTCATGGCGTGAATGATAAAGGAACTAACCCCGCCGCAGCGGGGTTTCTGTTGCCAGACACGTGTAGCGCCCGATGTGCCGACGCTATTGCGGTTTCATCGGTTCCTGAGCGCTATTTCTTCGGCAGGTAGAACGATTGCGTCGAATGACCGACCCGGATGCATTCGGCGCCACCGGCTCCATCGTCCTGCCAGGAGAACGTGATATATGCGTAATCACTGGTTGATCTCATCGCGTCGAGCAATACCGGGTTCTGCGTAAAACAGGTGACCGTATCGCCGTCAGCGTCTTCGGCCTGGCAGAAGCCAAACTTGAAGCTGGTTCCCAAGCCATCATCGAACGTTCGACTTCCGCAGCCAATGAACTCAGTATCGCCAGCCGATGTTCTTGCCGTCAACTGGTCTCCCTGGGCGAAGAAGTTCAGCAGGTCGACATCTACCGCTGCAGGCTGGGTCAGGCCCGCATAGGCAACGCTCGCCATAATTGACAGTGCTGATACCGCTAAGATGTGTCTTATTTTCATATTTCTCTCCCTTTTGGTTTTACCTCGACTTGAAGTCACAATTGGCCTTCGAGTCGCCCTGAATTAATCGCGCGAGTCAGCTCTCTAAGCATCTCGGTCCTGCCCTCTGCATCGAGCTTGGCGATGTCTATTTGCAGCATTTGCATTTCGGCATCCGAAATACTGCCGACGTTCACATAGTATTCAAGCTGCTCCGAGACCTGTTCGCGCCGCGCTTCCATTTTCACCGGGTCCACTGGAGGGGGCGCTGCAGAGCGCGATGCCTGAGGCCGCGACGAGGACTGATGCTCGAACTGGACGACCAGTTCCTCGCGAATGATCTGCCGTAGCCGATCTTCATTGATGACCGCGCCTACGTCGATTGAGTTGCCAGAAGGTGTTGCACGCCCCGCCTCGTGGCTGTAAGCCGGCTGTTGCGGCGTGGGGGGAGCGTTGTCTAGTCTGTCGTCGAGGTCTGCAATCCTGGTATAGAGCCAGAAGATCGCCGCCAACTGAATAATGCCTATCGCAATAAGAGTCTTCATTGATTCCTGTAGATTATCATTTAAATTGAATCAAGCCGGGCAGCGCCGCGAACGCGGTTGCCGGCAATCTGGATAGCAACATGCGCAGGAAATACAAGAAACAGGACGCACCGCGCTGGCAGCGCAGACTAGTCATCATTCTCGGTGGCTTATTCGCTGCCACGGTGCTGCTGTTCGCCGTGTGGGCGGTAATTCTGTTCCTGGATTCCGCCTAGCAACGCCTGGTTTGGGTCATGAAAGACCAGGGCCTTCTGGTCTTGCAGGAGCGGTGCATCGATCGGAAATCCTGAAATGGAGAGGACGCGCTCTGCACGCGCAAACGCGGCGGTTGCTTCGTCAGTGCGGCCAAGGTGCCGGAGGCAACGTGCCAACCAGACGGCCGCCACTCCGGACCAGCGGCTATCGGGATCAAGGTCGGTCCAGAAATCGTCCGCCCGCCTGAAGTGGTCGAGTGCTGCTGTCACTTCGGTGTTCGACAGGGCAATACGTCCCCGCGCCACTAAAAGGTCTGCATAAACCGGTGTATCAGACACAAGCAAATCTGCGAATACCCGTTCGGCGGATTCAAGCTGTGCCTGCGCGGCGTTCGGGTCTCCCTGCGCCAGGTAGGCGAGCGCGGCCTCGACCATCGCACTTGCCTGATCGCCGGCCATTGCCGGCACGTCGTTTTCCGTGATGGCAAGCAATAGTGGCGGTAGCGCTTCCGCCGTTCTTCCCTGCAAGCGGTAGGTTGTCCCGAGATTTTTCAACGCCGTGTAACGGCTGCTGTCGGTGTTCCCTTCGGTGGACTGAATAACCTCCTTCAACATGACTTCGGCATTATCAAAGTCGCCGGAGTAGGCCAGCGCAAGGGCAAGCGCAGCGCGGCCGTGATTGTGGCCGGTCGAGAAGTCCTGCTGCACCGAGATGTCGACCGCGTCGCTGAGATATTCGCGGGCCAACGGAATGTGCCTCTGGGCAAGGAGCGCGTTTCCAAGAATCCGAAGACGGTTTTCATGGTCGAGGGTGCCACTCTGTTTCTCCCGCAGGAAAATCGTCAGGCCGCGGCGCGCGTTTTCGATCGCCTCATTGAGGTCGCCCCGTTCCGTCTGCGCCGCCGCCAGGCTGGTGAGAAAATGGCCGGCGATCATGCTGTCAGCACCGAAACGCGCGATCGTCAGATCGGTAGCCCGCTCAATCATCTCCCCGCCTTCGGCATAGTCTCCAACCTGTACCAGTGCGCGGCCATAGGTCATGGTCGCGTCAACGATACGAGGGTGTTGCGGCTCAGATGCGTATATATCCAGGAACAAGCTGCGCGCTTGCCGCGCCGCTTCAAGCGCATCTGTTGCTCGGTTGAGCCGTCGATACGTCACGGCCAGCATCTGCTGTGCCATGGCCATGTCCAGGCCCGAGATCTTGCCCTCGCGCTCGAGTCGGTCGATCGCCTCCATGAGCGGAGTCAAAGCATCAATGAATTGCCCCTTGTGAAGAAACAGCGCAGCCCGCTGCAGTGGGATTTCATAGCGCAACCCATTCCTCGTCGACCCGAGCCTGGCAACCGTACTCTCAGCTCGCGCCAAGACGGCGAGTCCCTCGTCATCGCGACCGACGTAACCGTACGCCTGCGAAAGCCAGAACTGTGCATCGGCGAGCGTCGGGAGATCCGCGACGCCATGCTCCTCGGCGATCCGCATCGCCTTCTCAAGAACACGAATCGCCGACGGGTTGTCCTGCAAGCCGGTGTAGCTCTGGCCGAGTGTTACGAACAACTCGAAGCGCGTGGAGGGTTCAAGATCGTCTTGCGCATTCAGGCGTTCCTCGCTCTGCCGCAGAAGATCGATAGCCGATAGCGGGGCTGAATCGTTGTTCCAGTAAGGATCCGCGTCGCGGAATATAGAGGCAATGAAGTCACCAATTCGCTCGGCGCGATCCCGCTCGAGCAAGATCTCCCGCGCTTGCCGGTCTGCCGTCACCGCCGACTGGATGGCAAGGCCTGCGATGGAAACAAGTGCAACAATGGCAAAGGTGGCGAACGCCGTTCCCAGTTTGTGGCGACCCAGGAACTTTCTTGCCCTATATACGGCTGACGGCGCTTTCGCCTCGACCGGGAGGCCGTCCAGGTAATTTCGAATATCGGTCGCCAGGCTTTCCACGGACTCATAGCGGTCTTCGGGCAGCCGCGCCAGCGCTTTGGCGACGATGGCATCCATGTCCCCGTGCAGGCGCGCGTTGATACTACTCACCGGTGGCGGGTCCACGTGGGCCGCGCGATCGTACATTTCGGTCAGGCTCAAGCCGTCGTAACTTAGCGGCAACTTCCCGGTAAGCAATTCGAACATGAGCACGCCGATCGAGTAGACGTCGGTCGTGACATCGACCGGTTCGCCCCGCAGCATCTCCGGGCTGGCAAATGTCGGTGTGACCGGTCGCTGGGCGACCTGCGTCAGCTTCGTCTCCGCCGGATCCGGCTCAAGCATTTTTGCCACACCGAAGTCGAGCAGGCGGACTCTGCCACCCTCCGCCACGAGCACATTGCTGGGCTTGAGGTCGCGATGGATGATGAGGTTTCGATGCGCGAACCGCACCGCATACGCAACATCAAGGATGAGTTCAAGGCGATCCCTGACGTTGAGGCCGTGCACCTCGCAATACTTGTCGATCGGCAAGCCTTCGACATAGTCCATCGCGAAGTACGGCACGCCATCGTCTGTCACTCCGCCGTCGAGCAGGCGCGCGATGTTGTCATGCACCAGGCGCGCAAGGATCTGTCGCTCCGTCACGAAGCGTGCGCGTGCCTGATCCGTGTCGAGCCCGGTAGGAAGAATCTTGAGCGCTACCTGTTGTTCATACTGCTCATCGGCGCGCTCAGCAAGATACACGGCACCCATGCCGCCTCGCCCAATGCGTCGCAGCAGCCGCCACGGTCCGATGACCTTGTTAGCGGGAAGGGGAGGGTCGTCCGCCGTAAGGGCCCCCAGGCTCACCTTCCCCGCAAGATTCCCGAAATAGGATTCGGACTTGTCGGTGGCGGTGAGCAGCCCCTGCACCTCACGCAACAGGTCTGCGTCCCCGTCACAGCTGTCAACGACGAACTGTTCCCGGGTTCGTATGTCAATTGTCGTCGCCGTGTGAAATATTTCTGCCGCGCGCTCGGAGATCATTATCGCGACACCGCTTTGGTCTCATTCATTTGGTTGTACAGCCATGCGCTGACCAGTACCCAGTCGCGTTTGACGGTCGCCGCAGACACATCGATGGCGGCCGCGGTTTCCTCAATGGTCATGCCGCCGAACACCCGGCATTCGAACACCTGGCAGTGACGCGGGTTGGTGTGCTCGAGTCGCGTAAGAAGCGCGTCGATGTGCACCAGGTCTTCGAGCGTATTCTCGTCACGCAGTGCGAGCCCCGAAAGCGTTACTCGCAACGGATTTTCACCCCGTTTGGCGGCTGACACGCGCTCGGCGTAATTCATCAGCACCTGGCGCATCGCTTTTGACGCCGTCGCGAAAAAATGGGCACGCCCCTGGTAGTCGGCGAGTCGACTCCCTGCGAGCTTCAGATAGGCCTCGTGAATCAGGGATGTGGTATTGAGCGTGTCGTTGCCGTTCCAGTTGCGTCGCTGTACGCGAGCGATCGAGCGCAACTGCTGATACACCGAGTCGAACAGCGCGTTGCGCGCTGCCTGATCGCCGTCGGAGGCACGTTGTAGTAGCTGCGTGATTTCTTGCGGTTCAATCAATCGACGCCCCCAGGAAAGTCCGGCTTTTTTAGCTTTAACCTATTCAGTATAGCGAGATTCATGGCTGCATCACCTCATGCGGAAATTGCCGCCCGGTAAAAAAAACCGGATTCCCCCATAGAGAGGTACCGGGAAAACCGCCATAAGGGCTCATCGTGCGAGACGAATTTTCGTGACCCGGTGACGCCGATTTTCCGGTCTTTCTTTATGTCCGATCGAGAAATGAGGTGGCCGTTGTGCCTGACATTCGACGTGAATTCGATACCCTGCGCGGCCTGCTGACGGCGATAGCGCTCCTCGCTGTCGCGGTCCCGTGCGCAGCGCAGGATGATGACGAGGGGGTGCTGAGCGGTGGCTTCGCCATTGGTTCCGACCTGACGTTTCGCGGCGTGTCCCAGACCATGGGCGAATTCGCGATTGAGGGCTCTCTTGACCTGAGCCTGCCATCCGGCATCTATGCCTATGCCTGGGCATCAAACGTCGACTTCGCCCCCGCCGGTGAGCCGGATGACGGAGCGACGCACGAAGTCGACCTCGCCGTTGGCTATGCCACGGGAATCGGGGAAAACTGGGACGTCGATATTTCCCTGGTCCGTTACCTGTTTCCCGGCACGGTTGATGGCGTGGACTACGATTTCAACGAATTCATGGCGACGGTGGGCTATGGCGGAACTTATCGTGGAACGGTCGCCTACAGCAGCAACGTCGACGGTTCCGGTGGTGAGAGCCTGTACTACGAGCTCGGTGCCGAACTGGGCTTGCGGGACGACACCGTGCTCGAGCTGAGTATTGGCCACTATGACCTGGCCGATGCCTACGATGACACGTATTCTTTTGCGGAAGTCGCACTGAGACACAGCTTCGCCAATACCGAGGTCGTGCTCAGCTATACCGATACGTCGGACTCCGCGGAAGCTATCTATTTCAGGCAGTCGACGGGCCGCCGCTTTATAGTCTCATTGCACCTTAGCTGGTAGCGGTATGCTCCTGCCGAGGCGACGAATCAGGCGTCCAAGTCGGGGATCAACTCACTCTCAAGCATTGCAATCATGTCCTTGAGCAGGAGCTTGCGTTTCTTGAGTCGGCGGATGCGGAGCTGGTCGACCATGGGGTCTTCCTGCAGGCGATCGATCAGGTAGTCGAGATCTCTATGGCTGACTCTGAGTTCGCGCAATCGCTCAAGTTTTGCAAACGATTCAGTATCGATCTTATCTGCCATTAGGCCATGCTACTCGCTGTCAGGCAGTAGTGCCAACCAGTCCCGGTCGGCCGCCCCAATGACAAAAAAGAACGGGTT
>SHLT01000092.1 GCA_004282875.1 Chromatiales bacterium | reverse complement strand
TGCCGGAGCAGGCGACCGAAGTGCCGCCACTGGGCTTTGCTGTCGCGCAGCTTGCAGGTGTGTATATCCTCGCGGAAAACAGGGACGGCCTGGTGGTTGTGGATATGCACGCCGCGCACGAGCGCATCACCTACGAAAAGCTCAAGCAGAGTTACGCCGATCGAGATCTCGTCCGCCAGCCGCTGCTCGTGCCCGAGACAATTTCGGTTGCCGAAAGCGAAGCGAATCTCGTGGAGCATTCGGGCGCAGCACTCGAGCAACTCGGGCTTGTCGTCGACCGGTCCGGGCCGACGACACTGACCGTAAGGGAAGTGCCGGCACTGTTACGCAACGCGGACGTGGAATCCCTGCTACGGGATGTGCTCGCCGATATGTCAGAGTCGGGTCGAAGCCATCGTGTTGACGACGCGAGTGACGATTTTCTCGCGACCATGGCCTGCCATCATTCGGTGCGCGCCAATCGACTGTTGACGATCGATGAGATGAACGCGCTCCTGCGTGAAATGGAAAATACGGAGCGAGCCGATCAGTGCAATCACGGCCGGCCGACCTGGACGACCATCACGATGTCCGAGCTTGACCGCCTGTTCCTGCGCGGGCGCTGAATCGGGGTCATGAAACACACAGCGATACTGCTAATGGGTCCGACAGCGTCGGGCAAGACCGATCTCGCCATTAGTTTGTGCAAACGCTTTCCGTGCGATGTCATCAGCGTTGATTCAGCGCTGGTGTATCGAGGGATGGATATCGGAACGGCGAAGCCCGACGCGGAAACGCTCGCGCGAACGCCTCACCGTCTCATTGATATTCGCGATCCGGAAGAGAGTTACTCGGCGGGCGAATTCGTGCGTGACGCCTACCGCGAGATGGATGACATCTTTGCGAATGGTCGCATACCGCTACTTGCCGGCGGGACGATGATGTATTTCCGGGCACTGACGGAAGGCATCGCGGAGCTACCCGGGGCGGACGATGCGATCCGACGGTCAATCGATGCGGAGGCAGCCGAACTGGGCTGGCCCGCGATGCACGAGGAATTGCAGCGCGTGGATCCTGGCGCGGCCGAGCGCATCAAACCCAATGACCGGCAGCGTATTCAACGCGCACTCGAAGTATTCCGCGCCAGCGGCAGGCCATTGTCCGACTGGCAGTGCAATTCTGCGCCGCTGCGGGACGATATTCGCTACCTGAAGGTCGGCCTGAATATCGAGCCGCGGTCGATTCTCCATGAGCGTATCGCAGAGCGCCTGGAGATCATGGTGGAGCACGGCTTTGTCGAGGAAGTGAAAATGCTGCGCAAACGTCCGGGTCTTGACGCCGAACGCCCGGCCATGCGCTCCGTCGGGTACCGCCAGTTCTGGCAGTACCTTGACGGCGCCTGCTCCCTGGACGAGGCGCGAGAAAAGGCGCTGTATGCGACCCGCCAGCTCGCGAAGCGGCAGATCACCTGGCTGCGGTCCGAAACGGAAGTTTTTCTGGCTAACCCCCTTGAACCGGGCGCAATCGATGCTATATCGGCTTTTCTGGCGAAATCCCTGTGTTAGACTTTTTCGACGCTTAGGCTGAAGACCGCCATTAGGGCACCCCGGCGCCACCGGGGCGCGGTTTTCACTAATGAATAAGAATAAGGAGACCCAATATGGCTAAAGGGCAAACACTTCAAGATCCTTTCCTGAATATTTTACGTAAGGAAAAGGTTCCCGTATCGATCTACCTCGTCAACGGTATCAAGTTGCAGGGGCAGGTGGATTCTTTTGATCAGTTCGTGGTGTTGTTGAAAAACAGTGTCAACCAGATGGTCTACAAACATGCTATTTCGACCGTCGTACCGTCGCGGAACGTTCGTTTGCCGCTGCCGGACGACGAACCTGGAGACAGTGACGACTAGGTCCACACCGCGGAATCCTTTCCGGGAGGTCGTGATTGTTTGAACGACCGCAAAGTGGCGAGCGAGCAGTCCTCGTCCACGCGAGCACCGACGGATTACCTGACGAGTCTGAACGCGAGGAATTTGCCGAGTTGGCCCGGTCTGCGGGCGCGGTGATTACGGGCGAGCTCGTCAGTTCGCGGCGCCGGCCGGACCCCCGTTTCTTCATCGGCAAGGGCAAGCTCGACGAGCTACGCACAATAATCAAGGACGCGGAAGCGGAACTGGTGATTTCCGCCGCGGCTCTGAGCCCGAGCCAGGAACGCAACCTCGAGAAAGAGCTTCAGTGCCGGGTGCTCGACCGCGCGGGCTTAATCCTCGATATTTTCGCGCAACGCGCGCGCAGCTTCGAGGGCAAGCTGCAGGTTGAGCTGGCCCAGCTCAGGCACTTGTCGACGCGGCTGGTACGAGGCTGGACTCACCTCGAAAGACAAAAAGGCGGTATCGGGCTTCGCGGGCCGGGTGAAACCCAGCTCGAGACGGACCGTCGTCTTGTGGGCAAGCGCATCCGGCAGCTGACGGAGCGGCTCGAGCACGTCGATATCCGGCGCACGATCAATCGCCGCAATCGCATGCGAGCGGAGATCCCGACCGTGGCGCTGGTGGGCTACACGAACGCCGGCAAGTCGACGCTTTTTAATGCGCTGACGGACGCCGGTGTCTACGTCCAGGACCAGCTGTTTGCGACGCTGGATCCGACCGTACGACGTCTCGACCTGAAGGACGGCGAGCATGTCGTGCTTGCCGACACCGTTGGATTTGTCAGGGACCTCCCGCACGAGCTGATTGCCGCATTCAAGTCAACCTTGCAGGAGGCCCGGGAGGCCGACCTTATCCTGCACCTGATTGATGCCAGTGACCCGAACCGCTGGCAACGCGTGCGGCAGGTGAATGCCGTGCTTAAACAGCTGGACGCCGACCAGGTGCCGCAGATCAGGGTGTACAATAAGATCGACAAGCTGGACAGGAAGCCGCGCGTCACCAACAACCGGCGGGGCGAAGGGCGTGCCGTCTGGATTTCAGCGGTCACGGGCGAAGGGCTCGAGCTCCTCAAGGAAGCGATCGCACAACGTCTGCAGCAGAAGACGATACGCCGGTTCATCCACCTCGATCCTGCCCAGGGGCGGCAGCGCGCCAAACTATTTGAGTTGGGTGCTGTCCTTACTGAAGAGGCGCTCGAGGACGGCGGCTGGACGCTTGAACTGAAAATGACGGAAAAGGACTTGCGGCGATTCCTAAAGCATGAAAATCTCGCCGAGGAACAATTGGCGCTGACGGCATCCAAGCCGTCGGCACCCGCAGCAAATGAGTGAATAACATTATGGCTTGGAACGAAAACGGAAACGGTAAAGACCCCTGGAAACGCGATGGGGATGAGCCGAAAGAACTGGACCAGATCGTGCAGGACTGGCAGAAGCGATTCGGCAGTATCCTGGGCGGAGGCGGCCGTGGCGGCGGGAGTGGTGCCGGCGGCATTGCGCTTATCGTCCTGCTACTGATTGCCTGGGGACTGACCGGGCTATACCGCGTTGACGCGGCAGAAAGAGGCGTCGTGCAGCGCTTTGGCAAGTTCATCGAGCCCGTGACCATGCCAGGTCTGCGTTGGCACCTCCCGTTTCCCATCGAAACTGTGGACATCGTGAACATCGAGCAGGTCAATGACTTCCCGTATTCGACAGAAATGCTGACGGCCGATGAATGGTACGTGTACATCGATGTCGCGGTGCAGTACCGGCGCACAGACCCGGTGAAGTACAGCTTTCTTGTCGAAGATCCCGAGCAGACGCTCCAGGACGTGACGGAAAGCGCCCTGCGAGGGGTGGTTGGAACCAGTACGCTCGAGTCCCTGATCGGCGAACGCCGCGAGGAAATCCCTGCGCGGACGATCGAGGAACTGCAGGAGACGCTGGATGCATACGGTGCCGGCCTCACGGTGACGTCAATCAACATTGAGACGGTCAACTACCCGTCGGCCGTGGAAGAGGCCGTGGCCGACACGCAGCGAGCGCGGAACGACCGTGAACGCTACCAGCAGGAGGCGCAGAAATACGCAAACGATATCGTGCCGAAAGCACGCGGTCAGCGCGAACGGGTTCTGCAGGACGCGGAAGCCTACCGTGAACGCGTTATCGCCGAGGCTGAAGGTGACGTGTCGCGCTTTTCGGCCCTGCTCACCGAATATCAAAAGGCACCGCGCGTTACGCGCGATCGTCTGTATATCGAGGCGGTCGAGCGGGTCTACGGCGATTCGGCCAAGGTAATTATCGACACCGATGGCGGTGGCAACCTCTTGTACCTGCCATTGAATGAAATCATGAATCGATCGGGAATTCAGTTCCCCAACGCTGAACCGGCCCGGGATCCGGATGCGAGCAGCCCAAGGACTGAATCGGAGGCTCGACAAGAGCCGCGAGATTCACGCGAAAGGAGGACCCGGCAATGAATAACAAGGGTGCAGGAATTATTGTTGGGGTAGGACTGGTCCTCGTTATCGTCGGGCTGGCGGCATTCACGGTCAACGAGCGCGATCTCGCCATCAAGTTGCGATTCGGTGAAGTTCGGGAGGCAAATTACACGCCCGGTCTTCATTGGAAGATCCCGATCATCGAAACCGTTCGCAAGTTCCCGCGGCGCATCCTCAAGATCGATGACGCCCCGCAGGAAGTATTCACGCTGGATCGCCAGAATATGACGGTCGATTTCTTCGTGAAATGGCGCATTGTCGATGAAGTCAGGTTCTACACGTCGACGGGTGGATCGCAGCAGGTCGCCGCTGATCGCTTGCGTGAGATCATCAAGAACTCGGTCGTCACAGAGTTTGGTAAGCGCACGACGCGCGAGGCGATCTCGGTGCAGCGGATGGAGTTGATGCGCGACATGCTGGCTCTGGCAAGGCCGACCGCAGAAGGCCTCGGCGCTGAACTGGTGGACTTCCGTGTGAAACAGGTCGAGTTTGTGGCGCGCGTTCGCGAGTCCGTTTACGAGCAGATGCGAGCCGAGCGCGAGCAGCTTGCTGCGCAGACCCGAGCAGAGGGCCGCGAGGCAGCGGCGCTGATTACCTCGACGGCGGACAAGGATCGTACCGTGATCCTTGCCGATGCCGACCGGCAGAGCCAGATTATTCGTGGTGAAGGTGACGCAAAGGCGGCGGAGATTTATGCCAATGCGTACAACGAGGATCCTGAGTTCTACGCGTTCTACCGCAGCATCAATGCGTACAAGAATGCCATTGGCAGGCAGGGTGACGTGCTCGTGCTCGACCCGAATAACGAGTTCTTCCGCTACCTGAATCGGTCGGACGGTCAGCAATAGCTACAGAGATTTTCACGGCAATTGCTCTTGTGCTCATACTGGAGGGCATGTTGCCGTTCATCTCGCCGCGAAAATACCGCCAGATGGTGGCGGAAATCTCGCGCCTGAGTGACAATCACATCCGCAATATCGGTCTCGTGGTGATGGTCATCGGCCTCGGGGTCCTGTATGTCGTGCGCGCTTAGGCGCCATTGATTGTCGATCCTCGGAAGAAGCGAACTAGGGGAATCATGGGTAAGAACGTAGTTGTCATCGGGACCCAGTGGGGTGACGAGGGCAAGGGAAAGATTGTCGACCTCCTGACGGATCGCGCGGCGGCCGTTGTGCGCTTTCAGGGCGGCCACAACGCCGGTCATACGCTGGTCATCGACGGTGAGAAGACCGTCCTGCACCTGATTCCGTCGGGGATTCTGCGTGACGGTGTGCAATGCCTGATCGGTAACGGTGTCGTGCTGGCGCTGGATGCGCTGGTCACCGAGGCCAATGCGCTGATCGAAAGCGGCGTACCCGTGTACGAGCGGCTGCGCGTCAGCCCGGGTTGCCCCCTGATCCTGCCGTCCCATGTGGCGCTCGATGCGGCGCGAGAGAAAGCGCGCGGCGCCGGCGCTATCGGCACGACGGGGCGCGGGATCGGTCCCGCGTACGAGGACAAGGTGGCACGTCGCGCACTCAGGGTTTCAGACCTGTTTGTTCGCGAGAATTTTGCATCGAAGCTGGGCGAGGTTCTCGATTACCATAACTTCCTGCTGAAAAATTACTTCCGCGCCGAAACGGTCGACTTCGCGAAGACCCTGGATGAGGCTATGGAGTATGCGGAGATCATTGCGCCGATTACGGTCGATATCACGCAGATCCTCCAGGACCTTGCGGATTCCGACAAGAGCATTCTGTTCGAGGGCGCGCAGGGCAGCTTCCTGGATATCGATCACGGCACGTACCCGTTCGTGACCTCGTCGAATACGGTGGCTGCGGCCGCGAGTACGGGCACAGGTATTGGGCCGCGCAATCTCGACTACATCCTGGGTATCGTCAAGGCCTACACGACGCGCGTCGGCGCAGGGCCGTTTCCGACGGAATTGTTTGACGAGCAGGGCGCACACATTGCGAAGGTCGGCGCCGAGTTTGGCGCGACGACGGGCCGGCCGCGGCGCTGCGGCTGGTTCGATGCGGTGGCACTGCGGCGTTCCATCGTCAACAGCAGTGTGTCGGGCTTGTGCGTCACGAAACTCGACGTGCTCGATGAACTGGAGACGATCCAGATCTGCGTGGGCTACTCGATCGATGGCCAGCCCATCGCCGGCCTGCCGGTCGTGGTGGACCGCTTTGCCGATTGCCAGCCGATTTACGAGGAATGGGCTGGCTGGCAGGAATCAACTGTTGGCGTGACCGACTTTAACGACTTGCCCGAGAAAGCGCGCTCATACCTGGCTCGTATCGAAGAACTTGCGGGCGTTCCCGTCGACATTATTTCAACGGGGCCGGACCGCGAACAGACGATTATCAAGACGCATCCGTTCGAATAACAGCAACGCCAGCAGCCACAGGGATAGCGCGCCCCCGCCCCCGCCACCGCCGCCTCCGGGTCCGGCGCTGGCGGTCGTGACCGTGACGGAAGCCTCGGCAGAATCGCTCAGGCCGTTCGGGTCCGTGACTTCCAGGCTAAAGCGCAGCAAGGTATCCGAGGTGACGGTCGGTGCCGTGAACGATGCGCTGGCCGAGCCGGCATTGTTCAGTGTGACCGCCGTCCCCAGCGTCTGCGTCCAGCTGTAAGTCAGCGTATCCCCGTCCGGGTCGTTGGAGCCGCCACCATTCAGTGTGACCGCTGCGCCGCCAGGCACGGTCTGGTTTGCCCCCGCCACGGCGTTCGGCGCCACGTTGCTGCCAGTGCCGTCGAGAATGTCGATGCGCAGCTTGTCGCTGCCGGCGATGCCGGCCCCGGCGTTGTTGCTGAGCGTCAACTCGATGAACTCATCGCTCTCGCCGCTGCCGTCATCGATGATGTCGTATTCAATCCATTTCGGGTCGGCGTCGCCATCGGCCCAGGACAATGTGCCGCTCGTCGTACCCGCGTAATCCGCTCCCGCGGTCGCATCGCCCGCCGTAATATTGAACTCAATGCTTACCGCGCCCACCGCGCTGCCGCTGCGCTCCACGACGACGACGGCCTTGCCGAATCCTCGCTCGGAAATCGCCAGCGACGATTCCTGGAAGCCCAGTGATGGCGCTGCACCCGGATCGCTGAGGTACAGACTTGCGATATTCGGGTTGCCCAGATTCGCGGCCGCGCTGGGTGATGAAATCTTGACGATTAGACGTTCCAGCCCCTCGGCGCTGCCGTCATTGGCGACGCCAAGGTCGATCGTCTTGGGTGCCAGGTCGCCGGCAGCCCAGTCGAGCACACCCGAGTCGAGCGCAATATCAGCCCCGGATCCCGTGGCACTGATAACTTCCCAGATAAGACCCACTGGCCCCGTTGCACTGCCGGTGCGCACCACGGTCAGGGTCGGGTTCTGATCTTCGGCACCGCCGAATGACGCTGACTCGAAGGCCAGCAGGCTGGGAGCAGCATCGCGCGTCTTATCCGCCACGATGTACAGGCCCGAGTCGATATCGCTGATCAGCAGGTTGCCGCTCGGCAAGAACGGATAAGTGCCCCAGGCGCCCGGGAAGCCGGTGTTGTCGGTTGCCGGGTAGCTGTCGAAATATCCGGACACCTGCACATTCGTCGGGTCCGATATATCGAGGATAGTCAAACCACGCGCGTAATTGGACATGTAGTAGCGATTGCCGCGTACGAATCCATTGTGATCGATCGCGCCGGTGGGTCCGGTCCAGGTGTCGATCAGAACCGGGTTGGCCAGATCGGCGATCGAAAACGCTCGCAGTGTCGTTGCCAGGCCGCGATCGCGCTCATCGAGTTCGTCCTGCACGAACAGGGTGTTCTGGTCCTCGGAGACCCAGCCGGAGTGCGTGTAGCCGGAGTTACCGTAGGGCGTGCGGCTCAGTCGGACAGGGTTTGCAGGATTGGTAACGTCCCAAATGTCGGCGCTTGTCTCATTAAAATCGAACAGGACGTCGCAGTAGGGCATGGCCGCCGCATTGACGCATTGCGTGTTTTTGCGGTCGTCGCGTATCAGCATGGACGCCGCATCGTGCATGTAGAGCCGGTCGCCTCCGGGTTGGCCGGCGGGCGTGGCAGGGGTCGCCATAAATGACGGCGAGCGCGGGTTATCGAGGGAATAGGTTCTGAAGCGACCGTCACTGAGATTCGACCCGGCGATGATCAGCAGCGGCGCATCGTCGGTCAGGGCGAGACCCGTGCTGAAGTCCGTCTTCGTCGTGTAGACGTTATGGGCTTCGGAAAAGTCGCTGCTGTACGCAAGCTCGGAAATGCGGTGCGGCAGCTCCGTCAGGTCGATGATGACCAGGCCATCCAGGGCATTGTCAGCGGTGACATAGGCATAGGCGTTCCAGCGTGCATCAGCGGCATTCCAGGACTGGTATACCTTGATGTCGCGCCACGTCGTGGACTGGCCGTCGATGAAGCCGACTTCGCGCGGGTTTTCCGCATCGGATACGTCGTAAACAGCGGTGCCGGTGCTGTAACCCATGATCGCGTATTCGCGATTCGTGTTCAGGTCGACAAAGCCCCAGATATCGGCGCCCCGGGACGGGGGAGTGCGATCGGCGAGGTGTGCGACCAGGTCCACCTGGTCACAGGGGAAACCGTCGGCGGAACCGCCGACGCAGGCCGCTGCGAAGGCGTTGGTGCTGAGGTTGGCACGCGTGCCGATGAGCTTATTGGCTGTCTCGCGGTTCAGGCCCTTGGTATCGGCGATGACTCGAAATCCACGCGCGCCGAGGTCGCCGGCGAATTCGTGCGGAACACCGATAATCGTTGCGCCTTTTTCCGCGCGTACGTCGATGGCCCCACTGACGAGATAAAAGACATCGCCCGGGTTGCTCAACGTGTAGTTGCCCGGGGCAACACGGATGCGGCCGTTCTTGCCGACGCGTTGCAGTGCAAAGTCGAGGGTGCGGCAGGGTTCACCAGGGTCGAGGCAATCGCCGGCATCGGAACCGGCGGGGCCAACGTATAACGGCGGTTCCTCGACATCGGCTGCCGCCTGCATGCTGTAACCGAGGATTAGTGCCGCGACAGCCGCGGCCGGGAGAGATCGGGTCATGTGAAGAACCGTTTGCCTGAAGAAGTCCCTATAATAGCTGCTCATCCCGTTCTACGACCCCCAAATATCTACAAACTGTGAAACCGTTCTCTTTGACATTCAAAGCGGGCGCGGGTGCCCTCGAATCCGTCCGCAAGCAGGGTTTTGACATAGCGTCGGTCGGCACGCTCGCTGGCGCTTCCGGCGGCGCGAAATGGCTGGTCCTGAGCCAGCTTGATCGCGCGATTTTAAAAACGGTCGTGCCGAAGCTGAATGGGCCTGTGCACCTGATCGGCAGTTCGATCGGATCTTGGCGTTTTGCCTGCTATGGTCAGGCCGATCCCGTTGCCGCAATTGAGCGCTTTGAGCAGGCGTACCTGGAACAGACCTACAGCACAAAACCGGATATTCACGAGATTACGGCGAAAAGCCGGGAGATCCTCGACTGGGTTCTGGGTGATAACGGCGCCGAAGAGATTCTCTCGAATCCGGTGTTCCGGACGCACGTGATGACCGTTCGTAGCCGGCATATCCTCGCGTCGGAGCAGAAGGTACTGCTGGCACTGGGTCTCCTGTCCGCGGCGTTGCTGAACGCGGCGAGCCGCTCGACGCTCGGCTGGTTTTTCGAACGGGCGCTATTTTTCGACGAGCGCGACCTTCCGCCGTTCTTCGATGTCAGTGGATTCCCGTTACAACGTGTCGCCCTGAGCGCCCGGAATCTGCGCGATGCGATCGTGGCAACGGGCGCCATCCCGCTGGTGCTGTCGGGCGTGCCCGATATTGTTGGTGCGAAGCCCGGTGTTTATCGCGATGGGGGTGTTATCGACTACCACCTCGATCTACCGCACAGCGCGCATGAGCGCCTGACGCTGTTTCCCCATTTCTACGGCCGTATCGTGCCGGGCTGGTTCGATAAACGCCTGAAGTGGCGACGACCGCAGCCGGGCAATGTGGACCGCACCATTCTCGTCAGCCCATCGGACGCGTTTGTGGCCGGATTGCCGAATGGCAAAATCCCGGATCGCAGCGACTTCGTCAATTACGAACCCGCCGAAAGAGTCCGCATTTGGAAGCAGTGTGTGGCGGCGTGCGAAGCGCTGGCCGACGAATTCGCCGAGGTAATCGAGAAAGACCAACTGGCGGCACGTCTCGAACCACTGTGGTAGTCTGGCGCGCAAATAACAAAAGGGGAGTGGGGTGGAAAATTCACCATCTACAGTAGCCCGGCCGTATCCGGAGCTCACCTGGGTCGCATTAATCGTCGGTTGGATTATCGGTTGTGTGATTGCCGTCTCAATCGGCTACGCGGCCCTGATCCTGGGATTCTCGATCGAAGGGTCTGAACTCGCGGCCATTCTCGGCTTCGGCATCCTGCGCGGCATGCTGCGGCGCAAGAGTATTATCGAAAACAACATCGTCCAGACCATTGCATCGGGCGTTAACGGTGCTTCGTCGGGCATGATGTTTTCAGTCCCGGCAATATTCCTGCTCGGATTCGGTGACCGCTTTGATCCGGTCATCCTGACGTTCGGGTGTATTGCGGGCGCGTTTCTCGGCATCGCGTTCATCATTCCACTCCGGAAGCACATGATCGACTACGAGCGGCTGACTTACCCCGGCGGTGTCGCAGTCGCTACGATCCTGAAGTCTCCAGGCGCGGGTGTTCGCAAGGCGATCATCCTCCTGGCGGCGGCGCTCGTGAGTGCCGGTGTGCACTTCACCACTATCGAGACCGGCGTCTCGAACTGGAACCTCGGTGCATTGATTGGCATGCCCGAGTATATGAACGGCATCTGGTACCTGTCCCTCATGACGATCGGTGTGGGCTTTATCGCGGGCAGGGGTGGTATCGCATTTATTATCGGCGGCTTTGTGGCCTATTGGTTCCTGTCACCGATGCTCTCGGCGATGGGCGCGTTTCCCGTCGACACGGCCGGTGAAACGATCAACCAGCCCGGACCGCTCAGGCTGTTGCTGTATCGTCCTTTCGGTATCGGCATGCTGATTGGCGGCGCCATCATGGGTGTGATCCTGGCATCACCGCTGATCGTCAGTGCGATCAAATCAATGCAAAAGGCCGCCAAGGTCGAGACCAGTATTTCCAGCGACGAGATGCCGATCAAACTGCTCTATTTCGCGGTCATTGGTGCTGCGATCCTGCTGTGCGTCATGGCGGCAACATCGGCGGAGTCAGTGGGCATAGGCCGCGGCATCGGCATGGCCGTGCTCGGTACGCTATGGATCTGGATGGCTGGCATCATTCTTTCGGAAGCCATCGGGCGCACTAACTGGTCGCCGTTGTCGGGCATGACGTTGGTTGGCATTACCCTGCTGATCGTACTGACGCAGGCGTTTGGCATGGAGCGTTCCGATTCGATTATTGCTGCCCTCATGGTTGGCGCCGCAATGTGCGTCGCCATGTCGCAGGCGACGGACCTCATGCTGGACCTCAAGACCGGTTACCTCGTCGGCGCTACGCCGCGCATGCAGCAGATCGGACAGTTTGCGGGCGCCTGGCTTGGGCCGATCGTTGTCATCGGCGTGATCTTCGTGCTGAACGAGTCTCACGGACTCGGCAGCGACAAGCTGCCGGCGCCGCAGGCACAGGCCTTGGCCAGCACAATTGACGGGATTATGGGTGGTGACGTACCGACGCAGAAGTATGTTGCGGGCGCCGTGATGGGCGGCATCCTGTCGGCCATGATGGGTGGACTGGGTATCACGGTTGGTCTTGGTTTCTACCTGCCATTCAATATCGTACTGACCTATTCGCTCGGCACGCTCGGTCGCGAATTGTCGGATCGATTCAAAGGCAAGACCTGGAGCGAGGAGGTCGGTATTCCAATCGCGGCCGGGCTTATTGTCGGCGAAGCACTGGTCGGGGTCGGCGATGCCTTGAGCATCGTGCTGACGTCGTAGGGGGAAAGACTCATGAAGAATATCGGCTTTATTCTCCTGGCTGCCGGCTTCCTTGCAGGAGCCTACGCAACGGCGCTGGATGTTCAAAACGTCAACTGGATGTTGTTCGTCGTAGCGGCAGTTGTGGCGATCACGGGTCTCGTGATCTCGAAACGACAGGCATCAGCTCATGCCCGTTCCGACGAGGTGCTGGAGCTGAATCGCGGCGAATTGCGCGAGTCCCTGGAGAACGTCGTCCGGGATCTCGGTGAAATCGTTGACAACGGTGACACCAAAGGCGCAGAGCTGCGAGACAAGATCGACCTCAAGCTGCGTGATGATCTGCGGCGCTTCGCGGATGCGCGCAGCAGCATGGTGCATCTCTTCGGCCTGCAGACTTACGCGGACATCATGAGCAGCTTTGCAGCCGGTGAGCGCTACATCAACCGGGTCTGGTCTGCGTCAGCTGATGGCTATGATGAGGAGGCAGCGACCTACCTGCACAAGGCGGCGCAGCAGTTTGCCGACGCGCAGCAGCAGCTGCAGGAAGCGGCGCAGGGATCGAACTAGGCGTTATTTGCGTCGGCAGCGCGCTGTCAGTTCTTTTTGCAGCAGATCGACGTCCTCGTTCATGAGGTAGTCGGACTGGTCGCGCCATCCGCGCAGCATGGCGATCGTGCGCTCATTCACCAGCAGGTGACGCTCGCTCGACTGCTCGCCGATGTCCCACCCCGGTACGGCGATTACCGATCGAACCCTGATTTTGTGGCCGAGCAGCCGGCAGATTTCCTTTTCAAGGCGCGCCGTGCTTGCCGTGATTTTGACAATCGGAATCACTTTGTCGTTGTTCGAGAACGCCAGGTCATGGCCTTCGAGAACGGCACTACCGTTCTTGCCGACGCGGCGTGCAACGACGTTCACGGCGTAGATACCTCTTTGGCCCACCAGTACGTGGTCAACGACACCTGCGCTGGTCACGACGTCGTGAAATACCCGGTTCGCGCCGGCGGAGATCTGCTGGAGCTGGTGTCCGATCGCGACGTTGGCATCACGCACAAATGTCACACTGCGGCGCGCCAGTATCGTATTGCCCAGGCGCCACGTGGCGAAACCGATTGCGAGTGTCAGGAACGCAATCTGCAGCCAGAGCTGCCAGGACGGGTAACCGGCGAACAGGACCTGTGCCTGAAGTATGTAGGCCGCGATGAACAGCACCAGGAATACAAGTGCGCCGCTCAGGTATATCGCCTGGGAGCTCGACAGGCGTTCCAGCTCATCCCGAAAACGTTGCGCGGCCTCGTGCATGATACTGTCGGCAAAGTTGGGGGTGGAGCTGACCGTGCGGCTCAGGATATTCCAGGACTTCGCGACGAGGAGAAACAGAATCGTGCTCGTCAGAGCCACGGTCGC
>SHLT01000012.1 GCA_004282875.1 Chromatiales bacterium | reverse complement strand
GTCGAAATCGGAGGCAAGACAGGGTTGCGAGGGTATCCTCTGCGCTACCAGGTCGGGGACTCCAAATTGCTGGCAACCGTCGAGCAACGTTTCTTCACCGACTGGTATCCGTTTCGCTTCGCACGCGTCGGTGCGGCCGTGTTTGCGGACGCCGGAAGAGTCTGGGGGGCTAACCCGCTCGGCCCGGACTATCGGGGCTGGCTTGCGGATGCGGGAGTGGGGCTACGCTTCGCCTTGACGCGCGTATCCGACCAGGTCGTCCACATGGACCTCGCGTTTCCCCTCAACGGCGACTCGTCCATCGACGATGTGCAATTCCTGCTGGAGCTGCGCAACAGTTTCTAGGGGCGTAGAGACGGGTCTCGAATGGGCACAACCAGAACCGGTATGTCGGCTTCCTTGAGCAGCCCCCGGCTGACACTGCCAACAAGCAGATCGTATATTGCGCCGAATCCATGGCTACCGACGATCAGAAGGTCTGCCTCAAAACGCTTCACTTCCTTCAATACAGTTTCCACAATCGGGCCCTGGATAAGCCGGGCGCTGGCCTCGATGCCGGCCTCCCGCAATGCGTCAGCATGCTTTTGAATAGCGCGATGCTCGTCACGAAACTCTTTCGCAACCTGGTCCCTGACAACTTCGGGACCCGCGTCGTAACCCATGAAGTCGGGCTCCGCTTCGGCCACGTGCAGCAACCGCACTTCGCCGGCGGACTGTCGCGACATGCGCTCGGTTACCTGCAGGACCCGCGGTGTCGCCTCGGAAAGGTCCAGTGAGACCAGAATTTTCATCGTCATTGCTGTTCCCCGACATTTCGATCCGCTAGCTCGCGCCGGATAATTTCATACAATGCCTCGGTAAAGCGATCGGCATCGGCGGCCGCGAGATGTGAAGACTCCGGGAGCCAGAAGCCCTGCAATTCCTCGTGGTCCTGCCAGTGGACACCCAGAGCGCCGGTCCTTTCAATCAGTACATCCCAACTGCTCGCGCGAGGAAAATACGTAGGTTCGATCTTGTCGTAAATACCCTCAAACGGGTGCCGGACAAAGATCACCTCGACGCCTCTTGCCTGCAGTTTCCTGGTCGCCGCGACGGCGCGGTCGATTTGTTTATTGTGATTCTCCAGCCCGGCCGCGAGTTCATCTTCACTCATCGTCTCGATGGGTCGGTAGAACTGTGCCCAGATTTCCTTGGCAATCTCGGCGTACTCGGGATCGGTCTCAACCTTCGAGAACATGCGTGCGTTGCGATCTTTGCTGTAATTGGCAAGACGACGCACGTCCATTAGGAAGAAAACACCCTCGCGCCTGGGAAACGCCTGGCGCTTGATAACCGTAAAAAGACTGTAGTCGTACTGGTAAAACGCAAGATACGGCTCCACGAGCATCGATATTTGCTGACCCAGCCACTGGGACGGGGTTTCATTCGCGTATCGCTCGAACGCGCTGCCGCGGAATTCGAATCCGGTGAAAAACATTTCGCCAGCAACGCCGACGATGAGGGTACCGGTCATGTCAGGGTCTTCAGCGAGATCCTCCATCAAGGACACAGGGCTGGTTCCCTCCAGTGACAACTGTATCGGTCGCTCCCCTGACACCCGCTCCCAGACATCGAGCTGCGAGTTAAAGAACATACGCGACGATCCTGCCAGCACGGTCTTTTCGCCCTCGATCTCATCGACGCGCCGGCGTTGGATCGCCCACAGGCCTTCGCTGTTCCGATAAGAGGGAATCGACCCTTCGCTGCGCCAGTACATTTCCCAGCCGCTCAGCATGACGATCATGATAACCAGGCCCAGCAACGCAGCCGGCTTGATGGAGTCGCCCGGCAGCCCCCGGTCGTATTTGCTCATAGCCGCCGTACTCTCAGAACTGGAAGTAGATGAAGGCATCGCTTCCTCCCTGCGTAATGATAATGAGCGTTAGCATGACGCCCCAGATCAGACCGGTAAGCCAGGCCGGCATACGCCCGACAACTTCGTCGAGCTTGCGCTCGCGCATTCGCCAGTGAATCAGCAGCATAATGCCGATCGTTATCACAACCTGCACAATGTGCGGTGTGATCAGGACTTTCTCGCCCTCGGTAACGAAGGTCAGCATTGTCACGATCATGCGCCACGCGGTGGCGAAATCCCCGGCGCGGAAGAACACCCACGTGATATTCACGAGGAAATAGGTGAGCAACGCGAGAAACACCTGGGCGGGCAGCCGGCTCCAGATGGCCTTGTCACCGACTCGGGCCTTTAGCCAGCGCTCTGCGGCAAGAAACAGGCCGTGCAGACCACCCCAGACCACGAACGTCCAGCTGGCGCCGTGCCATAAACCACCGAGAAGCATCGTGGTCATCAGGTTGGCGTAGGTTCTCAGGTTGCCCTTGCGATTGCCGCCTAAGGGAACGTAGAGGTAGTCACGCAGCCACGACGAGAGGGAAATATGCCAGCGCCGCCAGAAATCCGAGAAGCCAATTGCGGCATAAGGAAAGCGGAAGTTATCCGGCAGACCGAATCCCAGCGTCAGCGCGACGCCGATGGCCGTCGTGGAATAACCGGCGAAATCAGAGAATATCTGGCCCGAAAAAGCCAGCGTGCCGAGCCACGCGTCGAGTGGATGCAGCATCTTGTCGGCGCTGAAAACAGCATCGGCCGCCGGCGCCAACAAACCGTCGGCGACGACGATTTTCTGGAACATACCGATCGTCATCAGTGCCAGGCCCCAGTACAGCTGCTTCGGGGTCGCAACCCGCGGGACTGCGAATTGCGGCAACAAGTGCGTGGGTCGGACGATCGGGCCCGCAACCAGTTGCGGGAAAAACGTGACGAAGAGAGCGAAGTCCAGGAACGACTTCGACGGCTCGGCGCGCCGCAGATAAACGTCGAGCGAGTACGCCATGGTCTGGAACGTATAGAAAGAAATGCCGACCGGTAGAATGATGTTCCACTCCGGTGGCTGGTATGCAATGCCGACAGCGGCGGCCATCGCTACGAAGTTTTCGAGCAGGAACTCACCGTACTTGAAGTAGCCGAGCAGCCCGAGATTAACAGCGACGCTGACCGCCAACAGCAACTTGCGTCGCCCCCTCGCCTTTTCGACGAACATGCGCTTCGCGACGTGCCAGTCGATGATCGTCGAGATCCACAGCAATATGACGAAGGGTGGATTCCAGGCCGCGTAGAAGAGATAGCTGGCGATCAGAAGATTGGTCTTCTTCGTCCTCCAGCTGAAAGGCGCATTGTGCAACGCGAGGACGAGCACAAAGAACACCACAAACGTGAGTGAATTAAACAGCACGCAGCTTTACCCCTTGACCGGTTTTTGTTGTTATTCGTCGCACATGTTGCTGTGCGATCGGTCAAAAGAGGCTATCACATTTGATTTGCCCGAGTGTTCAAGATTCGCGGCTAGCGACTGATCTCGATCTTCCAGTGCTCCTCACCCATGTCTCGATCAGCCGTGTATTTCGCGTCTTCCTGGCCAACGACCCAGTCGATCGCCAGTGTTTCGTTCATCAGGTACTGGCGATGCGTTTCAAGTGCCGCGTCGACGGCAGGCGACCCCGATACGCCCAGCGTGATGCGATCTGATACCTCAAGGCCGGCCTGTTTGCGGGCATCCTGCACCGAGCGTACGACCTCACGAGCCAGACCTTCGGCCAGCAGCTCGTCGCTCAGCATCGTATCCAGCGCCGCGAGATAACCTGAATCCGCCTCGCAGGAATAGCCTTCGGCGGAGTGCGTTTCGACCAGGACGTCGTCACCGTCGAGCGGGATCGTTTGCCCCGCCACCTCAATTTCGAACGTATCTCCGCTGGCGATTGCGCTAGCGATCGCAGCCCCGTCGGCATCGAGCAGCGCCTGCTTTATCTGCGGCACAAGCCTGCCGTACTGCTTGCCCAGCTTCGGCAGGTTCGGCTTGATGTTGTAGCTGACAAGACCCGCGTCGCGCGCGATGAATTCCACGGCCTTGACGTTTAGCTCCTCGAGTAGCTGATCCTTGTGACTGTCGAGCGCCCGGGCGGCCGCATCGTTTGGCGCACGTACCAGCAGACGCGATATCGGCTGGCGCGTTCGGACGCCCGAATGGCTGCGCGCCGCACGGCCGAGCCCGACGACCTTTTGCACGACGTCGATATCGTGCAGGAGCGCTTCGTTCCGCCACGTGGCATCGGCTTCAGGCCAGTTGCCCATGTGCACCGATGGCAGCGCCTCCGAATCCACCGACCGCACGAGGTTCTGGTACACGTTCTCGGCCAGGAACGGCACAAATGGCGCCATTAATTCGTGGGCGCTCTTGAGGCATTCGTAAAGCGTGAGGTAGGCCGCCTGCTTGTCCTGCGGGTCCGTCGACTTCCAGAATCGGCGCCGATTGCGGCGCACGTACCAGTTGCTAAGCTGGTCAACAAACGACTCGATGGCTTCGCCGGCGCCCTTGGCGTCGTAGTGGTCCAGGGCGTCCGTGACCGTCGTGATCGTGCGGTGCAGCAGCGCCAGCGCCCAGCGGTCGATCTCCGGGCGATCGGCGACCGGTACGTCCTTAGTAAGATCGATCTCGTCCAGCCGTGCGTACAGCACAAAGAACCCGTAGGTATTCCAGAACGTATTGATAAACGAGCTCGCGACGTCGGCGACAATGTCGACCGAGATGCGCTTTTGCACATCGGGCGAAAGCCTGGCCAGGAAGTACCAGCGCAAGGCATCGGCGCCCACCGAGTTGAAGACGTCGTAAGGGTCGATGATGTTGCCGAGCGACTTGGACATCTTCTTGCCGTCCTTGTCGACGATATGGCTCAGGCAGATGCAGTTCTGGTAGGCCACGCTGTCGGAGACCAGCGTCGCGATCGCATGCAGCGTGTAAAACCAGCCGCGTGTCTGGTCGATCGCCTCACAGATGAAGTCTGCCGGGAAGTGCTTCTCGAACTTGTCCTGGTTCTCGAACGGGTAGTGCCACTGGGCGTAGGACATCGCGCCCGAGTCGAACCAGCAGTCGATGACCTCGGGGATGCGCTGCCAGGTCTTGCCGTCCTTCTCAAACGTGACGTCATCAACCGCAGGCCGATGCAGGTCAAGCTCGGTCAACTCCCTGCCCGTCAGCTCCTCGAGTTCGGCAACTGAACCTACGCACATGAAATTTTCGCCATCGGTCCAGACCGGTAATGGGGTTCCCCAGAACCGTTCACGAGACAGCGCCCAGTCGACGTTGTTCTCGAGCCATTTGCCAAAACGCCCGTCCTTGATGTGCTCGGGCACCCAGTTGATCGTCTGGTTCAACTCCGCCATGCGCTCGGCAAATTTCGACGTGCGGATATACCAGGCATTCTTCGCGTAATAGAGGATCGGGTCGCCCGTACGCCAGCCGAACGGGTAGTTGTGGCGGTAACGTTCGGACCGGAACATGAGCCCGCGGTCCTTGAGCATGCGAATCAGGATCTTGTCCGCGTCCTTGAAGAACAGGCCTTTGACCGGCTCGACCGCATCGACGAAATTGCCGTCGAGACCGACGCCGTGCACGACGGGCAAGTCGTTGGCCTGGCCGAATGCGAGATCGTCAACGCCGTAGGCCGGCGCCGTGTGCACGATGCCCGTGCCGTCTTCCGTGCTGACAAAATCCGCCGCCATTACCGTGAATACCTTGTCGCCTTCAGCGTCGAGATAATCGAACAGGCGCTCGTAGCGCGTACCGACCAGGTCCGAGCCCTTCACGGTCTTCACGACTTCGTGCTCGATATCGCGGAACACGGCTTCACGCAGCGCTTCAGCGACGATCAGCGTCTGCCCTTCCGAGCGGCAATAGCTGTAGTCGATATCTGTGCCGACCGCGAGCGCGAGGTTGGACGGCAGCGTCCATGGGGTCGTGGTCCAGACGAGGATGTAGGTGTCGTCCTCGCCCTCAAGCTTGAAGCGCACCGTGATCGAAGGGTCCTCGGTTTCCTTGTACCCCTGGGCCAATTCGTGTGACGACAACGTCGCGCCGATGCGCGGATCGTAAGGGACGACCTTGTAGCCCTTGTAGATGAGGTCCTTGTCCCAGATTTCCTTGAGCAGATACCAGACTGTCTCGATGAAGGAGTTGTTGAGCGTGTAATACGCCTCGTCGAGGTTGACCCAGAACCCCATGCGCTCGGTCATCTTCTCCCAGTCGCCGATATAGGTCATGACCGACTCGCGGCACAGTCGGGTGAACTCGGCGATGCCGACTTTCTCCTCGATCTCGGCCTTGTCGTAGCTCTCGATACGGCCTTCCTTTTTGAGGAGTTTTTCGACCTCGTGCTCTACGGGCAGGCCGTGCGTATCCCAACCGGCCTTGCGCGGCACGTAGTAGCCTCGCATCGTCTTGTACCGCGGAAAGATGTCCTTGAACGAGCGTGCCAACACGTGATGAATGCCGGGCTTGCCGTTGGCCGTGGGCGGACCTTCGTTGAAGCTGAATTGCGGACCGTCTTTCGTGGCCTCGACAGTCTTTGCGAAGACGTCCTGCTCGCGCCAAAACTCCAGCACCTCTTCCTCGAGAGCTGGTCCGTTGTAGCGACCTGTTACTTCTTTAAACGCCAATGTTCATTCCTCACATACAAAAACGCCCCGGAGTGCATACACACTCCGGGGCGATCGAATTCGTCGCGGTACCACCCGGCTTCGCAGCTAGTGCTGCCTCATGGGTCAAAGACCCGACATCCGTTTCGTGGACCATCCGGCCAGGCCTACTCTGCGCACATTTCGGTTGGCGACTCCGGGGTGATATTCGGCAGTTCCAGGCCCGGAGCTCTCACTGTCCTCCGGTCGCTTTGGCCTGAATGGGCTGCGTACTCCTCCCCTTCAGCGTCTTGCGAGGCAAATTAGCCTCTGAGTACCTAAAAAACAAGCGGTTTTCGCTTTTCTCCCCTATTTGCCACGCACCTGCCGGAAGAACCAGGTAATAAACACGGCGAACGCAGCCGCGCCGACGAGCATCGCGACAACCTCGCTACCGGCCCATTCCGTGCCGATACCGTCCGGACGCGCGCTCTTGGCCACGGCCACCAGTGCGATGCCGACGCCGAGCAAGCCTTCTCCGCCAACGAAACCACTGCCCAGCAGTACGCCCCGCTCACGTCGATCTGCAGCCTGCGTTTCATCTTTCGCCTTGCGCTCCATCCATAGACGAATGAGTCCGCCAACAAATATTGGCGTCATCGTCGACACTGGCAGATACACACCGACCGCAAACGGTAACGAAGGAATCCGGGCGAGTTCGCAGACAATTGCAATGCCACCACCGATGGCGACCAGTGCCCATGGCAGGTTCTGGTCAAGCACACCGTCGATGACGAGCTTCATCAGCGTTGCCTGTGGCGCAGGCAATTCCGTGCTGCCAAAACCGAAGCCCTTGCCAAGCGCAAGAACCGTCAGGCAAACAAACACTGCCGACGTCAGCACGCCGATCAATTCGGCCGTCTGCTGCCGCCGCGGCGTCGCACCCAGCAAGAACCCGGTTTTCAGGTCCTGGGAGGTATCGCCGGAGATGGATGCCGCGATGGCGACAACACAGCCCACCGTCAATGCCGCGGCCTTACCCATCGTGTCGGTCCAGCCAAACAGCAAAAATATGGACGCCGTGCCGAGCAGGGCTGCGATCGTCATACCGCTGGTGGGGTTGCTGGTCACGCCGACGAGGCCAACGATGCGCGAGGCTACCGTGACGAAGAAGAATGCGAAAACAACCACGCAAATAGCGGCAGCCGCGCGTATGCCGGTTCCGCCGACAGCGCCGAAAACCTGCGGTACGAGAATTAGTACAGCCGCAATTGCAAGCACGCCGATTCCGACGACCTTCAGCGGCAAGTCATTCGAGGTGCGCTGCACAGCGACCGGCTTCTCGCTCGTGCTCATGCGTTCGGTTAGCTCTGCGGAACCGATCTTGAAACTGCTGACCATAACCGGGATGCTGCGAATCAGCGTGATGATGCCCGCCGTCGCAACGGCGCCTGCGCCGATATAGCGTACGTAGCGGGTCCAGATCTGGCTCGGCGACATGTCGCGAATGAGGTTTACCGTTTCCGGGTAAAACGGCGCCGTCAGATTCGCTCCCCAGTAATCGATCGCGGGGATAATAATGAGCCACGACAGCAGGCCACCGCCAACCATCACGGCCGCAATACGCGGTCCGAGAATGTAACCCACGCCGAACAGGGCGGCGGACAGATCCATACCCAGCTCGCCTTTCCTCAGGAAAGGAATCTTCGCGTGGACCGCGCCGGGAATGACGTTGATCCAGGAAGTCAGGAATTTGAAGAATGCCCCGCCGGCCAGTCCGTAAAAGACGAAGCGCGCCCGACCGCCTCCGATTTCGTTCGCAACCAGCACCTCGGCGCATGCCGTACCTTCCGGATACGGCAACTTGCCGTGTTCGCGCTCAATGAGAAAACGGCGCAGCGGAATCATGAACAGGATACCGAGCAGGCCACCCGACATCGCGAGCAGTGTCATCTGCAGCAGTTCGGGCGGCATCCCCCACATGAACAGCGCAGGCAACGTAAAGATCACGCCACTGGCCAGGGAACTGGAAGCCGAACCCGTGGTTTGCGAGATATTCGTCTCCAGAATCGTCCCACGTATGCCGACTCCACGCAGTGCACGGAACACCGCCACGGTCATGACCGCAACCGGGATCGACGTGCTGATCGTGAGGCCGGCCCGCAAACCAAGGTAGGCATTGGCCGCGCCGAAAATAATGCCGAACACGATACCCAGGCCGACCGCCTTGAACGTAAACTCCGCAGGCGACTCGCTCGCGGCAACGAAGGGGTCATAGGTATCGCCGTCAGCGATGGGAACATAAGCTTTCTGGCTGAGTCCGTCTTTGCGCATTTTTTATTCTCGTCCGGATCTGTCGTTCGCGTGATTCTACTTCAGAATGCCGGCCAGATTGTGCGATAGTGCCTGCCATCATGACGAGGGCACTGATTACAGGCGCTTCGGCCGGTCTCGGCAGCGAGTTTGCGCGCCAGCTGGCGGCCGGCGGCAAGGACCTTGTACTTGTAGCTCGGCGGGCTGGTCCGATGCAGCAACTGGCCGCCGAACTGCATGAGTCGCATGGGGTCGAGGTCGACGTTTTGACGGCCGACCTGTCTTTGCCCGGGGCACCGGCCGAGCTATACGCAGAGGCCCGGCGCCGCGGGTTTGAGATCGATATTCTGGTCAACAATGCCGGTTCGGAGGGACCCGACCTTATACGAACCCGCGACTGGAGCCGACAGGATGCGTATATCCGCCTGATGATGACGTCGGTCGCCGCAATGTGCCATGAGTTCATGCCGGCAATGATCGAGCGCGGCTACGGCAGGGTGCTGAACGTCGCCTCGGTCGCGGGACGGATGACCGTCCACGGTGACTATAGCTACGGGCCCACCAAGGCTTACCTGATCGCATTGTCCAAGGCGCTGTCCTCTGCGTACATGAGCCAGGGCATCCACGTCATGGCCTTGTGCCCGGGGTTCACGCATACCGATTTTCACGCCTCGGACAAGCTCTCGGGCATGAAACGCAGTACACCGGGGTTTATCTGGTATGACGCTGACGTTGTGGTGCGCGAAGGCCTTGAGGCGCTCGAAAAAGGCAAGGATGAGTACACGTCGGGACGCCTCTATCGATTTCTCGTGCCGGTGCTTCGGCAGCGCTGGACGCGCCACCTGCTGTCGGCGCTAGGGGTGAAACTCTAGCAGCGCCGGGCGGTCGAAGGTGTAGACTGGAGTTCATCCAGACACTGTTTTAGGGAGAACAGGTATGCGTATTCTGATTTCTGTGCCCTGCGGCATCGCACTTATTCTGGTCTCGGCAGGTCTGACGGCCTGTGCAAGCACGTCGTCGACCGAGGCAACGCTTGCGCGCGACGACCCGAACCGGGTCATTTGTCGAAACGACGTAAATGTTGGGTCACGCCTGAAGAAAAAGACCTGCCGTCCCAAGTGGGAATGGGACGAGATCGCGGAACAGACTGCGGAATTACATCGTAGCCTGGAACGCGATACTGCAGAAGGTTCGATCTCAAGCGAATCGAGACCGTAACACCCCGCAGGGCGCGACCGGCTATTGCTCAGCGCTGCTCGCGCAGTCGATACACAGGGTCACTGTAGGGTCGAATTCGAGCCGTTTCGGATTGATCGGCTCGCCGCATTCCTCGCAAATCCCGTAGTCGTCGTTCTCAACCCGAACAAGAGCCGCGTCGATGCGGCGCAGCATCTGCTCGCGCCGCTCGGCTGAGGCTTTCGCCATCGCCTGTGCCTGCATGGCGTCCATGCGCGACAATCTGCCGACCTTGGACTGATCGAGTTCGACGATAGCCGCCGACTCGTCACCCGCTTCGGCGACAGCCTCAAGTTCGGCTTTCAACTGCAACAATCGCTCGCGCGACATTCTTTGTCTCCTGGCGGCTCGGCAAGAACCTTCAACTGCGCCACTTTGTAGTTTGTCAGCAATTACTGTCAAATGGCTGCATGTTTCCGGCACCCCGTATCGTTAAGTCCAACGGCCTCGACATGGCCGTCTACGAGCAGGGTCAAGGGCCCCCCGTCGTCCTCTTGCATGGCTTCCCCGAACTCGCCTACTCATGGCGACACCAGTTGCCAGCGCTCGCGGATGCCGGCTTTCGGGCTATTGCGCCCGACCAGCGCGGCTACGGTCGAACCACGGCGCCAGCCGACGTCTCGGCGTATCGCGTGTCCGAACTCATCGCCGACGTGCATGGCTTACTCGATGCGCTCGGTCTGGAAAGCGCCGCGTTCGTCGGCCACGACTGGGGCGCGTTGTTGCTATGGCAAATGGCGATGCTCGCGCCCGATCGCATTGACAGCCTCGCCATCCTGAACATCCCGCATTACCCGCGTACTCCGGTAGACCCGATCGACATTATGCGGGACCGGTTCGGCGACCGCTTCTACATTGTCAACTTCCAGGACTCGGACGAAGCCGACCGGGTTTTTTCCGATGACCCCAGGCATTTTATTGACCGCATGATGCGCAAGCACCAGCTCACGCGGGAGCAGTTCGACAAGCTCCCACCGCAATACAAGATTATCAGCCTGCTGCGGCAGACCCTGGCCGACGAGGCCAGCGGAGATGCGCTGTTAACCGACGACGAACGCGACTACTACGCCGCGGGCTTTTCGCGGTCGGGCTTTAGCGGACCCATCAACTGGTACCGCAACTGGAGCCACAACTGGAAGCAGCTGGAGGGGGTTGATCCGGTCGTCGACATTCCGACCCTGTTTATCGGCGCAGAGAATGACGTGCTCATCGGGCTACAACACATCGAGGGCATGAAACCGCTCGTCAGTGATCTGCACATTCATATGCTCGAATGCGGTCACTGGACTCAGCAGGAAAAGCCTGCCGAGGTCAACGCACTGCTTATTGACTGGCTAATGCAACGCCGGTGAAACCAGCGAATCAGACCCTTCCCCGAACATTGCACGATCAAAGGCGTTCACCATGTTGTCGGTCGACTGCGCGCCGACGACCAGCAGGCGCCGATTGACCAGGAATCCCGGCGCACCAACCAGCCCCGAACTGCGCACCCGCGCCTCACGCGTTACCACGGCCTGCCGGATCGCATCGTTGCCAACGGCATCGCGCGTTTCTTTCGCGACGATGCCATGCCGCTCCGCGACATCGATCAATATGCCGATCTCCCCGATGTTTCTGCCGTCCTCGAAAAAGCCCGACATCAGGTCCTCCGCCAGCGCGGACTGATCGACGTCCATCGTTTCGGCGCGCTGCATCAACTGGTGGATCGGCAGGGTGTTCGGTACATGCTGAATCCTGTCGAAGCGGAAATCGATTCCAGACCGGCGGCCTTCGTCGGTCAAATGCTGCAACACGGGCTCGACATTGGCCGGGCTACCGAACCGCTTGGTCAGGTAGACATCGAAGGGCAGCCCTTCGGCCGGAATCTCCGGGTTTAGCTGGAACGGATACCAGCTCACGCTGCTCGGTCCCTGCACCGCTTTGAGGGCCCCGTCCAGGTGACGTTTTCCGACAAAGCAGAAGGGGCACACGAAATCCGCGATCACCTCGACATGCAAGTCGGCCGTGGGTGCAACACGGTCGTTACTGCGAACAATATTGGAAAATGCCTCGCCCATGCGCTCGATCCTCCTCGTTATGTCCGACATAGGGGTCGTTTCGTTGATATCAAGCGTAGCCTGACGGCCTTGAATCCAGCCTGAACAGGGTCGGGAAAACCCTTGCTGGGCCAATAACCGGGCAATTGTGGTTAAATGGCTCTAATTAATGCCTAAATATCATTAAATTCGCTTAACGGGACTGGTCAAACGCTGGCTGACGTCAGCAGGCCGGCAAAACTGTCCGAAGCCAATCTTGTAACATTATCCGAATTTTAAGAAAGATATGCACATTTCACTGCATTTTATCGACCAGTTAACGCCCTTAGGCCCTTCACCCAGGCAAAATACGCGACAGCCCCGGCGATCACAAAATTCACGATTTGCTCGGTCGTAACGATCGCTGCATTTTCTGAGAAGATCGCGTCATTTGGCACCATTACGCGAACGGCCATGCCGAAAATCAGGGCGATCATTGTGACCAGCGACTCGAACGTTCCGATCAGGGTCGTCCACGCGGGGCGCCAGACCATCAGCCCAAAGCAGGTAAAGCAGATGCCGTAGTACGCCATGCGGGCTGTTGGCAGCGTATCGAGAAATGCCACGCGGACGTTGACGCCCCCGAAATAGTCGAGCAGAAGAAAGACAAGCGTTGCCGCGTAGTACCAGGGAAGAATGCGTGTCGCGCTCACGTGCAATATTCTCTGCGTTGGTCCGGTCTGAATGAAGAGCATAATCGACAGGGAGCTCCCGTGCTGATCAAAAAACCGTCCGACATCCGGCCGTCCGAAATTACGAGCCAGACGAACTATCTGAATCGACGCGATTTCATTCGGGCCGGCGCGATCGCCGGTGGCACCCTCCTCGCGCCCAACGCCCTCGGTGCGCTGGTACCGGAGGGCAGGCTCGCAAAACTGCCGGGCGTCATCGAGAGCCCCTACAGCACCGACCAGGAACCCAACAGCTACGACGACATCACGACGTACAACAACTACTACGAGTTCGGCACCGGCAAAGGCGACCCGGTCGTGTATGCCAGAGATTTCGAACCACGGCCCTGGACGATCACGGTCGAGGGTGAGGCCGAGAAAACCGGGACGTTCGACTTTGAGGACTTCGTAAAGCCCTTCGACCTTGAAGAGCGCATCTACCGCATGCGCTGCGTCGAGGCCTGGTCGATGGTTATTCCCTGGGTCGGCATCTCGCTCGCCGCAGTCGTGAAGCACCTGCAACCGACATCAAAAGCGAAATACGTGGCGTTCGAAACGCTCAACGATCCGGAGCGCATGCCCGGCGTTCGGCGACGCGTTCTCGATTGGCCGTACCGCGAAGGACTGACGATTGCGGAAGCGACCAACCCGTTGCCGATACTTGCCGTCGGTTTGTACGGCGAAACCCTGCCCAACCAGAACGGCGCGCCCATTCGGCTCGTCGTGCCGTGGAAGTACGGCTTCAAGGGCATCAAGAGCATTGTTGGAATTCGCTTCACCGAGCGCCGGCCACAAACCAGCTGGAACATGTCGCAACCGCGCGAATACGGTTTCTACGCGAACGTAAATCCCGAGGTCGATCACCCGCGCTGGAGCCAGGCGCGCGAACGCCGTATTGGCGCCGGCGTGTTTGCGAGCAAGCAGCCGACGCTGATGTTCAATGGCTACGGCGAGCAGGTAGCCCACCTTTATAAAGGCCTCGACCTCCGGCGTAACTTCTAGTACCCGTTTTGAACACACTGCAACGAATCCGGCTCTTCGGTAAGCCACTGGTCTTTATTGCCTGCCTCTTGCCGTTTGCGCTGGTTGCGGGCGACGTGTTCGAGGTAACCGGGCAGCTAGGCGCCAATCCCGTCGAAGAGATCCTCGATCGTTTTGGCAACTGGTCGCTGCGTTTCATCATGGTCACCCTGGCGGTGACACCGCTGCGGCGAGTGACGGGCTGGAACTGGCTTACCCGCTTCCGCCGCATGCTGGGCCTCTTCACCTTTTTTTATGTGCTGATGCACTTCCTGACCTGGCTTATCCTCGACCAGGGCCTGCTGATGTCGGCCATTTTGGAGGACATCGTGAAGCGCCCCTTCATTACCATCGGCTTTGTGGCCCTCGTCTTCCTGACCGCGCTGGCAGCAACCTCGACCAACGCGGCGCGCCGCTACATGGGACGTCGCTGGCAGACGCTGCACAACCTGACCTATGTCATCGGCATTCTCGGTGTCTGGCACTACTGGTGGCAGGTAAAGAAGGACATTACGGAGCCCTTGATCTACGCCGTCATACTGAGCGTCCTGCTGGGCGCCAGGCTCTGGTGGGCATTTCGGCGGCGCAAATAAAAACCGGGGCGGCCGCAGCCGTCCCGGTAATCACAACACAGTTACTTCGTCAGGCAACTTTCACTGTGTGTCGTTCCGCCACCCGGATTTTCGGAAGCGTGACTTTCAGGATTCCTTCCTTCAGTTCGGCGTGAATGTGTTCAGCATCCACTTCAACCGGCAAGGCAATTGTTCTCACAAGTTTGCCGTAGCCGAGTTCATGCCGATAGAAGTCCTCCCGTTCGTCTTCTTCCTCGAACTCCCTTGTCGCGCCGATCGTCAGGCGGTCGCCCGAGATCGTCACATCGACGTCATCTTTCTCAACGCCGGGCAGTTCAGCGCGGACTACGAGCTCTTTGTCGTGGTCGACGACATCCAAACGGAATGCCCGTTCATAGTCGATATCCATCGGCCAACTTCTCCCAAAGGGCTCAAACGTCTCCATCCAGCGGCGTGGTGGGAAGTTCTCGAAGAACTCCTCCATGCTGTGGGTGAGAGGCATAGTCCGTCTTACGTCAATTGCCCCTTTGCGGGGCTCGAGTTTGCGCAGGATTGACATAGACTCACCTCCTTCCCGTACAACACTGGCGATCTATTGCCAGCAGATCACTTATACACCCCTCCCGAAACCTGGCAATTCGGAATTCCGCGCATTGACAGGCTTCTGCAACTTGAGCGTTTTCAGGCCGCCGACACCAGGCGTCAATCAGCCGTCTCTTCGTCCTCGAGCGAGGTGATAGAGACCAGTTCGGCGCCCCGTTGACTTGCCGAGAGTACGGTCAGCTGATGGTTCTGCCAGTCGAGCGAGTCGCCAGGCCCGGGTATGCGGCCAAGGGCCTCGGACAACAGCCCGCCGACCGTGGCAACCTCGATGTCGTCGGGCATGTCGATTTTCAGCATGCGACAAACGCGGTGCAGTTCGGCCGTACCGAAGGCCCTCACCGTGCCGTTCGGGTGTTGCCACAGGTCCTCATGCGGCAGGTCCGACTCGTCGAAGATATCACCAACCACCTCCTCGATGACGTCTTCGAGCGTGACGATGCCCTGGAAATCACCGTACTCGTCAACGACCAGTGCCATATGCCGGCGTCTTTGCCGAAACGTTCTCAGCAGAGAGTCGAGCGCCACCGACTCCGGAACGACGATGGCGTCGTGCACAAGGGCCTGCCAGTCGATTCCATCCGACGTCGAGTCAACGAGTTGGGACAACACTTCCTTGGCAAAGACGATGCCAACCACCTGATCGAGGTCAGCCGATGGAGAATACGGAAAACGGCTGAAGCCGCACTTGCTGATGGTTCGCAGGACATCCTCGCGACTGGCATCTTGCGACAAATAGACGACCTCCTGGCGGGGCACCATGACGTTGGTCGCCGCAAGGTTGCGCAGCTGCGACGCACCGACGATCATGCCCGCGGCCTGCTCGCCCACCACGCCTTCGCTATGGCCGATGGAGGCCAACAGGCGAATCTCGTCCAGCGACGTAATCGGGGCGGCCTTATCGCTGCGCAGCGATCTTGAAATGGCCTCGGTGATCAGAACGAACGGACGCAACACGACGGTCAATGCGCGGATACCGTACGCGACGGGCTTTGCGAGCTGGCGCGCATAGGCCACGCCAAGCGTCTTGGGAATAATTTCCGTCAGCAACAGGACAACGACCGTGAAGACAAGCGTGAATATCCAAAGTGTCTCCGGATCGAAGACGTCGGCGTAACTCGCACCCGCCACCGCGGTGCCAATTGTGTGTGCCGCCGTGTTCGTTATGAGAATTGCCGATATCGGAATATCGATACGCTGTTTGAACGCCTTTAGAATCTTGCCCGACTTCCTGCCTTGCGATGCCAGTAACTCCACGCGCGCGTGGTTGAGAGACAGCAGCACCGACTCGAATATCGAACACATGAAAGACACAACGAGCGCAACCGTAACTGCGACAACAAAAACCTGCATGAAAGCACCTCCGAAGCACTATTCTAGCGTGACTTGCGGCAGTGAATCGCACCGCGGAATTTGCTAGGGTCAAAGGATGCGTTATTCGGCACTTCTGTTAGCCCTCGTACTGTTGACCGGCTGCACTACGAGCCAGGTCAAGGAAGCTTCGGGCGCCGTGGCCGGCGGCCTGTTCGAAATGGCCCTCGACATTGCGCTTGATGGCCCCGAGCGGCGAGCCAAACAACGGCGACGCTGGGAAGACAATCCAGCCAACCGGTGGGATGCCTGCCTGCCGCCCTGCGAAATCACTACCGACTGGCAAGATCGCCGCGCGGCCGCTGAGCGCGAGGAAGAAGCGCGCCGCAAGCAAGAGAGAGAGGCGCGAGAGTATGAAGGTCAGGTCAACGCGATCATCGACTCACTCGCTGAAGCCGAGCGGCGGTCAGGCCAGCTTCAGCCCGAACCGGCGTTGACGGACTATGAGCAGCAGGAATTGGAGCGCCTCCAGCGCCGCGATGAGATTTTGGAGGACTGGGCCGAATTCGACGAATTCATGCAGGCACTCGAGACGGCCGAAGAGCAGAACAACGACCCACGATTAGCCGAGATCACGGGCGAATAAAAAAAGGCCCGGCAATTGCCGGGCCTTTTTGTTCTTCCTGGGTCAGGAAACGGACGTTACATCATGCCGCCCATGCCGCCCATGCCACCCATGTCAGGCATCGGTGGTGCACCAGCATCATCCTGCGGCGCATCAGCGACCATCGCTTCGGTCGTGAGCAACAGGCCCGATACGCTGGCAGCGTTCTGCAATGCGTAACGCGTAACCTTGGTCGGATCCAGGATACCGGCTTCGATCATGTCGCCGTATTCGCCCGTAGCAGCGTTGTAACCGAAGTTACCCTTGCCTTCGGCAACAGCGTTCAGAACGACGCTGGCGTCACCGCCCGCATTGCGGACGATCTGGCGCAGGGGCTCTTCTACGGCGCGTTTCAGGATGCCAATACCCACGTTCTGGTCATCGTTGTCACCCTTTAGCTTGGAAATGCTGCTAACGGCGCGAATCAAGGCAACACCACCACCCGGAACAACGCCTTCTTCTACCGCGGCGCGGGTAGCGTGCAGTGCGTCTTCGACCCGCGCTTTCTTTTCCTTCATCTCGACTTCAGTCGCAGCGCCAACCTTGATGACGGCAACACCGCCAGATAGCTTCGCAACACGCTCCTGCAGCTTCTCCTTGTCGTAATCCGAAGAAGACTCTGCAATCTCGGCGTTGATCTGGTCGACACGACCCTTGATGTCGGCAGCCTGGCCGGCACCATCGATGATCGTCGTCGCTTCCTTCGTGATCTGGATCTTCTTGGCCTGACCAAGATCGTCGATCGTCGCTTTCTCAAGCGACAGACCCACTTCTTCCGAAATCACCTGGCCGCCGGTCAGGATCGCGATGTCCTGCAGCATGGCCTTGCGACGATCGCCGAAGCCCGGTGCCTTGACGGCAGCAACCTTGACGATACCGCGGATGTTGTTGACGACCAGCGTAGCGAGCGCCTCGCCTTCAACGTCTTCTGCGATGATCATCAGCGGACGGCCAGCCTTGGCAACGCCTTCGAGGATCGGCAGCAGGTCGCGGATGTTCGAGATTTTCTTGTCGAACAGCAGGATCAGCGGGTTATCGTGCTCGACCTGCTGGCTGTTGGCGTCGTTGATGAAGTACGGCGACAGGTAGCCGCGATCGAACTGCATGCCTTCGACAACGTCCAGCTCATTCGCAAGACCAGAGCCTTCTTCAACCGTGATAACGCCTTCCTTACCAACCTTCTGCATGGCATCGGAGATGATCTCTCCGATCTCGACGTCAGAGTTGGCCGAGATTGAGCCAACCTGAGCGATTGCCGTCTCGTCCTCGCAGGGCTTTGAGAGTTTCTCGAGCTCGGCAACGATGGCGGCGGATGCCTTGTCGACACCGCGCTTGAGGTCCATCGGGTTCATGCCGGCAGCAACCGACTTCAGGCCTTCGCGCAGGATAGCCTGGGCAAGAACCGTCGCAGTTGTCGTACCGTCACCGGCAACGTCAGACGTCTGGGAAGCCACTTCCTTGACCATCTGCGCGCCCATGTTTTCAAACTTGTCTTCGAGCTCGATTTCCTTGGCAACCGATACACCGTCTTTCGTGACGGTTGGTGCGCCAAAGCTCTTGTCGAGCACGACATTACGGCCTTTGGGACCCAGGGTCACCTTAACCGCGTTGGCGAGGACGTTGACACCAGCAAACATCTTCTGGCGAGCGTCGTCGCTAAAACGTACTTCTTTAGCAGCCATTTCTATAGTTCCTCTTTATCCTTCGATGACTGCCATGATGTCGTCTTCCTTCATCACGAGCAGATCTTCGCCTTCAACTTTGACTTCGGTGCCGGCGTACTTGCCGAACAGGACCTTGTCACCCACCTTGACGTCGAGAGCGCGGACTTCGCCGTTCTCGAGGATCTTGCCGTTGCCGGCAGCGACGATCTCGCCCTTGATGGGCTTTTCGGCCGCGGCGTCAGGAATAACGATTCCGCCGGGTGACGTGCGCTCTTCTTCCATGCGCTTTACGATGACCCGGTCATGAAGCGGACGCATCTTCATGGTGCATATCTCCTATAAACTATTGATTTTAAACCGTATTTTTTCGGCTTCTGGGCTGAGCGTTGTTAGCACTCGGCCGCAAGGAGTGCTAATAATAGGCATCCCTTTAAGTTTTTCAAGCACAATCCCTCAGGAAACTTATCGCTTGAGCCCGAATCGAAGGATTCTGATGAATAAACGACTGACTACAATCGCGGCGGCGGCCATGCTGGCGGCGATATTTTCGGGCTGCGCCGAAGCCGAACCGCCGGAACCGGCCATTTCGCTTGATCGCCCGCCACCGGCGACCGTGTTCTCGTCACAGGGCAGCGAGCAGCCACTGCCGGCAGACGACGTATTCTTCCCGGACGCCTACGCCGAGGATGACACCGTCTATTTCCGGGTCCAGATGCTGCCGGGCTACTACCTCTATAAGGACAAGATTGGCGTCCGGTCTCTCTCGGATGGCATCGACGTCGAGACCGACCCGATCGAGGACAAATGGAGTGCCAGCGAAATCGTCGTTGATGAGTGGTTCGGGGAACAGGCTGTATTCTATATCGAGGCAAGCGGGGCCTCCCGAATGCATCAGCACGCGGCCGAGGTCCGCTCCGTGGATATCGAACTGACTTACCAGGGCTGCAAGGAAGACGGCCTGTGCTACTTGCCGGTCTCGAAAGTCCTGAGCGTCGAGATGCCGGCTCAGTTAGAATCCGCCGCTGATCAAACGGAGTAAGACTGTGCCACGAGTAATGCTGATTTTCGCGACAGCTCTGGTCGCACTGATGGCCGGCGCCCTGTTCTACGCGGCACGCATCCCGACTGAAATCGCTATCCAGGAGGCACCGCCGCAACCGGCGACGCTCGACGCCGTCAGCCACCCGGCGTTCACACTTCCCGACCTTGACGGTGAAAATCGTGACTTTTCCGAGTGGCAGGGTACACATCGCCTGATCAACTTCTGGGCGACCTGGTGCGCTCCCTGCCGCCGGGAAATTCCGCTGCTCAAGGCCTTCCAGGATGAGCACGGTGATGACGGCTTCCAGATCATCGGCATTGCCGTCGACTTCCCCGACCTCGTCGCAGACTACGCCGAAGAAGCCGAATTCAATTACCCGATCCTGACCGGACAGCAGGACGCAATGGCCGTGGCCGAAACCTCGGGCGTCGAATTCATCGGAATGCCGTTCACAATGATCGTCGCGCGAGACGGCGCTCTGCTCGGCGCCTACCTCGGCGAGCTGCACCAGAACCACCTTGATGACATCGTCACCATCTTGTCACGCCTCGACAAAGACGAAATCAGCAAGGACCAGGCCAGCGCCGCCCTCGACCTCCTGTAACACCCAATCGGTACCAGTTACCGTATTCCCAGAGATACGGTAACTGGTACCGATTGAGTGCGAAACTTGCGCAAAAATCGGAAAAAAGGGTTAGTATTGCCGCCATCTTCGGCAAACTCGCCAAAACGACAACAAAATGTCCGATCTGCTGCTTGTCAACGGCCCCAATCTCAATTTGCTGGGCTCCCGTGAACCCGATGTCTATGGCGCCGATCGTCTCGAAGACATCGAGGCGCGCTGTACGGCGATGGCGACATCGCTGGGTCACAGCTTGCAGTGTTTCCAGAGTAATGCCGAACACGAACTGATCGACCGGGTGCAGCAAGCCGCCAATGACGGCGTTGCATTCATTATCCTGAACCCGGGGGCGTTCACGCACACGAGCATTGCTCTGCGCGACGCGCTGCTCGCGGTTCAGATTCCGTTTATCGAGATTCACCTGAGCAATACGTTTGCGCGGGAGGAGTTTCGGCATAACAGCTACTTCAGCGATATCGCGAGTAGCTGCCTGTTTGGGTTTGGGGCATATGGCTACGAACTGGCGGTGCAGGGTGCCAGTCAGTACGTCGGGCAAGCCGAGGGCTAAAAATGGACATTAGAAAAGTAAAAAAACTGATCGAACTACTGGATGAGTCAGGGATCGCAGAGATCGAAATTACGGAAGGCGAAGAGTCGGTAAGAATCAGTCGATATTCAGCACATGCTCCAGCGGCGGCACCTGTCGTTGCTGCAGCACCCGTGGCTGCGCCAGCGGCTGCGCCCGCGCCGGCGGCAGCACCCGCGCCAGCACCCGCGGCGCCGGCTGAGGTCGCTGAAGAGGACGGATTCGAAGTCACCGCACCAATGGTCGGCACTTACTATGCCGCGTCGTCGCCTGGTGCCGCACCTTACGTCCAGGTCGGCGATCGCGTGAATGAGGGCGACACGCTTTGCATCATCGAGGCCATGAAGATGATGAACCAGATCGAAGCCGACGTCTCCGGCGTCGTTAAATCGATTCGAATCCAGAATGGCGAACCCGTCGAGTTCGGACAGACATTGTTCGTCATCGACCAACGCCAGGGCGACTAAGCGAGTCCGTCGACATGTTGGAAAAAATCGTAATTGCCAACCGCGGCGAGATCGCGCTACGTATCCTGCGCGCCTGCCGTGAAATGGGTATCAAAACCGTTGCCGTGCATTCCACCGCGGACAACAACCTGAAGCACGTCCTGCTCGCCGACGAGACCGTCTGCATCGGACCGCCGCAGTCAAATGACAGCTATTTGAATATGCCCGCGATTATCAGCGCGGCGGAGGTCACCGACGCCACAGGGATTCATCCGGGCTACGGGTTTCTCTCTGAAAACGCCGACTTCGCGGAGCGCTGCGAATCGAGTGGCTTCACGTTCATCGGGCCGAAAGCCGATTCGATTCGCCTGATGGGCGACAAGGTCTCGGCCATCAAGGCCATGAAAGCGGCTGGCGTTCCCTGTGTTCCTGGCTCTGACGGCCCTCTTGGCGACGATCCGGACGAGAACATGCGCCTCGCCCGCGAGATCGGCTACCCGATCATCATCAAGGCATCGGGCGGCGGCGGCGGCCGCGGAATGCGCGTCGTGCACGCGGAAGCCTCTTTGATCGCAGCCATCACCGTAACCAAGGCCGAAGCACGGGCAGCGTTCGCCAACGATGTCGTCTACATGGAGAAGTTCCTGGAAAAACCACGACACGTGGAGTTCCAGGTACTTGCCGACACCCATGGCAACGCGATTCACCTTGGTGAGCGCGACTGCTCCATGCAGCGCCGCCACCAGAAAGTCATCGAGGAGGCCCCTGCCCCGGGCATCACCGAAGAACAGCGCCAACGGATCGGCGATCGCTGTGTGAATGCCTGTCGCGAGATCGGCTATCGCAGTGCCGGCACATTCGAGTTCCTGTACGAGGACGACGAGTTCTACTTCATCGAAATGAACACGCGCCTGCAGGTCGAGCATCCCGTGACCGAAATGATCACGGGTGTCGATATCGTACGCGAGCAATTGCGAATCGCGAGCGGCGAAAAACTGACCATCACGCAGGACGACGTCAAAATACAGGGCCATGCGATCGAGTGTCGTATCAATGCAGAAGACCCGAAAAACTTCATGCCATCACCCGGACTTGTGACGCTCTGGCACTCACCCGGCGGCCCGGGTATTCGCATGGAGAGCCATGTATACAGCGGCTATAGGGTACCGCCCTACTACGATTCGATGATCGGCAAGCTAATCGCGCACGGCGAGAATCGCGATGCGGCGTTCGCCCGTATGAAGAATGCGCTGTCGGAAATTGTCATCGAAGGCATCAAGACCAATGTGCCGCTGCACCAGGAAATCTTCCAACACGCGGCCTTCCAGGCCGGTGGAACGGATATTCATTATCTCGAGAAACGTCTCGGGCTGACCTGACGGAGCACAAGAAAGTGCAATGGCGGCAGTTCGTCATGGACCTCGACGCGCTGGATCCAGGCATCGTTGAGGATGCATTCCTGCGACTCGGCGCTCATTCAGTCACCCTGTCCGATGCCGGAGACGATCCGGTTCTCGAGCCGGGGCCCGGGGAAACGCCGCTGTGGTCCAATACGCGGGTCACGGGTTTGCTCTCCGGCGACACGGACGTGGCGGCATTTAGCAATGCGCTTACGGCCGAACTCGGTATCGACAGGCTCCCGCTGCACCATATCGAGGATCTCGCCGACCGCGACTGGGAGCGCGAATGGCTGAAGGACTTCGGCGCCATGCGGTTTGGCGAACGCCTCTGGATTTGCCCGACGGGCGACACCGTCGATGCGGAGAATGCGGTCGTTGTCGACCTCGACCCCGGGCTCGCATTTGGGACCGGCACGCATCCCACCACGGCAATGTGCCTCGAGTGGCTGGATGGCCTCGAGCTCGCCGGCAAGAAACTGCTGGATTACGGTTGCGGCTCAGGCGTTCTCGCCATTGCCGCCCTGAAGCTGGGCTGCCGGTCAGCAACGGCAATGGACATAGATCCGCAGGCAATTACCGCCACGCAGCAAAACGCCGTCCACAACCAGGTCAACCAGACATTACGCGTAACAGGTAGCCCGAGCGGAATTCAGGGGGAATTCGACGTCGTCGTCGCAAATATTCTCGCCGGACCGCTTGTCCAGTTTGCCGATTCCATCACATCACTGCTGGCGGGGGGCGGTATCCTAGCCTTGTCGGGCGTATTATGTGAACAAGCCGACGAGGTAATGCAGGCTTACAGGCCCTGGATCGAGTTTGATAAACCCGTTTTCAGGGAACAGGACGGCCAGATATGGTCACGATTGACAGGTTTGAAACGGTTAGACGACTAGATGTATACGCAATGCCCTGATTGCAGCACCGCGTTTCGCGTGACGGCGGATGTCCTGAAGCAGGCCGCCGGTAAAGTCCGTTGCGGCGGCTGTGGCAACGCATTCAATGCACTTGCCTACCTGTCGGAAACCATGCCTGAGCAGCAAGTTGCCGTCGAAGGCGATGCCGTTTTACCCGAACTCAAACCCGAGCCAGCCCCGGGTGACGGACTCCCCAAGTCCATTTCGGCTGAGCAAAGCGCCGCCCTCTTGAAAACACTGGATGAGCTGGCGGGGTCGGATATTCGCATCGAGGATACGGGCGTCGAGTGGCGCGTACTGGATGACGAGGAAATTGGAGAGGCCGCGGCCGACGACCCGGTAGCCGAACCGGCTGCCGAAGCGCCTGGCGACCCGGTTGTTGACCTGGCTGCTGACGCTGCTGCTTACCCGGTTGTTGACCTGCCTGCTGACGAGCCGGCGGCTGAGGCGGCTGCGGACGACCAGATAATTGATGAATTCCTGGATGAGTCGCCAACGCCGGTCGATCAGTTCCTGACCGAAACACCCGCCGTCGTCGACGCGCCCGAGATTTTTGAGGAGCCGGCCGATGAATTCACCCGGACATCGGTTGACGAAATTCGCTTTGACGACAATACGCCTCTGCCCGAGGATTTTGCACTGGATGATGACGGCTATGTCGAGGGCGATTTCGCAACCGGCGACCTGCAGCCGGATCCTGAACCGGAGGAAGCCGTCGAAGACGATCCCCAGGCAGACCTCGACCTGAGCGAGCCGGATGAGTGGAACGACATTCTCGGCGAATTCGCAGATCTCGCAGAGGCTGTGGCGGCGCCGGCCGATGTCGTGATCGACGCGCTCGGCGAGCCCGACCTGGCGGACGAACCGGACGCACCGCAGGAGCTCGAACTACCCGACGACGATGTCGCCGAAGCCCTCGAAGCCGCGACCGAGGAAGTCGAACTCGAGGACGTCGATCTGGACAATATCGACCTCGAAGAACCGCTCGACATGGATTCCCAGTTTGCAATTCAGGCCGAGGCAATGGGCATTGATCTGAGCGGCATGCACGAAGCCCTCGAGGCGCAACAGGAACTGCCCGTCGAGGACGACATCGATCTCGACGAGCTGCTCGCCGGGAGCAACGACGAGGGAATTGAACTCGAGGACCTGCTCGACGAGGACTTCGTCGACGAGGTGGACGAAACGCATCTCGATGCCGTGTTGGAAGCGGTTGCCGAACCGGAACCCGAAGACGCAACGCAGCTCGAGCTGATCGGGGGCGATGAACCCCGGGACGAGGGTACAGAAGCGCGTCAGGATGACCTCGACGACGAACTGGCGGCAGACCTCGATGAGGCCGACGACGAAGGCCAGGAGCCGGACATCGTCGACGAAGTCGAGCCGGACGACCGCTACGACGTGCCGCCAATGACGGAAGAGGAGCAAACCATCAATATGCAGATCGACCAGGATCTGCTCGCGCTCGCCGTCAAAGACGAGGACGGCTTCGCTTCGACCATCGTCATTGCCGAGGCCGACGCTGAAGACAAGGCACGAAAAGGCAAGAAGAGCGCAAAAAGGAGCAAGGGCGAGGAAGCACTCAAGGACACGAGTGCCGGCTTTGAATCAATCATCATGGAAGGCGAGGCCTTTAGCTCGGCCGGGGATATTGATACGACAGAGGCTGACACCGCTGCGGCCGCGGAAACATTAGCCAGTATCGATGCCGCAGCGCGCGAATCCGAAGACGCCGTACACACCGGCCATCGTCGCTATGGACTCATAGCCGGCATAATTCTGCTAGTGCTTGTCCTCGGCGTGCAATACGTGCACCAGTCTCGCGATACGCTCGCGACGATACCGGCGTTCAATAATGTGATCGGGCCACTCTATCGCGCGCTCGGCAAGCCGCTGTCGCCCGAGTGGGACATCACCGGTTGGCGCTTCGAGGCCACCAAGGGAAGCACCGACGAGGGTGACGAAAACCTGACAATCTATTCGCGTGTCGGCAATAAGTCGGACAAGCCTCTCCCCTATCCGCTGATTGGCATTTCATTGACAGATCGTTTCGAAGAGACCATTGGCAGTCGCGTCCTCGACCCCGCAGACTACCTGACCAATGATCTCGACCCGCGCAAGCTGGTTGAGCCCGGCAATACATTTAATGCCGTTATCACCATCGAATCTCCCGATGTTGCCGCCGCGAGTTTCAGGCTCCGGGCCTGCTACCGCACCGCGGATGCCCGGCTGCGCTGCAAGGACGACGGCTTCAAATAGGGTGGCCGAGCAACGTCAGCCGCTCCGCATAGGACCCTATACGCTCACAAGCCCCTTTGTGCTCGCGCCCATGGCCGGCGTGACGGATGCGCCGTTTCGGCGCATCTGCCGGCATTTCGGTGCGGGTATGACGACCTCGGAGATGACCACCGCCGATACAAGCCTCTGGCAAACACCCAAATCGCGGCATCGACTTGACCTCGACCTCGATGCAGAACCGGTGGCCGTGCAGATCGCCGGTTCCGAACCGGAGCAGCTGGCGATCGCCGCGCAGGCGTGCGTCGAGCGCGGCGCGCAGATCATTGACATCAACATGGGTTGCCCTGCTAAGAAAGTCTGCAAGAAGGCGGCGGGATCGGCGCTGCTCAGGGACGAGAAACTCGTCGCGTCCATTCTTGGTACCGTCGTGAACGCCGTCGACGTGCCCGTAACGCTGAAATTCAGGACGGGATGGGACCGGGAGCATCGCAATGCAGTCCAGATCGGAAAAATTGCACAGGATGCCGGCGTCCGCTCCCTGGCTATTCATGGCCGTACGCGCGCGGATCGTTACAAAGGTGACGCCGAGTACGAGACGATTGCGCGCGTGAAGGAAAATGTCGAGATCCCCGTTATCGCCAACGGCGACATCGCTACAGTTGAGAAGTCGCTTGAAGTTTTGCGCCTAACGAATGCTGACGGCTTGATGATCGGCCGGGGTGCGCAAGGCCATCCATGGATCTTCCGCGAGCTGAACGCCGCGCTCGATCCGGTTGCGGTAAATACGCAGCTAGAAAAAAATGAATTGCGTGATATTATGCTCGGCCACCTTGACGAACTGCACCGGTTTTATGGGGAAACCACCGGTGTCAGGGTGGCGCGCAAACATCTGACCTGGTACTGCGAAAACCTGGAAAACGCCGAAACATATCGGCATCGGGTGGTGCGTGTTGACAGCGCTTCGGAACAACTACGTTTGACGGAGCAGTACTTCTCGGGGATGGACCAACGTGGCACAGAAAAAGAACAAAAAAACCAACCTGAACTCCAGCAAGAAGCCACTCTGCAAACACACTGAAGACGCCCTCGATCAGTATTTCGCTACGCTCAATGGCGACCGCCCTGGCGAGTTATATGATCTCGTCATTGGCGAGGTAGAACGCCCGCTTTTCAAGGCCGTGATGGACTATACGGACGGTAACCAGAGCCAGGCTGCCGGAATTCTCGGCATCAACCGCGGCACTCTGCGCAAGAAACTCAGATCGTATTCAATCATTCAGTAACCCTTCCCCAGGATAAAACATGTTCAATGTAAGACGCGCGCTGGTCAGTGTTTCTGACAAGCGTGGACTGGTCCCTTTTGTACAGGGCCTCGCCGAACTCGGCGTCGAAGTACTGTCCACCGGCGGCACCTGCCGCCAGCTCCGTGAAGCGGGCCTTGAGGTCATCGAGGTATCCGAAAAGACGGGCTTTCCCGAAATCATGGACGGCCGCGTCAAGACGCTGCACCCCGTGATTCACGGCGGTTTGCTGGGCCGCCGCGGCACCGACGAAGCCGTCATGGACGAACACGGCATCGAGCCGATCGACCTGCTCGTCGTTAATCTCTATCCGTTTGAACAGACGATCGCCCGTGATGACGCGACGATCGACGACGCCATCGAGAATATCGATATCGGCGGGCCCGCAATGATTCGCGCGGCGAGCAAGAATCACGACGGCGTGGCTGTTTGCGTCAGCCCGGACGACTACGCTTCGGTACTCGGCAAACTGCAGGGCGACGGACTCGAACTCGAAGACCGGCGGCGCCTGGCCGCCAAAGCCTACGCACATACGGCAAGCTACGACACGGCGATTACGAAGTATCTTTTTGCATCGCTTGACGATGCTGTACTCGGCGAGCGCTTCTTGTATTCGGGTGGGCTGTCGGAAAAACTTCGCTACGGTGAGAATCCCCACCAGGAAGCGGCGTTCTACGTCGATCAACAGGCCGCTCCGGGCTCGCTGGCATCCGCCAAGCAGGTGCAGGGCAAGGCCCTGTCCTACAATAATATCGCGGACAGCGACGCGGCACTCGAATGCGTCAAACAGTTCGAGAGCCCGGCCTGCGTCATCGTCAAACACGCTAATCCTTGCGGTGTTGCGGTCGCCGGGGACATCCTCGAAGCCTATGAAAAAGCGTTCAGGACGGACCCGACATCGGCATTTGGCGGGATCATCGCATTTAACCGGCCGCTCGATGCCAAGACGGCGTCGGCGATTATCGAAAAGCAGTTTGTTGAAGTCATTATCGCGCCGACGATCGCGGCCGATGCGGCCGACGTCTGCGCGGCCAAGAAGAACGTCCGCGTGCTCGAGACCGGCCCATGGTCCGATGCCGTTGCCGGCGGATTCGATTTCAAGAAAGTTTCCGGCGGCCTGCTCGTCCAGACCGGCGACCTCGGGGTCATTACAGCCGACGACCTCAAGGTCGTCACGGAAAAAGCACCGAGTCCCGAGCAGGTCGAGGACATGCTGTTTGCCTGGACCGTCGTTAAATACGTCAAATCCAATGCCATTATCTTCTGCAAAGACAGCATGACCATCGGCGTCGGCGCCGGGCAAATGAGCCGCGTCTACTCAACCAGGATCGCGGCGATCAAGGCCGCGGACGAAGGCCTCGACGTTGGTGGTTCCGTCATGGCATCCGATGCCTTCTTCCCGTTCCGCGATGGCATTGATGCGGCCGCGGAAACCGGTATCTCGGCGATCATCCAGCCCGGCGGCTCCATGCGAGACGACGAGGTCATCGCGGCCGCCAATGAGCACGGTCTCGCGATGGTCTTCACGGGCATGCGACACTTCCGGCATTGATGAATATTCTCATAATCGGATCCGGTGGCCGCGAACATGCGCTGGCCTGGAAGTGCGCCCAGTCGCCCCGTGTGAATGAAGTCCTCGTCGCGCCCGGTAATGCCGGCACCGCGCGCGAGGATAAAGTCCGAAATGTGGACGTCTCCGCCGACGACATCGAAGCGCTCGCGACGCTGGCGCAAACGGAAGGTGTCCGCCTGACCATCGTCGGACCCGAGGCGCCACTGGTCGCCGGGATCGTCGACAGGTTCAATGCATTGGGCTTGCCCTGCTTCGGCCCGACAGCCGCCGCCGCGCAGCTCGAAGGGTCCAAAGCGTTTACCAAGGACTTCCTGGCGCGGCACGCTATCCCGACAGCCGCCTACGGGAACTTCTCGGAACTCGAGCCGGCCCTCGACTACATCCGGAAACAGGGCGCACCGATCGTCATCAAGGCCGACGGCCTTGCGGCCGGCAAGGGCGTTATCGTCGCCATGACGCTCGAGGAAGCCGAACAGGCGGCAACCGATATGCTCGCCGGTGGCAGCTTCGGCGAGGCAGGCGCGACAATTGTCGTCGAGGAGTTCCTGGACGGTGAAGAAGCGAGCTTCATCGTCATTACAGACGGTGACACGGTCCTGCCGCTGGCCACCTCTCAGGATCACAAGGCGCGCGACGAAGGCGACGTCGGCCCAAATACAGGCGGCATGGGCGCCTACTCCCCGGCGCCGGTCGTCACGGCGAACATCCAGAAACGCATCATGGATGAGGTCATCCGGCCAACCCTCGATGGCATGAAAGCCGATGGCAATCCCTACCTCGGCTTCCTGTATGCAGGGCTCATGATCATGGACGACGGCACGCCGAAGGTCATTGAATTCAATTGCCGCATGGGTGATCCCGAGACCCAGCCTGTCCTGGCACGGCTCAAGTCCGATCTCGTCGATGTCTGCCTGTCGACGCTCGAAGGCGACTTGCGGGAGCGCGATGCGACCTGGGACACGCGCGCGGCACTCGGCGTCGTCATGGCGGCGGGCGGCTATCCGGCAGCTTATGCGAAGGGCAAGGTCATTACTGGTCTCGACGTCGCCGACAGCAACACACAGAAGGTCTTTCATGCGGGTACCGCAATGGATGGCGACCAGGTCGTAACCAGCGGCGGTCGCGTATTGTGCGTCGTCGGTCTCGGTGACACGGTTGCAGAGGCTGCACAGGACGCCTACGCGGCAGTCGACAAAATCGACTGGGAAGACGCCTATTTCCGACGCGACATCGGGCACCGGGCGATCGCGCGGGAGCGCTCTTAAGCCGTGCTGACCACAGCCGAGGCGCTCGACCGGATCCTGGCCGCTATGCCGGAACTGCCGCCTGAGGCTGTCGACCTGACTCTCGCAGCCGGGCGCGTCCTGCGCCAGACTGTTGTCGCCGAGCGCGACCAGCCTCCTTTCGACCGCGTCATGATGGACGGCATCGCGATCTCACACGCAGATTTCGCGGGCGGCCAGCGCCAGTTTGACATTCAGTGCACGCAGATGGCCGGCGATGCGGCGGCAGAGCTAATGCCCGGCCATTGCATTGAGATCATGACCGGCGCATCGCTGCCTGCCAACGCGGATTGCATCGTCCCCGTCGAACGCATCGCAACGAATGACGGCGTCGCGACGCTCGAGGCGGCTTACGAACCGCGAGCACAGCAGTTTATTCACCCGCGCGCATCGGATCACGCCGCGGGAAGTCACTTGCTGGGACCCGGCAAGCGCATCGCGCCGGCGGACGTCGCTGTTATTGCCTCGGCCGGCCTGGCCAGCGTCGAAGTCAGCCGACTGCCGGTCATTCGTGTCATATCCACGGGCAACGAACTCATTGCTGCGGGCGCTCCCATCAAACCACACCAGATACGGTTGTCGAACGGTCCGGCCATCCAGACACTGCTATTGCAACACGGCTACTCCGACTGCGCGCACGATCATCTCGTCGACGAGCGCGACGTGCTGCGTGAGCGCATTGCCGGGCATTTGCGGGAAGCCGATGTGCTGATCCTGAGCGGCGGGGTATCGATGGGCAAAGCCGACTACGTGCCCGAAGTCCTCGCCGAACTCGGCGTCCGGGTGAACTTCCACAGGATCAGCCAGCGCCCGGGCAAGCCGATGTGGTTCGGAACAGCGCCGGGCGGCAAGGCCGTGTTTGCCTTGCCGGGCAATCCCGTGTCGGCGCTGGTTTGTTGTCGACAATACGTCATTCCGGCGCTGTCGAAGGCATCGGCTGCACACACTCGACCACCCGAGTTTGCCGCGCTAACGTCCGACGTGACCTTCGAGCCCGCGCTCACCTGTTTCCAGCCCGTGCGCCTCGTCTCCAGTTCGGCGGGTGAGGTCCTGGCCATGCCGGTCAAGACCAACACGTCCGGCGATTTCACGGCGTTGTCGGGCACCGACGGCTATGTGGAGCTTGCGCTTGACGAGTCGCAGTTCCCGGCAGGCACGCCAGTGCTTCTTTATCGATGGTAGAGTTCAGACATGATTTCTCCGAATGACGCCATTGAACGCCTGCGAGACGGCAATCGACGCTTTGTATCGGGCGAAAGCACCATTGAAGAATCCATACGCCAAACCAAGCGCGGCGATCTTGTAGCCGGCCAGAACCCGTTTGCGATCGTGCTGGCCTGCTCCGACTCTCGTGCCCCTGTTGAACTGATTTTCGACCAGGGTCTGGGCGACCTGTTCGTCATTCGTGTAGCGGGAAACATAGTTGCGCCATCGCAGGTCGGCAGTGTCGAGTATGCGGCCGCGGTGCTGGGAACCAGGCTCGTGGTTGTACTCGGGCACAGCAACTGCGGGGCCGTTGATGCAACTCTCAAGGAACTGCGCCGGGAACAGGCACATCGATCGCCCAACTTGCGGGCGATCGTGGACCGCATTCGACCCGCCGTTGAGCCGCTGCTCGAGGAGAACGAGCATACGTCGCTGCAGGATGCGGTTATCGCCAACGTCTTTCGTTCTGTCGAGCGCCTGCACCACGGATCGATCATTGTCGAGAAATTGGTGGAGTCCGGGGATCTCCTGATCGTCGGCGCCGAATATTCCGTGGAAAGCGGCGTCGTGACCTTCCTGGAGTCGCGTGACTAGCGCCTAGCAACACTTGCGGTTGCTGTTGCCGCCCGCATCGTCCAGCGACCGATTTTCCTCCTCCTGACCGTCTTACCGGGTAGCCCCCAAACAGTCAGGAGAGATAAGCATGAAAATGAAATACCTGTGTATCGGTACAGGCGCAGCTGCGTTGCTGATTGCGCCTGCGTTCGCCGACGATCACGACGACGAAGAGATTCCCTGGGACGTCGCCGAAGTATTCTTCGAGCTCAACAACACCGATGGCGATCTCGGTATTCACGCCCTGGTCGACGGCGGTCCGTGGAAGCGTATGCAGATCGAAGACGCGGACGGGCGCACCATACTCAATGTCCATGCGCGCGGTCGCTTGCGCCGGCAGGGTATGACAGAGATCTTCTTCGAAAGCGCCGAACCAACCTTCGATGAACTCGCGCCGGAGCAGTTCTTCAATCGTTTCCCCGAGGGCACCTACGAGGTGGAAGGGCAAACGCTTGATGGCGAGGAGCTGGAAAACGAGACCGAGATCACGCATGCCATGCCCGCCCCGCCTGCGCCGACCGTAAACGGCGTTGCGGCAGCGATGCAGTGCGATGACGAGGAACCTGGCTACGATGCACCGGTCATCGAAGCTGACGAGTATGTCATCGCGTGGCCTGAGGTTGCGTTGACCCATCCGTCACTCGGCTATCCGCAGAGTTCGTCAGACATCACAATCGTCAACTACGAGGTCGTCGTCGAAGTCGAACTCGAAACGCCCGACGGAGAAGAGTTCACGACTGTCTTCAGTGTCATCCTCCCCCCTGATGTCACTGCAATGACGATTCCGGAAGAATTTCTCGAGCAGAGCGATTCCTTCAAGTACGAGGTACTCGCACGCGAGGAAAGCTGGAATCAGACCGCCATCGAAAGTTGCTTCCTGACCGAAGTTGATGACTAGACGGCAAACAGCACTGCAACGCGGGGCCGTTGTCGGCCTCGCGTTGCTTTTTTTCGATGTTGCGCTGGCCGACGAGGCGCTGCGCGAGCGCATTCACCGCGAGTACAAGCACCAAAGCTATATGCTTCTCGAAGGCCCGCGCGGCCACCGCCTGTTCCTTTTCTCGCCAGGTGGCGAGCCGGTCCACGCGATCGACATCACGATTCACGATGCGTTGTTAGCCAGCGCCTTCGCGAAGACGCGAAGTGCGGACCCCAGGGTAAGGACGCGGGGCCTCACCGAACTGGCCGGGGTGCCGGATGCCGAGGCCCTCGACATTGCGCTCACGCTACTCACGGATCCTTCCGCGGCGGTGCGGAGCGAAGCGTCGCAACTCATCCTCGACCACCCACAGGGTGCGTCGCTCGCCGAGACACTTGGCCTGGTAAACGACGATGAGGAAGACTGACCTGGCCATTGGCCATATCAACCTCGCAAAATCCTTCGACCGAACCAGCGAGAGCTTCGTTAGCCTGGTCGAGGGCCTGCAGGAAAAAGGCGTCGCGCAGCATGTGCTGGTGCGCAATGCGACGCTGGCGAAGAAGCTCGACGCCATGGACGATATCGCCGTCGGACCCGTCGTCCGATCCGCGGTGATGGCCTATTGCCTGATGCCGCAGCTGGACATCGTGCACATTCACGACATGGCGGCTGGGCAGGCCGGACTGCTGCTCGCCCTGACTCGCTCGATACCGTTCGTCCTGACCCATCGCGGTGATTTTGAGGGCGGCACGGGCGCGCTGGCGCAGGCAATCTACCGGCGCGCCAGTCGCATCATTTGTTGCGACGACAGCGAGGTATCGATCCTGCGTCATCTCGAACCGACATTGCGAATAGAGATCATCCCCGACATCGAGCGATCCGGTGCGGCGGACGCACACCTTCGCGTCTATCAGAATTCCCAGAGAATGCCGACGGCCGGCAGCAGCGGCATCCAGTAGTCGCGGCTGTTTTCGAGCTGGGGGTTCCCGGCCTCATCTTCATCGAGATCCCAGTCGATGCAACAGACGTTGCGGCGGTTCGTGGCGTTGGATACTTCGACAAATGCCAGCAACCTGCCCCGCCTGACATCAAATGTCCGGCTCAGGCGAAGATCGAGGCTGCCAAACGTCGGCAAGCTCTCCGCGTTGCGCGGACCCGGCACCGCCGTGTCCTCCGACACCAGCGCCAGGTCTGTCGTCGGCCAACCGGAATGAATGCTCGCAGCCGCCGAGAAGCTCCACTTTTCGTTGTGCCAGCCAAACCCGCCCTGGGCTGCGTGCCGTTGATCCCAGCTCCGCGGAACATCCCGGCCACCGATCCGGTCATCCACAGTCGACCAGGTGTAGGATCCCCACCAGTTCCAGGGGCCGCTCGTGCGATCGGCCGACAGCTCTACGCCGCGCGCCCGGCCACGCGTCGGCTCGAGCCTGACGCGATCTGCCTGGAGTTCGGGCATGACGCCCAATGGATCAAACAAATTTTCAAAGCGCGGTCGCAGATCGCGAATTTCCTTCTGGAAAACCTCGGCGCGCAGCGCCGTATCGTTGTCCGTCATGAAGCGAATGCCCGCAATCACATGATCCGCCCGCTGTGCCGGCCAAAACTCGGTGACGCCGTCCTCGATCTGCAGTGACTGGATAGGCTGAGACTGGTGATATCTGCCCACGCTGAAGCGCAGCTCAAGGTTGTCACGTGGATGCCAGAGCAGGCTGACTCGTGGACTCAACTGCGAGTCGGATCCCAGGTCCGTATATGTCTGGTCGTCCCACCGCAGCCCCCACTCGAGGATGGCCCGCTCCGACACTTGCCAGCGATCGGACACGTACAGCGCGTAGCTGCCTCCGTCCGGGCTCGCCGACAAGGAGCGACTGACGTCAGGCACACCGTACAACGCCTGCAAACCGAAGTAGCTGGCGGTGCCGTCATACACGTAGTCCGCTTCGCCAAATACAGCGTGAATGCCCCACTGGGTGTGATGTCGCGGAGACGCGCTCCAGGCCCAGTCCTGCCGCAAGCCGACCTGCCTGACATCCCGATAGTCCCGCACCGCCGCGACCAGTTTCTCGGGATCGTTGGCCTCTCCATTGCGGCGGTTCGAGTAGTCGACAAACGACAACACGGTTGTGCTTGCAAGTGTCGACGACCAGTTACTGTCCAGGCGTAACCAGAACTGTGCATTGCGTGTATCGCTGACGACTGATTCACGTTCGGCCGGGTCTGTCTCCAGCACGAGCTCGACCTGGTCGTTAGCGAACAGGGCATTCGCCGACAGCCGCACATTCGGCGAGATCTCGACGCCATACTCACCAAACACATCGAAATACGAGGGCTGGCCGAACTTCGGGTCGATGACGAGATCCAGGTTGCCGCGACGCGCGGAGAACAGCCAGTTGTGATCGCCTTCGCGGCCGGCAGTGAGGACCGACGTGTTGAATACGCTAATACCAATTTCATGGTGGCGGGACTCATCGGCATCCAGGGAATCCATGAGCACCATGCCGCTCATGCGGTCGCCGTAGCGCACGGGGAACCCGCCCGTGTAGACCTCGACACCATCGATGGCGCGCGCGTCGATGGCGCTGAATATGTTCTGGTAGTCGCGCATGTGAAACGGATCGAACAGCCATTGCCCGTTCAGCATGATGCCGATCTCGTTGTGCTCGCCACCGCGGAAATGGGCAACGGCCGAAGCGCCGCTGGCCGCCGTGCCCGGCAAGCGCTGGGTTACCCGAATCGGGTCCTCACCGATATCGGGCATGTTCTGGATCGATCGCTGGTCCAGTGAAAATGACGACGACGTGATGTCGCGCGATATTTCGTAGCGGCTCGCGGCGACGATGACCGTTTCGATTTCCGGGCGGGCGACCTGCACTTCGGCTGCGGTCTTCTCCCCGGATGCTGTCCGCTCGCCATCGCGAACGATCACGTACACGCCCGACTCTTCAAGAATGGTCAGGTTGTGCGGCCTGAGAATTTGCAGCAGGACCTCGCGCGGCGTACCGGGTTCCGGCTCAAAGGCGACGTGCAGGTCGTCGGTGACGAGATTGGTGCTGTAGACGAGTTCTACGCCACGCTCGCGAAATTCCTCGATGACGCTGCTCACCTGTCGCCCGGCGTAAGTCGCATCCTGCCCGTCCGCTGGCGCACCTAACGCCAGCAGGCACATCGCAGCAACAATGCTGCGACCGAGCCAGTTACTGATTTTCTGTGATATAGAGCACTCCCCCTTCAATATGCCAGTCGAGCGCGGCCGACAGGAGACCGTTTCTCAAGGCATCGGTCGCTCCGGATCTGAAGTCTCCGCGAACTTCAACCGTCCTGGCGGCCTCCACCAGTTCTTCATCAAAGTGAAAGTCGAGGCCCAGTTCCCGGCTCACCCAGCTCACGAATTCGTGCAAGGTCTGTCCTTTGACCTGCCTCGGCGGCATCGTCCTGTGCACCCACTCCCAGGCTTCGCCACTGCGACTGATGTTCGACACGCTCGGCTGCTGCCGGCCGGCCATCGATACCCTGTAGCCCGACGCAATCGTTTCTTTATGGAACTTGCCGTCAACGAGAACTTCGCCTTCGCGCACGCTGACAGTCAGCTCGTCGTCGTCGACCTCTCCCATGTACTGCGTACCCACGTGATGCACATCGCCAAGTTCGGTGCGCAAGGTAAACAAGGGCGTTTTCCCGACATCAGTACCGGCAACGCCTGACCCGGGTCGAGAATCAAAATAGGCACGACCCGAAATGAGAAACACGGCGTCATCATCCGTAAATTCAATACGCGAATTGGCATCGACACGCAGCGAACCGCCGTTGCCCCAGGCTAGCGCCAGTCCGGAATCGTCCCGCGTGACAATGGTCTGGCCCGAGAAAACCTGCATCTCGTCAGTCACTTCAAGCAGTTCCGCCTGGTCGCCGAGCACGAAGACAGAACCAATGCTTTTTTCGATCGACGCCACGCGAACGATATCGACCGGCGGTGTGCGCAATATATTGAGCACGCCGAAGACGCCCAGCAGGACGGTCGCTGCGATGGCATATTGTACGACGCGCCGGCGAGAACGACGCCCCGCGGTGACCTGTCGCCATTCCTCGTGTACTGCCGCTCGGGCTGTCGCCGCATCATCTGGCGACGGGACGGGACGCGGCGCCGCCTGTTTCAGCAGTTCTTCCAGGCTGTCTTGCTCGATTTTGCTCATGGTTTCACGGACTCGCTCTGTTGACGGTTGATGCCTTCGGTCAACGATGAATAGACGTCGGCGAACGCCCTCCGGGCACGCGCCAGCAACGACTGGGTGGCTTCGGTACCAATGTTCATGCGTTTCGATATTTCCTTGGTCGAATAACCCTCGATGTACTTCCACTCGAGGGCGTCACCGTACTTCGGAGGCAGCGCATCGAGCGCGACCTGGATGAGCCGCACGAGCTCGACGCGGCGATAGTGTTGGTCCGGTCCCGGCGGTTCGACGATGCGGAATGATTCGACGGCAGCCTGAACCTCGGGGAACTCCTCCGTCAGAACGATGTGCTCGCGGTATCGGCCCTGCTTCGCCAGCCAGTCACTGGTCTCATTGCGACAGATTGAACACAACCAGGTGAAGAGCGCGGCTTCGCCCTTGTACGTGTGTAATTTGCGCACGGCCTTGGTCAGCGTGATCTGGGCGACCTCCCGCGCCGCATCCGGATCGTCGGACAGGCGCGTGAGACAGAAGCGATACAGGCGGCTGAAATTCTCATTGAAAAACTGGTCGAAAGCTCGCTCGTCGCCGGCAAGCAACTGTTTTACAAACTTTTTATCTTCGAGCCAGACCGCCATCTACGCACCCCTCCGGGTATTCGACCGTTAGACGGTTGCAGCGGCCGAAATCGGTCGCGAACACCTGCTATTGTACCTTTCCGGCGATTCGACAGGTCGATAGTTGGCGTCTAGACTTAATACATGACTGCGCAATACACCATCGAATATGTCAACTCGATCATCGAGGTGCATGTCTCGCGCCTGCCGGATCGGCAGTCAATTGCGCAAATGTGGAAGGACATTATCAAGGCCAGCGACGAACACGGGTGCATGTTTATCCTGGGCGTGGCCAATATGGATCGTCCGCTCAAGCTCGCCGATGCAATCGACCACCAGGCGATCTTCCTCGAGGCGGGCGTCACAATCGATCACCGCATCGCCTGGGTGCAGCTGAACCCGGCGGCCTACGAAAGGACGCAGCTCGTGGAATCGGTGCTGTTGAATCGTGGCCTGGTTAACGGCCGCCTGTTTTCCGACGAACTTGCGGCCCGCCGCTGGCTGGACCGGCGAGGCTAGTTCGCGACGCTGTTCACCTTGATATCGATGATCTCGGTGACAATTTCCATGCCGCCACCGGCCGCCATCTGCTTCATCATCTCTATCTTTGGCCGCATCATGTTTTCCACCATCTGACGCTGGCCCTCCGGCATGCTCGCGAGCTGCTTCTCCATCTCGGCCATTTGTACCTGCGCCTCCTGGAGCTGCTTCTGCTGCTTCTCGTCCAGGACGCCGCTCATCGTCATGACCTGGTGATACGCCTCGTACAGGTTGCTGCCGGGCACCTTGCGGTAGTCGGTGTCGACTTTCTTCATCACGATGTCGCGCGTGCCTTCGGGGGTTGTTGCGGTCCCGTGGATGATCATCTTCAGCGGCACGTACTCGGTCGTATCAAGCCAGATGTCGAAGGTGTCGAAAACGATAGTCTGATCCCCGTCTTCCTCGACGTGGTCAACATCATCAGCCTTCAGGTGAAACGCCTTACGCCCAGCCACCGACTCGACGCCGAGGTTTTGCGCGTTCCGGGCAATGTCCTGCATTTCGTCAAAGTCGACAACGGTCCCGTCGCCCGACTCGGACATCCCGGCCATGCCCACTCTCGGCACCATGCGAAACGAGGTTTCGTCAACGCGAATGTAGTCGACCGTTATCGAGGTTCCGGCGGTAGACCGTTCGATCGTGTAACTATCGATGCCGTCCCAGCGTGCGATCTGCATGTCCCGCGCCTTCGCGAGGATAGACTCTGCGTCCTGAGCCTGCGCGGCCAGGGGAACGAGAAAACTGACGAACAGTAACAAGTAAACCTGGGTTTTGCGCATGCGATAGCCTCCCGATCTAGCGTTTCATTGCCTCAAAGAATTTCACATTCGTCTTCGTATCCTGCAGCTTGTTGAGCAGGAACTCAATTGCGGCGAGCTCGTCCATGGGATGCAACACCTTGCGGAGAATCCACATCTTCTGCAGTTCCTCGTCCTCGGTGAGCAGCTCTTCCTTACGCGTACCCGAGCGATTGATGTTGATCGCCGGGAAGACACGTTTTTCGGCAATACGACGATCCAGGTGGATCTCCATGTTGCCGGTGCCCTTGAACTCCTCGTAGATCACTTCGTCCATCTTGGAACCCGTGTCGACGAGTGCCGTCGCGAGAATGGTCAGACTGCCGCCCTCTTCGATGTTGCGCGCAGCGCCGAAGAAGCGCTTCGGCCGATGCAGTGCATTGGCATCGACACCACCGGTCAGGACCTTGCCTGAGCTCGGCACCACGGTGTTGTAGGCGCGCGCGAGCCGTGTAATCGAGTCGAGCAGGATCACGACGTCACGCTTGTGCTCAACGAGACGCTTGGCCTTTTCGATGACCATGTCGGCAACCTGCACGTGGCGGCTCGCCGGCTCGTCGAACGTCGACGAAACCACCTCGCCGCGCACGGTCCGCTCCATCTCGGTGACTTCCTCGGGACGCTCGTCGATGAGCAGGACCATGAGGTCGACTTCGGGATTGTTGGCACAGATCGCGGAAGCGATGTTCTGCAGCAGCATCGTCTTACCGGCCTTCGGCGGCGAGACGATCAGGCCGCGCTGGC
>SHLT01000181.1 GCA_004282875.1 Chromatiales bacterium | reverse complement strand
ACCTGATTGCACACTGCGAACGCAAACAATATTGTTTTGCGGTGCTCGACGCCGCTGCGGGCCAGGTCGATCCGACAGTGGACGTCCGCCGCACGACTCACGATTCTGACTATGCGGCGTATTACTACCCGTGGATAACAGTCGCTGATTCGAGGAGTGGAGCACGCCGGAACCTGCCGCCGGGCGGATTTGTCTGCGGCATTTATGCACGAAGCGATATTCAGCGCGGTGTCTGGAAGGCGCCGGCCAACGAAATTGTCACCGGCGCAGTCGATCTCGAATTCGATATAGACCAGCGCAAACAGGAAGACCTGAATCCGCGGGGAATAAACGTAATACGACGGCTCCCCGGCCGCGGCATCCGCGTGTGGGGCGCCCGGACGATCTCGAGCGACCCGCAGTGGCGGTACGTGAACGTTCGACGCCTCCTTATCTTTCTTGAAGCATCGATCCATCGCGGCATGCAATGGGTGGTCTTCGAGCCGAATGATCAGCGACTCTGGGCACGCGCAAAGCAGACGCTAACCGCGTTCCTGCGAACGCAATGGCGCGCAGGTGCGCTGATGGGCGCGAAAGAGGAGGAAGCCTTCAGCGTGAGTGTTGGCCGCGAAACGATGACCGAGGACGACATATTGAACGGCCGCCTGATCATCGAGGTCGGCATCGCACCCGTGCGGCCAGCCGAGTTCATCATATTCCGCATATTCCAGAAAACTCAGGAAGCCTCGAACTGAGGCACTGGGCATGTTTATGGATTTCATCGCGATATGAGGCTGCTTGGGCGAGACGAGTGGGGCGCTGATCCCGCGCTGCCGCGAAGAGGTCATCAGATTGGTGCGTCCTACCGTACCGAGGTCATTATTCACCACACCGCCACGGTCGATGGCAAAGGCGCACCGAACGAATGGGGCACGCTCGAGGCCGTGAAGCTGCGTATGCGCAGGCTACAGACGGCGCGCCCCGACCTTGGACTGGACGTGCCTTACAATATGGTGGCTTTTTGCATGCGCGATGGCGACTTGGTGGTGTGTGAGGGCAGGGGGCTCAACCGAACCGGCGCGCATACGCGGGACCGGAATCGCACGGCCCTGGGTATAGCGTTTTACGGCGATTTCGAAGCCGGACCGGCACCCCGATACTTTGACCGCCAACTCCGGGCGCTTGCGAGCTGGCTGCGGACACTGAGAAACGAGCTTGGATTCGCGAGGCTTGGGTATTCTCGGCCCGCCGACCGTCAGGTATGGGGACACCGTGAGATCCGGTCGGCACGCACGCTATGCCCCGGTGAGGCGTTACAAGACCGCCTGCTGCAAATCCGTTTCATCGACGAGGAGGACGATACCGCAATGGACCGATCAACATGGAAACTCGTTCAGAAAGCGCTTCAGAGCCAGGAACCGCCGCTGTACGCGGGAAAGCGGATTGACGGCCTGCCGGGCGGCAATACCAACATTGCGGTGCGGGCCTTCGAAAGACGGGTCGGTCTGGAGTCCCGCGGGGTGATCGGTGAGCGAAACAACCCAAACGCGAGCATCTGGCCCGCTACCCGGGAGCTACTGTTCTCAACCGCGGCCGGTGTCTTGGGTAGCTAGTGACACAGGCTCGTCGCTCCCGTACTTCTCGAATAACAACTCTTTCGCCTGGCCAATCCAGTCGTCCTGTTCCATTCGGCCTCTGAACTCTTTTAGCTTCGCATTAACGCGCGCAATGTCGGCCATGCCGAAGTTGGCGAGCTGCCTGAAGGAATAGACGCCGAGTTCATTGAGCGCGCGTTCGAACACCTTACCGATGCCGATGATCTGCTTGAGATCGTCGACTTCCTGGACAGGCTTTTCGGCGTAAGCATTCGAATCGTTGGCGATCGCGGCTTCCTCGCGCGCCTGCTTGATCGCGTCTTGCTGTTGTTGCTCGAGCGCCAGGAAGTTCTTTTCAACCTCGTCGAGACGAATACGAAGCGTCTCCGACTGTTTTTCCGTCTCGCTTGCGACGCCCTGGTAGCGTCTGGCGTCCTGTTCGTACTGCCGGCGACTGGCTTCCATTGACTTCACGACCTCGGACAACTCGGTGTTCTGTACCTTGAGTTCATCCAGTTCGGCGACGTCGCGTCGCAGGGATTCGATTTCCTGTTTCGCGAGTGCTGCGTCGTGATTGAGCTGAGCGTTGTCAGCCTCAAGGCGGATAACGTCCCCCTCAAGCTTGTCTATCTCGGCCAGCCGGCTCTTCGCCGATGCGAGCATTCTGGCCACCGACTCTTGCTCCGACCGTGAGCCGGTCAGCAGGTTTCTTAGTGAATCCTGTTCGGCCTGGGCGTTATCGATACGCACTTCGAGTGCCTGGCGTTTTTCGAAGGCTTTCCTGAGTTCTGCCTTGTAGAAGTCTCGCGACTTGATGAATTCGCGCTGCAATTCCTGGGACTGCAAGCGGACAGAGTTCAGCGCGTTCTGAAAAGTGACCAGCTTCTGTTTCGAATCCTCGCGTTCGGCACGCAGGGTAAACAGGTCCTTTGACAGCGAGTTGATCTTCTCTAATGCGGAGTTAAGCGAGGTACTGCTGCGCTGGGTCGCCAGCTCTTTCTCGGCTATCGTGGCCTGCTGGTTTTCGATGATCGTGCGATACTTGTTGGCCTCGGCAAGCAGGCTATCGTGTTTTCGCGTGAGCTCATCGACGCGCGATTCCCATTCATCGATGAGCTCGACCGTCTGGCGTTTCGCGAACCAGCTGCGCGCCAGCCACGCAAGGAGGCCGGCCAGAGCACCAGTCCCCAGCAATATCAAGAGCGCATCTGTCGAAAACCCTGCGAGCATCTGATCCCGTTCGAGCTACCCATTCATCCTTCGGAATTGGAAGTATGGTTGTCGCGCGGCCTGTGGAATATGACTTAATCCACAAAAACGTGATCTTTGAGCCGATTTTCGGTGAATTAGGGCGGGCTGACCGGGATATATTGGCTACGGCGTGGAGAAGCGTGCCGTCTGCGCCAGTGGTTCATTCTTAGTTACCAGGTCGTGGAAGGCGGCTTGCAGGAAGGACGGCGAAAACGGACGCTTGCAATAGGCGCTGGCGTCGAGCGCTTGTTTTGAATTGGTGAGAAACATCGGAACGGCCGAAGGATGCCGCTTCTTGAAGTTCTTCCACCACGACGTGGCGAGTTTGCTGTCCTGGTTGACTACCACGATGTCGCAAGTGCCTACCTGGTTCGGATCTTGAAGTTCATAGTCGGCAGCCAGATCCGGGGTTCTTTCCAACGTGCTCTTGAGCACCGCAACTTCATGGCCCATGAGACCGAAGTGTGTGATACAGAGTCGATTGCGCTGCTTCTCTCTCATCTTGATCATCGGGATACATGTCCGTTCATTCCACTAGCGCCATTTCATCATTAGCCGGCTGCTCGCGGAGGTGCCTTGTCCGCTCGCGCGTCCAGGATACTTGTGACTTAGCTCACATAAGCGGTCGGTTAAATGGAAGGACAAATGATAGGGGGAGGGTATTTCGGTGGTTCTGTTTCGATCGATAAAAAGTGAAATTTCGGTTCGACCCCATTTTCGCCCACTAGAACTCCGCGACAGTAACTGAACGCGCGGGAAGCGTGAACGTAGCGCCCGGAGGCTGCACAGTCGGCAGGCTATCCGCCGGGTCCGCGCTGGCATCGAACACAAACAATTGTCCGGGTGTTGAATCCACCCCATCCAGCGTGATCTTCACCGTTCTGGCAACGGCGTTGCGATTAACCAGCAGAACACGCACGACACCGCTTGGCGTATCCCGCGCGACCAGCGCTGCGCCCATTCCCGCATCCAGGCGTCCGTCCGGAAGTCCCGTAA
>SHLT01000180.1 GCA_004282875.1 Chromatiales bacterium | reverse complement strand
CCGACACCGCCGCCCATGCCGCCACCGGACACACCGATACTGGCGCAGCCGGCAATAAGAAATCCGACGCAGGTCGCCGCAATGCTGTTGCGGATGGCCGCTGCGAGCTTAGGGTTGTTCCGGGTCTGTGATCTCATGGTTTTCCCTCCCGAATCTCTAGCTTGGAACCCTAACAGGGCCTTGAGTTCCCGCCGAATGCTTTGATTCCCTGATAATACGCGCGCTGCCGGGCTTGCGGAACAAAATCAACGACAAATCGTCGGGTTTGCTGGGTTGCCCCCCGGACGGTCCGGCCATACGCCGGTTCGCCAGTGTCAGCAGCTCGGCCACACTTTCTGCGAGACCGCCGGTACGTATGCACTCCACGATTTCATCGAGATGAATATTGTCCGTCAGCCCGTCGCTTGCTACCAGGACAGTATCACGAGGCCGTAATTCGACCCCGGCACCGACATCGATGCGCATGTCGCTGGTGCCCAGGAAATTGGAGACAAGATGTCGATCCTCATGGTGCAGCGCGTCGCGCTCGTCCAGGAAGCCCGCCTCGACGGCAAACCCCGTCGGTGAGTGCGCCGTGGTCTGCAACTTGATCAGACCGCGTTGCCCCACGACCAGTGCTTCAGAATCACCGATCTGGTAGGACCGTGCGACCAGGCCTTCAATCGTAATGACGGTCATGGTCGTCGCCGATCCATTGGCGAGCGCCAGCACGGCATCATTTGCCGCTTCGATTCCGTTGAGGATGGCCGTGCGCAGCAGCATGGTTTTGTCCATCGCTGTCTGCAACGCCGTGGCGAGCGTCGTGACCGCGGTCAGCGATGCACGTTTGCCGGCCGGCAACCCGCCGGCGCCGTCGGCGACCACCAGCACGGCCGCGCCCGGACCGTAGGGAATGATGGCGGTCGTATCTTCGTTTTCGGTTTCCTTGCCCGGATCCTTCTGGCAGCGCGCCACTGCCTCGCCACCGGCGACGTCCACTGCCACCTGGTCCGGCTCGAACGCGCCGTTCAGGATCAGGGTCTCTATCTGTTCTGTCGGCTCATCACCCGTCATTCGCGTCTCACCGGTTCCCGGCACCAGGCGCAAAAGTTCCAGTAGTCTTTTGCGATGCCCCAGTTGCAAGCCTTGCACGAATGGCGGCTTCCCTTGAGTTTCCAGGGTTTGCGGACTTTCATGCGGCAATGGGGACAATAGCGCATGAAGGGCATTAGCGGGCCACGACAGCGCACATTGGCGCATTTGCCCGTGTAGCGCTGGTCCGGGTAATGCCGCGCGGCTTCTTCGACAAAGCCCGGGCCGTAGCACCAGGCACAGTAGTCCCAGTCATTCTTGACGCCACGTTCGCAGCGCGGGCAATGCGCCGGCATGAGGGTCTCGGACCCGCGCGACGGGTTGTCGAAACCGCACCAGGGACAGGCTTGCATACTCTCCGACACCGGACCTTCGCAGCGGCGACAATGATGCCGGGTATCGAGCTGCTTGCGAAACTGCCGCTGAAACTCGCGCCACTGAATTTGCCGCCACGACGTGCCACGTCGGGTGCCATTCTTCGCGCGCGTAAGCTTCTGTTTCCTCGCGTGGCTGTCTGCCCGCTCAAAATCGGCGTACATCTGCACGGCCGTGCGGTAGCGTTTCGCGGGATCGAGCTGGATCGCTTTCTTCAGTATCTCAATGAGCTCGGGCCGGACCCGCGCCTCTAATTTATCGTGCCCGGCCAGCGGCCAATCGAACGGCCACTCGGGCAGGACCCCCGAGAACAGGCGGTACAGGACCAGGCCCATCGAAAATACATCCGACTGGAACTTCGGCCGCCCCATGGCCTGTTCCGGCGCGATGTAGTCAATGGTCCCCGACCCGGACGCTTTTAACGTGCGCAGGCTGATCTTCGCAAAGCCGAAGTCCGCCAGCTTCAGGCGGTTCCCCGCGAACAGGATGAAATTCTCGGGCTTGATGTCGCAATGAATGATCTTGTGCTCGTGCGCGTGGGCCAGCGCGGCCAGTCCCTGCCCGGCCAGATCGAGTTTGCGGGCCGTGGAGGTGCGGCGCTCTATCCGGTCTGCCAGGGACTCTTCGCCGAGTTCCATGGCAATGACGAACTGATCGTCAATGTAGCTCGCATTGAGGACCGACAGGATATTGGGATGCCGTAACTTTGTGGCGACGCGGACCTCGTGTAGAAACTCTTCGTGGCCCGTGTTTTCGTCGGCTTTGGGAATCTTGAGCGCAACCTTGACCTTCTGAATCGTATCGTAGGCCTGGTAGACGTCGGCCAGCGGCCCCGACGCAATCCGGGCCAGGATCCGATACTTCCCGATTCTTTGGCGGGCTCGCAGCAAGATCAGGTGTCCGATCGAACGCGGCGCACCGCATCCGACCAGCCGCTGAGCAGCCTCTCACGCTGCGCGGCCTCCATTTGCGGCTCAAACAACGCATCGCGCTGCCACAATTCTCCGATCGCGGCCGGAGACTGCACGATCCCGGCCTGGTACCCGGCCAGGTAGGCGGCGCCCAGTACGGTGGACTCGACATTGTCGGGACGTTCGACGGCGATATCGAGAACATCCGCCAGGAACTGCAGGAACCAGTCGTTGGCGACCATGCCACCGTCCACGCGAATGATGCTGGGCTTGATGCCGTCCTCGGACATGGCATCGATCAGGTCACAGGTCTGGAACGCCACCGACTGCAACGTCGCCGTCACAATATCGTCGCGTCCGCTGCCACGCGTCAGCCCGAAAATGGCGCCGCGCGCGTCGGGATCCCAGTACGGTGCGCCGAGCCCGGCAAACGCTGGCACAACATACACATCGTCGACGACGCCGCGCTGCCGGGCAATCACCTCGGATTCCGGCGCGGCGTCAATGATCTTAAGTTCGTCACGCAGCCACTGCATCGCCGAGCCAGCGACAAACACGCTGCCTTCGAGGCCGTAAGTCACCTCGCCGTCCATGCGCATAGCGACCGTGGTCAGCAGCTGGTTTTCCGAATGCAGCGCCTCGCGACCGGTATTCGCAACCACGAAACAGCCGGTTCCATAGGTGCTCTTGGTCATGCCGGGCTCGAAACCCGCCTGCCCGATCAGAGCGGCCTGCTGGTCTCCCGCCATACCGCACACGGGAACTTCGCCACCCATGCAATCATCGACAGCCATGCCGAAGTCCGCCGCGCAGTCGCGCACCTCGGGTAGCAAGGCGCGCGGAATGGAGAACATGTCCAGCAGGTCATCGTCCCACGCCTGTGTATGGATGTTGAACAACAATGTGCGCGACGCGTTGGTCGCATCGGTGGCATGCACGCGGCCGCCAGTCAGCCGCCACAGCAGGAAGCAGTCAACGGTGCCGAACGCCAGCTTGCCGGCCTCGGCTCGCTCCCGAACGCCGGGAACGTTGTCGAGTATCCATGCAATCTTGGTGCCTGAAAAATACGGATCGAGGCGCAGACCCGTTATCCGGCTGACGGAATCCTCATTGCCCTGGTCCTTGAGGCCCTGGCAATACTCGGCGGTGCGGCGGTCCTGCCAGACGATGGCGTTGTAGACACACTCCCCGGTGTCGCGATCCCAGATCAGAGTGGTCTCGCGCTGATTCGTAATCCCGATCGCGGCAATGTCGCGGGCCCCTGCGCCGGCTTTCTGCAGCGCATCGCGGGTCACGGCCGTCACCGAATCCCAGATTGCCTCGGGATCGTGCTCGACCCAGCCGGGCTGCGGATAGATTTGCGGGAACTCCTGCTGTGCGCTGGTCACCATGCGCGCATCGTGGTCGTAGATAACCGTGCGGCTGCTGCTGGTGCCCTGGTCGATGGCGAGCAGGAATTTTCCTTTCA
>SHLT01000091.1 GCA_004282875.1 Chromatiales bacterium | reverse complement strand
TAGTGCACGGTATATTTGTCAGTAACCTTCTCGATCGCCTCCGCGCATACCGCGCGTAAGCGCGTCGATCGGGTGCAGGGCTACGTCGCTACGCTCGGATTCCGTCAGGTAGTCGAAAGGTTTGAAAACGTCTTTCGCGTACCCATTTCAGTGGGACAGGAGGGGGTTCCTTCTGCTCTTCCGAACCACGAGACAGACATGAAAATTGCAGTCACAAGTCAAAACCGAAAGAACGTTACAGAACACGCCGGCCGATGCAGGAAGTTCTGGGTATTCGATGTTGAGGGCGACAAGGTTGTCGACAAACAGCTTCTGGAACTGCCGAAAGAGCAGGCGTTCCACGATAGTTCGCCTCACGACGCCCATCCGCTGGACGATGTCGATGTTCTGATCACCGGCGGCATGGGGTCAGGCCTGGCGCAGCGCCTTGAGAGGAAGGGTATCAAAGCCCTGGTATCGACAGACAAGGACCCCGAGATCGCTGTCTCGAATTACCTGGGCGGGTCGTAGAGTACTGCCGCTGCGTTTCTGACTAATCAGGTTCCGGCTGCGCCACAATTATCGTGACCAGTGCAAACGATCCGCCGAACCGGAATGCCAGCGCTCCGGCTCCTTCAAGCTGCCCGTTGTAGAACATAAAGAACGTGCTTTCCGCAGCGATCGTGAAACCGAACATGAGCAGGCCGAAAGCCAGTGCGCAGCCAGCGATCGCCCATTTCTTCGACCGGTTGAAGTCGCTCGCCGATGCGTTGACGTTACGCCACATCGCTATGCCACCGACACCGCCCATCACCGCGGCGAGCTTGCCGAGTATGATCGTAGCGACCCCCAGCCAGACGACGAGTGCATTGGAGGTCCGCCATGGTGGGCCGACGCCTTCTGGCACGCCGGACATCGACGTAACCTCGCGCACGGTGTTATACACATCCGACACATGTGAGAGATTGCCAACAACTCCAACCAGGCCCCAAAAGCCGACGGCGAGCACAAGAAATATCTTTACGTATCTTACTGGCATCAAACCTTCACCCCCCCGAGAATTTTCATTATATCCCGCGCCTAATTCGCGAATTCACTCGGGCCATTGGTAGATTCCAGGAACTCATGCAGACCCATAAATAGTGCCTCGCGGTTCTTCTGCTCCGAAAAGTAATGATCGTCACGCTTGACCTCAAGGTACTCTACCTTGGTGTCATTCTTTCCGAGTGCTTTTTGCATCCATCGAAAATGGTTGAACGGTACACTGAGGTCTTCGGTCGCATGGGCAAGAAATAGCGGTACTGTCAGTTCGTCGGCGCGTCGGGCCGGCGAGTTATCCCGCATTGCCTGCTTGTCTTCAAAGCCGCTGAGTATGAACTTCCTGGCTGCGGTCCTCCCGAAACGAAAGTCCCGCTGGGCCGACGCAAGGCGCTGCACGTCGGTTACGCCGGCAATCGAAATTGCACATGAGTAGAGCTCGGGATTCTTGATCGATCCCATCAAGGCAGCGTAACCACCGTAGGACCAACCGGCGATGCACGTGCGGTCGGGATCTGCGATGCCGTTCTGCAATACCCATCGCGTCGCATCTTCAACGTCTTCTTGCATCAAGACCCAATCAGAACGGCCGGCTTCTTCGTACTCTTCGCCATATCCCGCCGAGCCTCGAAAGTTCATTTGCACGACCACGTAGCCGCGTGTGGCGAAGAACTGAGAAAAGTAATCGAAACGCCGGTACGACCTCGAATACGGACCGCCATGAGGCAAAACAATCGTTGGTACTCCTTTCGCCGCCGCGAGGCTGCGGATCGTCGGCGGGAGGGTAATGTAGATCGGGATTTCCGTGCCGTCACGCGCTTCGTATCGGGTTGCGACTACCGAGCCCATGTCGCCGGCCGCGAGTCGGCTGCGGTTTTGCGAGATTCTCATGATTTTGTTGTTGCGCCGATCTGAAAGCAGCAGGGAGCCCGGGTCGCTGGCGCTCGAAATCCTGAAGATGAGTCGGCTTTCATCGCTCGACTGATCGACAAAGCTCACATCGTAATCACCGAAGGCCATGCGAATCTGGCCAAGGTGCGAATCGTGATCTTTGAACAGCACAGTTTCGCGGATGTCAGCAACGTATCGAACACCAATCATTTCACCGTCAACGTTTCTGACCACACCGCTGACGTCATACTCATCGTGGTGGAATAATTGTTCGCCGATTTGCTTGTTATCAAGGTCATAGACGTAAATACCCAGCGTATCCTTTTCGCCGCGGTAGCCAATCAACAGCTCGTTCGGGTTCTCATTGAATCCAATAATCAACGTATCCGGATCGAGGCCTGGGAACTCTTTGGACGGCCGCCACTTGTCGGCATTGACGTCGCGGATCAGCAGTCGCCACTCAAAATCATCGCCGACCTTGTCGATGCGACCTTGCCCAATTCGTGGTTCCCCGCGTTGATCGGTGTGCCAGTATTGCACTCCCTCAAGGCCGCGCTTCAGACGCGCGTATTTTCCAGTCTCAACGTTGACGCGCTGGATGTCGTCCCGCATCTGCGTCCGGTCGGAGAACGCCATGAGTATGTGATCGGGATCGTCCTCAAGAAAGTCGATCACGTAGGCATTGTCCTGCCGCAGTATGTCTTTGGGCTCTACCAGGATCTTTCCCTGCATTGTGTTGGCATCAAGTGTGTAGATGAAAGATGCCCACCCCGCGCCGCCATAGATTGTTTCGTACTTCGACAACTTAACGAGAACGCGATCATTGTTCGCCCACCGGATCCAGCCCGGTTTCACACCATCGTCGAGCCCTACCGCACGGATCGGCTCGTTGAGGTTGTCAATGCGCAGGACGCGGATGGCGAGGACGCCATCGACGTTCATGACCATTGCAATCTGGCTGGCGTCCGGCGATATCGCCGCATCGTAGATATCAGGTAGCGCGCCAAAAGACTTCGAGTCTGGCGCGGCCTGCGCAAGTGTCGACAAAGCGAAAAAAATAATGGCAATAACTGTGTGCATGCGCATAGCTGATTACTCGTGAACGGTATATTCGTCGATTACTTTCTCAATCGCCTCGGCGCAAACCCGGCAGAATGCCTCTGTTCGCGTGAACATCAGGCAGTTCTGTTCTGAGCGGTAGTAGCCGGTTGCCTGGTAGTTGCCGCCTTCGAAGGCGCCCACGACATCTTTGCGTCCGGACTCATCGAACAGCTTCTCGACGAATTCCTGGTTGTCGCGGAACAGCTTGTTCATCTCGGCCTCGGGAACGTTGTCGGCCCGCATCTGGCGGCGAATCTCCTGGTAGGCGATGGAGTGCTTCTCGAACTTCTCCTTGGGCCACGAGGTCGGCAACGGCGTGTTTGGTGCCACGTGGCGCTTCCACTTGAGGCTATCCGGGTCGAGCAGGGCGGTTACGTTGGGCTCGTACGGCTCGGTGATCTCGGCCGGCGCCTCGTAGGCGACCGAGCTCGTGTAGTACTCGTCCGCGAGTCCGGCAAAGTGATGGCCGAATTCATGCACGAACAGGTAGGGCGCCCATTCGCTGTTGGCCGCCGCCGTGCTGTAGAGCCCGTATATGCCGCCGCCGCCATAAGTCTCGGTGTTTGTCAGTATCTCGATGAAATCGTAGGGTGCCGATGATGCAATGCGGCGCATCGACTTGTTGTCGAAGGTCAGCACGTAGCGCTCCGAACGAAATGCATCGTAGGTCGCGCCGATCGGCGAATCCCGGAACGTGCCCGTCGATGGGCGGGAGACACCCGACTCGGCCGCCGGCGGTGCCACGGCCCAGACGTTGAAGTCATCCATGCGTTCCTTGAAGGGTGAGGTTGCGAACAGGATGTCGGTGAGCTCTCTCGCCTTGGCGATGAACGCCTCCTGCTCGTCGGCCGTGTAGCCGTCACCCATAAGCAGCAGGTCGACCTTGGTCGCCGGGTCGCCGCTCTTGTGAATCGCGACGACGTTATCGGCATACATGGGCGACTCGCGGTGTACGAGTACGTCGCTCGGGTCGAGCTTAATACGCCAGACCTCAACGAACTCATTGCCCGGTCCGCGCTTCTTCATCACGAGTTCGAACACCGACTCCTGCGCCGGAAACCGCACCGACTCGTGGAACGAGCGGTTGATGAGGCGGGCCTCGCCGATCGTTTCCCATTCGCCGTAAATGCTGCTGAAACTGCGCGACCAGGCGATGTTGCCGCTCTCGGGGTCGACGACCTCGAACAGGTACTTGCCGCGCGAGGTCTTGTCGAGCGGCTGCGCCATGTTGCCCGTCCACGGCAGTGGTTCGATCACCACCTGATCGAGCGAGAACATCTCGGTTTCCTGGTTGCCGCTGTGGAAATAGTCGACGCGCATCGTGCCCGGTGCGTCCGCGATTGCCGTTGTTGCAAGGCTCGATGCCAACAACATTGCGACCAGTGAGATTCGTGTCATCAATCCTCTCCTCGAGCGATCCTGTATGGTATGTCGATGTTTTCGCGCTTCATGCTCATGCTGACGCTCGTGTTCGCAGGCGAAATCGTGTTCCTGCTCCCGTTTCACACCACGCGGTTTTTTCGCCCGACCCTGCTCGAAGCCTTCGAGCTGAGCAACACGCAGCTGGGCGATTTCTTCGCCGTGTACGGCCTCATGGCGATGATATCTTACTTCCCTGGCGGCGCATTGGCAGATCGGTTTTCCGCAAGAGGCTTGCTGACAGCATCGCTGATCACGACCAGCGCGGGCGGCCTGTACATGGCGACGTACCCGGGAACTGTCGGTCTCGCGCTGCTGTTCGGGTACTGGGGCGTCACGACGATCCTGCTGTTCTGGGCCGCGCTGATTCGTGCCACCCGTGAATGGGGAGGGCACGACGAGCAGGGCATGGCGTTCGGGATTCTTGAAGGCGGGCGCGGGCTCGTCGCAGCATCGCTCGCATCACTGGGCGTGGTCCTGCTGGCATCGCTCTTGCCCGATAACCTGGACCAGCTCAACAACGAAGAGCGCAAGGCAGCGTTCCGTTCGGTCATCTTCTTTTATTCAGGCGTTACGCTGGCTGCGGCAGCACTGACGTGGTTCGTCATCCCGTCGGTCAAACACATTGGTGACTCGACCCGCGCGCTGTTTCGCAATGCCGTCACGGTGCTCGGCCGTCCTCTCGTCTGGGCGCAGGCCGCCGTGATTATCTGCGCCTACTGTGGTTACAAGGGTGTCGACAACTACTCGTTGTATGCCGTGCAGGTGCTCGGCATGAACGAAGTCGATGGCGCGAAGATCACGGCCTTCGCAACGTACGTACGACCGGTTGCTGCCATTGCAGCGGGTTTGATTGCCGATCGCTGGGCCGCCGGGAAGACGGTCGGCGCCTGTTTCGTACTACTCGTTATTTCTTACGGGGCGCTGGCGGTCTCGATGCCGGTTGGCGCCGGGCTCTACATTATCTACGGCAACCTGTTCGTCAGCGTAGCCGCCGTGTTCATGCTGCGCGGCGTTTACTTCGCGTTACTCGAAGAGAACCAGGTACCGCCGTACCTGACAGGCGCCGTCGCCGGCACCGTGTCCTTTATAGGTTATACGCCCGAGATCTTCTTCGGGCCGATCACGGGGCGTATCCTCGATGCGAACCCGGGACCTGTCGGCCACCAGCACTACTTCCTGTTCCTGGCGGCTGTCGCTACGATTGGTGTTGCGGTGGTGGTCTGGTTGCTGCGCTTGCAGCATCAGAACACGGCCTCGTGTTGGGCAGATACGACGGGCAAAGCGAACCAGGAGATTTAGCTGTTGCCTGCCAGCCCATTTGTGCGGCTTCACAACGAGTCTACGTGTGAGATCATCAGGGAACGTGGAAAGCCGTGCCGGAAAGGCTACAGTAGAACGTATTGAGGAGCCCGGATAACTTTGATCTATCAAGAACACCTGATCGACGTTCTTTCACCGGATCGGAGTCCGCGCGATCTGGTTGTAGTTCTAGAGAAGCTGCTGGAGGCAGGGGCGTTCTCAGATTTCCTCTACTCCCTGGCGGAGAATGACGTCGCGTTACGTGACATGGCCACCAAGTCATACCGCCATCCGAACGGCTACGACAAACTGGTCTTGATCTCTCCAAACGAGTTTCCGGTACCTTACGAACTCCGCCTTCATCACTGGCTGGAAGAAGGGTCCGGCAGCGAGTCGGACATTCACAACCATGGTTGGGATTTTGCCTCGCATATCGTTTTTGGAAGTCTAAATTGCGAGGAGTTTGAACGGGCGGAATCGGGCACGAGCTATCGCAAGATCGAGTACCTTCGTCAAAATCAGGGTTCGTTTTCGTTTTCCGAAGGTGCTTCGTGCGATTTAGACATGACTAAATCGTTCATACTCAAGTCGGGCGAAACGTATTTTCAGCCACGCGGCGTTCTCCATCGGGTTTCTTCATCAACGAAGGTTGGTACTTGTACTATGGTGCTGCAGGGCGCGACAGAATCGACAGTCGCGGATAATTACATACGACCGTCAGGTGCGGCACCGCAGCCCAAAAGCCTGCAAAAGATGTCGATGCAAGAGTATCGGTTGAAGCTTCTCGAGCTCGTGGAGAAGATCGGACGGGTTGGAGACAGTAAGTTAATTTCCTAGTTCATGGTCAATATTGGGCAAATTATGGCAAACGACATTGAGCTGACAGTTGCAACCTGGAATCTGAGCAGTTGCCTCCTGCGAGATCGCGATCACAGCCTGCCGCCAAATGTCGAGCCGGGCGAAGCTTACGTTAAAGAAAGGCTGGCCATCTATCAGCCGTGTGTGGTCGGCCTTCAGGAAGTGAGTTTTCCAAACGATAGGCCATCCCAGGCGCATCGACTTCGTGAGAAGTTGGGGTACGTGGCGCATGCTGAATGGCAGCTATCGCCATCTCATCTCATTCCCGGTGAAGATCTCGGGATTGCGATCCTGTCTCGGTATCCGATAGAGCGAACTGAGAAATTCCTGTTGCCGAATCTCCAATTGTCCAATGAGGCAGGCGAAGCTTCGCACGAAAAAGGCATTCTCGGAGCGCTATTGAATGTTGACGGTCAAAAAGTCTGGTTCTTCTGTGGGCATCTTCTTCCACTGCATCGATTCGGCGTAAAGCTTTCCGATCCTCGAACGGCCGAGATTTTCACTAGTGCTGAAGACGCATTCTTGTCGGCTTCAGATGCGCCTGCAGTATGTGGGGTGGACCTCAATGCCGAGCTCGACGCAACGCAGTTGCCAAGAGTCTTTGGCGATCGGCGTTTGCGCAAACTCATTCGCCAGCCTACCCGCCCCGAAGGTGCCATAAACGACCAGCTCCTATGCAGTCGTCACTGGCAGACAGAATGGGTGCAGGTCTATCGCTCGAGATTGGACCACCACCTATGTGTGGCAAGACTGCAATTGCTGCAAGATGCGCAGGCAGAAACTCGACACACCGAAACGAGTGCATCAAACCGGATCAGGTTGCTGCACTTGTCGGACCTTCATTTCGGGGAGCGATCAAAAGAGGACGTGGAGTGGAAGACCTTCATATCCACGATGCAGCATGAGACGCGAAAAGACCGCCTAAAGTCTATTCTGGGTGAGCTCGACCAGGTACCGGACTACGTCATTATTTCAGGAGACCTTACGATTGCGGGTCGCAAAGACGGCTTCAAATCGACGGTTGAGCTCCTGGACTGGATGGAAAACCAGCTGGGTCTTTCCCGGGATGCAATCGTCGCAGTACCGGGAAATCACGATGTGACGCGCGCGAGTGGCCTGCCTGAGGTGGTGGACGCTGAAGCGCGCTGGAAAAACTATCATCGCTTCATGGGAGAGCGCTGCGTCCGTCCCTGGCTCCCTTCGCATGACCCAGACCAGAGTACTATCCTGAGCAACCTCCAAACCGCATTGGAGTCAGCAGAACACTCGCGCCTATGGGGTGCATTTGCTCACGATGTCGTCGATGAGAGTGGCGCCTGCCTGCCGTTTCCTTTCGTATTCGATAGAGATCGCAACCTCCTGATTTATGCCTTTAACTCTGCGAGTGTGTCGGGAAGCCATATAGAGATTGATGCAAATACGCGGGCTGCGGTCGAGTCACTCCGGAGCGCCCGATCAAAGTACAAAAAGGATTTTGAAGCCGTCCTGAAAGCCTATGAGGGCGAGCTGAGTATTGATCCGGCACGTATTCAACCTGGAGAGCTTGGTCTATTTCATGGAATCATGAACATGCTGCGGGGGTTCGCGGGAGATGAGCTCGAGGACGCGCTAAAGGTGGCAGTATTGCATCATCACGTTGTCCCGTTGCCCATCGAGGAAGTCAAAAAGTTTGACGTACCGACCAACGCGGGACGTTTCGTCAAAGAGCTGACTGAAGCAGCATTTCACATGATCTTACATGGGCACAAGCACTATCCGGAGCCATTCTCGAGTGGAACCAGCCTGAACGACCAGGCGCAGCTTGTGCTATCAGGAGGAACCATTGGCGGTGGCGAGGCCACAGGCAAGAGTGCCGGTTTTTATGTCGTCGATTACGATATCTCCGCTCGCCTGGTAGAAGCTTCGTTCGTCGTCCTCGAGCCGCAAGGTAATCCCAAAAGTATTGTGGAAAATGCGCGGCGTCACCCCGGCATTGTTGTTCCCAGATCCGGAGGTTTTGATAGAAGCGTTCGTGGGCCGCGATCGCTCGATATTGCGAAGATGTTTCGAGATTCCGAGAACGCACTCATGCGCTACGTTCGCGGAATGGAGTCGGACCGGGATACAAGTTGGGCCGGGTGGAGTCATGAGCTGGATGAAGACCGCGTGAGCACCGTCGCGACGGCCTACGGACTTCGCATACTTCACATGACGGGTGCATTGCGCCAGGGAGCAAGGCAAGTTGTGGATGACGCAGTTACCACGCTCCTGGAAATGCGAAGTACGGTCGATGGCGGGTGGAGCGCGAGTTCACAGATGGCCGAGGACAGTCAACTTGAACCGACTGCGTTCGTAATCCTGGGTCTTCGACACTGGGTGAATAGCGCAACGCTTATCGAGTTGGGCGGCACTCTTGAAAGCCTGCTTGGCGATGAGGACGCGCCAATACAGCCTTCCTATCTATTCACGCTTTGTCTGGTCGCAGAGGCGCTTCGCGCAGCGAAGCCCGATTCGCCCAGGCTTTCGCAGATCATAGATACGATTGAATCGTCGGCATACGTCAGCGAAGACGGTCATTACCTCCATTGGCCGCGACGTGCGATAACGGAAGAAGGCGAAAGCCACGTGCAAGCAGGGCGCGAGCCCTCGGTCTTGCATTCTGCTATGGCGATACTGGCATTGCGCAGAGCCTACGACGATACAGATGGACAGTTAGGTGCTGATGCAGCGTCTGTCGAACAGGCGCTTCGGTGGCTTGCGCGCCGCGATACCTGGGCAGATACCACGGAGGATATAAATAGGAAATACGGAACCAAGTACTGCAATCTCGTGGTTAAACACTTCACCAAGACATGGGTCGCGCGCGCGCTCCTGACATCCAACGAGTTTGCAATACGGCCGCGGTTAGGAAAGTGTGTCGACGAGCTTGCCGAGAGCAATGAGCAGGGTTTGTGGAATTGGGGCGATCTACAACGCCCGATCTGGGCGACGCATGATGCATTGTCCACAATCTCAGCCTACGCACTAGCCACCGCGGAAACGTAGGCAAAGTTTCCGCGCTTGCATCACGTTCGATGGTCTGTGTTGTGCGGCTCGCGGGCTCCCGCTAACACTGTATTTTCTGAGGTACGCTACTCACCTATCGCAACCACGAGCGCACCCAGCCGCTCCTCGGTATCGACGCGCCGGTGCGCCTCGGCGGCCTGCTCCATCGGGTAGACCTTTTCGACGATCGAGCCGATCTCCCCGGCCTCAATCATCGCCTTGAGGGACAGTAGCTCCTCTTCGGATTCCCGGGCGAATCTGAAGAGAACAGTCTTGTCGGAAAACCAGGTCGTGAAAACCGAGCGCAGCATGAACGAGAACGTTGGGTTGCCGGTCAGGTAACGTCCGTTGGGATTGAGCAAGCGGACGCAGCCTGAATACGAGCTGCCGGGGACCATGTCGAAGATGACGTCATAAGTCTGGCCCGCCGCGGTGAAGTCCTCCTTCGTGTAATCGACGAAGTGGTCCGCCCCCATGCGCCGGACGAAATCCTCCTTGATACCTTTGTCCACGGCCGTCACTCTCGCGCCCATGGTCCTGGCGATCTGAATTCCGTACGCGCCGATGCTGCCGCCCGCGCCATTGATCAGCACCTTCTCGCCTTTTCGAATCTCAGCAAGCCGCAGGAAATGCAGTGCGTTAAGCGCGCCCAGCGGCACGGCCGCCGCTTCGGCGAAACTCATGTTGGTCGGCTTGGGGACAATCGTATAGCGCGCCGGCAGGCTGACGTACTCGCCATACGCACCGAAGCGGACACCGGCCGTTCCGTAGACCTCGTCGCCAACAGTAAGCCGCGTCACGTCTTTCCCGAGCGCCACGACCTCGCCGGCGAAGTAGCCGCCGAGGATTTTTCGTCTTGGTTTGCGTACGCCAATCGCGAGTCGCAAGGGCAGCCAGAACCAGTTCACGGCAAAGCGGAAGCTCCGCATCTCCGTATCGGACTTCGTTGCCTCGGCTGCACGAACCCGAATCAGGACTTCATCGTCCTTCGGCACGGGTGCCGGCACGTCCTCGATCTGCAGAACGTCGGGTGGTCCGTAGTCTGAATAGGTGATCGCTTTCATGCTTCGATATTCCGCGGCGCGTCGGCGCAGGATACCGGATTAGTGGGAAAGATCAGAAATGGAAACTCACACCGAGCTGGGCCGTATCCAGATCGAGTTCGACCCTCTCGTATTCCGCGAACACCTTCCAGCTGTCATCGATGGACCACTTGAGACCGACGCCGTAGAGCAGGTCTTCGCCGGAGTCGTCGAAGGGTGACGAGAAACCCTCGAACTTAACATCCCAGCTGAAAACCCCGAGCTTGCCGTACGCGCTGAACTGGTCGGAAAGCGGCACGCTGCCAAGCACCGCCAGCGAAAAGGCCGTCAGATCGGCACGCGCCGCGACAGGAATCACGAGACACGCGAAGTCCGGCGGACAATCCGTCTGGCCGTTATGACGGTCGAAATCCTGGTAGGCGAACTCGAGCGACACGTTGGGTGTGAACGCGTAACCAGCGCCCAGCTTGTAGCTACTGTTGTCGTCATCCACACGGTTCAGGACGCCAAGCGCGACGTCCGTGTTCGTATTGCCGATGGCGCCGAATACATAGGCGTTGCTTTGTGCGGTGGCCGTGCTGGCAAAAAGAGCCGTCAACAGTAAGCCGGACACGAGAGACAATCGATTGACTGGCATGGCACTATTCCCCTGCAAGATAAACGATGACCTGAGCTTTGACCCAAAATCAGGGCTCCAAGTTCTGCACTTACGTACATGTCCGTACGAACAGCGGGCGCGAAGCGCGCGTCGCAGAGACAAAGGACCACGATGACTCGATACTGTTACATTCTGGCAGGGCTGCTGCTATTTGCACTCACCGGCTGCGCGAAAGAAGAGCCAACGGCGCAACAGCATTTCCCGCCGGACGCGGACATCCAGGCGCTGATCCAGTCGCGCGTTGACGAAGAGCGTGCCGTCGGCATCGTGGTTGGTGTCATGGAGGCAGACGGCTCGACGCGCGTTTTCGCAGCGGGCGAGCCGGGCCCCGGCGCGCAGCCTCTTGGTGAGGAGTCTGTCTTCGAGATCGGTTCGATCACCAAGGCTTTCACGGGCATCCTGCTTGCGGACATGGTGGCCCGAGGCGAGGTGGCGCTCGACGACCCGGTAGCGAAGTACCTGCCGGCGGATGAAGTCACCATGCCGGCGCGTGGTGGCAGGGATATCACACTACTCGACCTGTCGACGCATCGCTCGGGGTTGCCGCGGATGCCGGATAACTTCAACCCTGCCGATCCAGCCAATCCGTATGCGGATTACACCGTGGAACAGCTCTATGAATTCCTGTCCACGCACGAGTTGCGACGCGACATCGACGCGCAGGGCGAATACTCGAATCTCTCGGTAGGCCTGCTGGGGCATGTGCTTGCGCGTGCAGCCGGGAGCTCCTACGAGGACCTTGTGCGTGAGCGCATTCTCGAGCCGCTCGGCATGAGCAGCACGGGGATTGCCTTGAGTGACGATATGCGTCACTGGCTGGTGCAGGGTCACGACATGGCCGGCAACGCGGCAGCCAACTGGGACATTGCCACGCTCGAGGGCGCGGGTGCGCTGCGTTCGAACGTGCGTGACATGCTGGCGTTCATCGCGGCCAATACGGGCCCCGCGGAATCGCCGCTCGAAGAAGCCATGCGTGTGACGCACCAGCCGCGCGCCAATCTCAACGGCAATGTCGATATCGGCCTCAACTGGATCATCCTGAGCATTGGGCGCAACCAGGTGGTATGGCACAACGGCGGTACGGGTGGGTATCACGCATTTGCCGGTTTTGATTCGGTGAGCGGTGTCGGCGCGGTCGTACTGACGAATTCGACTCACGATACGGATGACATCGGCCTGCACCTGATCAACCCTGAATTTCCGCTCACGCTGCCGCCACCCAGGCGAGTCGAAGTACCCGTATCAACCGAGGTTCTCGAGACGTACGTCGGCTTTTACCCGCTGTCGCCGGATTTCGCACTTACGGTTACCGTGGAGAACGATGAACTGTGGGTCCAGGCAACCGGGCAGGACAATTACCAGGTGTTCCCGGAATCCGAGACGGAATTCTTCTACACGGTCGTGGACGCCCAGCTCACGTTTACGACAGACGATGCGGGCAATGTGACGGGGCTCGTGCTGCACCAAGGCGGACGTGACATGCCGGCGCCAAAACAGGAATTATCACGCTAATCGAACAGGGATCCGGGAGAGAGACTTTGAAGGTTTTCATATCGACTATTGCACTTTTCGCTTTGCTGCTGCCGTTCGCGCCCGTCGCAGCGGATGACCACGGCGATCAAAAAGCCATCCTCATCACCGGCGCCACGACCGGTATCGGCCGCGTCACCGCAGAGCACCTCGCGGCAGCCGGTTACTTTGTCTATGCCGGCGCACGCAAGGACGCCGACATGGCGGAGCTCAACAAGATTGAAAACATCATGGCGGTGCGCCTCGATGTCACGAAACAGGACCAGGTTGACGCGGCGGTTGCGCTGATCGAGAAAGAAGGACGTGGGCTGTGGGGGCTGGTAAATAACGCAGGCGTCAACGTAGTCGCACCCATGATCGAGGCTGATATTGACGACCTCGAGTTCCTGTTCGACGTCAACGTTTTTGGTGTGTTTCGAGTGACCAAGGCATTCGCTCCCATGATCCTCGAATCCGAAGGTCGCATTATCAATATCAGCTCCATCTCTGGCGTATTGTCAGGCGGCGGCTACGGCATGTACGCAGGCAGCAAGCACGCCCTCGAGGCCATGACGGATGCGCTTTCCAGAGAGCTGGAGAGGTTCGGCGTGCACGTGGCGGCTGTGAACCCCGGCAACTTCGCCTCGGAGATCGGCCTGACGCGTTGCAAGCGCATGGTGGCGGATACGGATGCCGATGACTGGGGTCTGTTTGAAGATCGTCGACAGCAGATGCTCTCAAGCTGTAAAGAACGGCTTGAGGCCGGTGTCGAAAACGAGGGTACGCCACCGGACGCGGTCGCGCGCGCAGTCCAGCAGGCGTTGTTCGAGGACAATCCCCGCGACCGCTACCTGGTCGTACCTCGCCAGGTCGAGGCGGGCTGGACCATAGCCAAGGCAACCGAAGAGCTACTGAGCTTCAATATCGGTCATGAGCACAGCTATACGCGCGACGAGATCGTCGAGTTGATCGACGCA